>NZ_CFHRBF010000006.1:0-390382 GCF_984380535.1 Thalassoroseus sp.
CCCTAGCCCCTAGCCCCTAGCCCCTAGCCCCTAGCCCCTAGCCCCTAGCCCCTAGCCCCTAGTCAAAAACTCCATGCAGATACCAGCCGTCGTTGCGGTTGTTGCGGAATAGCCAGAACCAGTGGCCATCGTTTGTTTCCACGCGGTAGTAGTCGCGTTTGACTTGTTGATCCCGCCACCAGCCCGATTCAATCCGCTCGGGCCCCCACCAACGATTGACGACGTAATTTCGTTGTTGCCAACGCAAACGCAACGGTGGGCCGTCTGGATAGACCGAGACCACATCTAACGCCTGTGGTTCGGCGAGCATTGTCAAAGGTCGGGAAAGCGGTGTAAATTCCGGGGGCATCGGCTCGGTAGTTGAATCGGATTTCGGAGTGAGCGACGTGATCGGCTCGAAGGTAGCCGCATGCTCGGGAAGGGAATCAGATTGAAGTTGCGGCCGGACCAGTTGATCTTCATCCAATCGGCCCCGCAAGCGGTCCATTAGCCGACCAAGTTCTCGCTTCGAAATGCGTTCAGCTTTGACGTTGTCGTCTTCGAAGAGTTGTCCTTGACGCTGCGTGAACCGACTGAAACCGGTGACCTGCAACCGCACCGATCCCACCGGGCCGGCTAAACGAAATCGTTCCAAGCGAGACGTGATGACGCCAAACAAATGTTTTGGTAAATTGGTCGGCTGGGCGAATCCAATGGTGAGTGGTTTCTCCAGCCCAATCCGCAACCGTAACTGCGTGATGCCCGCTTGCACTCCATGAACGGTTTCCAAAACCTCGTTCAATAGACGTTCAATGACCACGAGCAATGTCTGTCGATCGGCAATTGGCCAGTCGAATGCTTCAGCGGCTTCGATGACGCCTTCCGGGCGGATCGGGGAAAACGATTCCGCAACTTGGCCGAAGACCTGATCCAACCGCAAGACCGTTTTGACGGCAAACCGACTTGGCAAATCGGCTCGCGGGAGTCGAGTGATATCGCCGATGGTCTTCAAGCCGAGTTGCCAAAGTGTCTCGGCAACGTGCGGGTCGATCCGCAACGCGGAGACCGGCAACGGCAGCACCGCATCCCGTAGGGCTTGTGTACTGGGCGGGACCGCGACGGCTTGCGAACCGGCTCCATGCGTCAACGCCCACGCCGCCCCAACCGTTTCCGCAATGGCCAGCCGGACCGTCCAGTTCTGAGCCTCAAACGCTTGCTGCAGGTGTGTGAGCAAATTCATTTCACCGTCGTAAAGATGTTCGCAGCCGGTCACATCGAGCAGCAAACTATCGGCGGGCTCACTCGATTCCATACCCACCCACGGGCTGAATTGGTCGCACCATTCGGCGAGTTGCCCTAGAGCGTGCGTATCGGCGATCGGGTCGAACCGTTCCCAGCGGCTCGCAGTCTGTCGCAGAAGTGTGCGAGCCTCGGTCACAGGCATGCCGACATGCACACCGAGTTCAATTGCCCGTCGCGAGCAATGCGTCACGCACTCGCCACGCGAACCGTTGACTGCGTACAACACCCAAGCGGTCTTATCCGGTGCGTTGGAAGTGTTTGTTTCGGCGTCGGTTTTGAGGGAGAGGGAAAGGTTTCTGACCCGTTGCAGAGGCCACGCGGGGAGCCTCACGCACAAGACCCGTTTCATCGCAAATGTCGATTTCTACGGTCCTGCCAGCCCTCCCGGTTCGGCAAGAAACGAGTTCCACTTGCAATCGCCTCCCAGCGAACGCGTCTCGAAAATGATTCTGATCGGCTGGCACTGCAACCGGTTCCACACGCCAGCGAACATCGGACCACGACGAAGCCCGTTGCAGACCAACGGCTTCATCCCGCAAGAACAGCCCGACTCCTCCCCCCGTTCGTGCCGCAAGTTTCAGACGACGGGCTGACGTCTCCGAGATTGCGCCCAAACGTCCGCAGACCGCTGCCACGCCGGAGCATCGCAAGCATTGTTCCATCACCCACACAGCCTGGTTCGCCGACCGGGGACGAATGATGATCAAGCGATTCAGGTCCACACCCAGCAAAGCCGCCCCCATCGGGGAGAACGTCCCTGGTGAGTCAATGACAATCGCCATCCCGGCGGATTGAACATCCAGTACGGCTCGCAACTGCAGCATCACCAAGGAGACTGCTCCGCAACCGCGTCCCGATTGCCATTCGACAAGCTCACCAGCCCCGATCCCGAAATCCGGCAGAAGATTGTCTAAGACGGCAACACCCGACGAAACAATGCCGTTCTGTCGGCTATGAACAAGCGGACGCTCCCACTGTCGAAGCTCCCTTCGTAACCGCTCGACGGTGTCTTTCGCAGATGTCGAACCGGTTGCCGAAAATGCCATACACAAGCCCAAACAAAACACACGATGCTGTATACTTCTAAACACATGTCACCAACATGTAGTGTTGTGACCGTGTGGATAGGTAATGAACCCTATCTAAACGTGCGTTCAATTTGTTTGCAAGCTGAACTTGTTGGAAAATCGTGTGTGAAATTTAAGGGGCTGCTGGAGAACGACTTAAGACCAAGAAAAAACGGACCCCAAAAGGCCGGACACACACCAGTTCCTTAGGGCAAGCCACTCCGGCTCGGGTTTCCGCTGCGGGACGGGTTCACCAAAACGGACCGGGAACGTCGGGAAGTTGACAGGGTGCGTCGGATCGTCGCTGCTGGGAGATCGCCGGCGGTTGTGGTCCTGGGCGGTGGGCATGATTTGAGGGACAAACTTCTGGACGGCTGGAAAGTGGTTCGGGTTGAGGTTCGAGCGCGGAAGAAGACGATGAGCAAGATTCGGTGAAGGAGAAACTTTTGGAAGCAATCAAACTGTTCCAGTAGTTTCATTCAAATGTTTTGCCGCACAACAATCGCTTGGTCAATTCGCGCAACGGATTCGGCGCATCTCTCTTCCACGTCAGAAATTGACTGTCATGACCGTTGTGAGTATTGTTGAGAGAGAAACAAGGGAGGTTGCACGCAACTCATTGTTCAGACGCGGGGCCACGATGGAACTGGAAATGCTGGAAGGCGATGACCTCTTCGTGATCCACAACTTCATGTCGGCCAAAGATTGCCAGGAACACATCGACCGCAGCGAAGCTCTCGGCTACGAGACGTTCACGATTGGCGGCGAAGTTGTGCTTAACTATCGCGACAATTCTCGCGTCATCGTGGATGATCCCGCGCTTGCTGATGCATTGTGGCAAACGGCCGCAGGCATGCTACCTGCCAGACGTGAGGGCCTGGCCGCGTCTGGACTAAATCGTCGATTCCGTTACTACCGCTACAGTGGCACTGAATCATTTAAGCCACATCACGACGGCTCAGTTCGGATCGGCCGCAGCGAAAGCCTGTTGACGTTCATGGTGTACCTGGCGAATGTTGGTTCGGGCGGCGAAACCCGATTCTACGCACGTGGCCTTGACGTCATCCACGAGATCAAGCCGGAAGCTGGGAAGGCTCTCGTGTTTAATCACTGTCTGTTGCATGAGGGCGTCGCAGTAACGGACGGCACGAAATACGTACTACGCACGGATGTAATGTACGAGTGAAAACTGGGCGTTAGGGTGATCAGGACGAATTCCAACCGCCGTATCGCATCAGCACCGATCCGAAAGCCAATCCGCGGTGGACGTGATCACCTTCGCCGCCTCGACGTCGAATCTTCGATCTTCACCGCTTCCACATACGCATCGCCATATTCGCCCAGAACGACCGTGTCGCCTCGGGTGACCAAGCACCAACGCATCCGCCTACCAGGGACTGCACGGCGAATCTCGCGTCCGTCAGCGGCGAGAATGACCCTCTGCGGGCGAACTACGATCTCGTAAATGTTTTTGGCCGGTCAGACGGACGGAAAACCATACGGTGTGAATCCTGTAGTTTTTGTGGGCTTCCCGCTGCTGTTGGTAGCTCGATGGTTCGCCCATTCCGGAATCTTGCACGTTCGGGGCGCACCGGACTTCGTGCTTGAACTCCGCGAAGCGTTCCCGAAGGTCGGCGAGGCTGCGTTTGCTGTCGGCAATCCCGTTGGTCTACGGCACACGTTCTCGCAGGGAATCATAAGTGAGCTTCGTCCGGTTGCCGAATTCAACTTAGTTCAGACCACCGCATCTGTTGGACCTGGAAGTTCCGGCGGTCCGCTGATGGATAAAGAGGGGAGCGTGATAGGCGTCGTCACATCGATGATAACGGAAGGGCAGATCTGAACTTCGCTAAGCCTGCCAAGCAAGTCCGAAAACTACTTAAAAAAAAGCAGCCTCAGAGAATTGCTGATACTGATGTGGTCTCGAAGTCATCTTCCGACGGGCTCTCGGCACCGAATTTACCGGATAAAAGTAACGTAGAGTTCGTTACCTCTGCGGAGTCTCTCGCAGGATTCGATAACGTTGATGTATTGGTTGCCGATATTCGTGCCAATGGAATACACGCTGGTTTGAGTAAAGCTGGTCTCGTGGATCGAGCACGTGGGCAACTCCCACTCTCTGGAATCGAAACAAGTGAAGACGCAGCTTGCTACCTGTTCTTGAGCGTTTCGACCATAGCGAACCCTGACAGCTTAGTTTACGGGTATGCCTACAGTTAGAATTTTGGCAAATGGTATCACTCAACGCTTTGAACGCGAATCGCAACACGTTTGCTGCCACGTGGCGGGCGACAAACGAATTCGGGGCTGTGGGGCGTATGGATTTAAAATCGGCTATCTATGAAACTGTTGATCGACTCATACGCGAATTCTGTGCGGAATTCAAAGCTGCAAATTAGTGATCGACCCAATAATCTTCCATTCGGTTCGATATTGCGTTTTCGGTTCCACTACCGTGACAGAGATTTTTAAGGTTTGGGGAGCTGTCCAATAACCGCTAAATCGGCCGACGCCGACATACAGTCAAAGAAACCGCAGCGACTCTTTGAGTCACTATAAGTGTTGAGGGAGTGCGAACGGTATGGTAAGCCGCTTAAGTACTCCGATCTTCTACCAGCCGTGAGCTACTATCGCTATCCCACGGTGGTTCCAGTTGCACGGCTAGCACCCCGTCTCCTTCAGTAGCCCTGAAACATAATAGTCGGGCTACTCGATCGAGAAACAAAGTATACGAAACAGTATGCTGTTTTGAGTGTGACTGTAGGCTGCCGCGGAAATGCCTTCTGTTGTACAAAGATGGATTGGTGCATGCACTCTTATTGTGTCGGGTAAATACTAGGTTGTCGATTGATGTAGCAGACTTCTTATTGCACATACCGTAGAACATTCTTTTACTTCTTGACCGCCGTTAAGCGTATGGTATGTTGTCGAATCAGAGAACGCGAATGCAGCGCACCCTCCTCCCCCGGCTCCCTCCTACTTTCCCACCAAATCTCTCGCTGGTTTTTCGAGTTGTGCCTCCTATACCTTCCAACGATTTTCGTGAATCGGTAACAATCCGACGTCGACTTGTTATCGGACTTGCTACAGGCTTGATGCTAGTCGTTCTCCTATGGTTGATTCTAAACACAGATTTTGAACCGACAGCCGAAAAGCAGGCGTCGATCGACGAAGCCTCCGAATCGTCCGAACAACAGCCGCCCAACGATTCAGAAAATTTACTAGCAAAATCGTTATCTCCAATGCATCCGGTGAGTCAAGATGAAGCAGTTTCCGGCACCGATACGGAGTCAGAAGATCGCTCGATTGCGGAGTCACGCAGTGAATCGTTCGATGCCGATCCCATGGAAACAGCTCGTGCAGTTGAGGAACTCATGGGGCAGGCGAATCAGCAGAATGCACAGGGCAATTTGCGAGCTATGTTTGATACTCTTCTACAAGCTTATTCCCTGACCCAGCGTTATCCCGATGACGAGAAACTCGAGGAAATGGCTGGTCAGTTGCAAAGTCGGATCGACGCGATTGGCCGCCGCCTTGATGCTAGTCAGTCGACCGACCTGATTGATTCATCTAAAAAGATCATCGAGCAGTGATCCACGAACCGATTCGAAACGTTATTTCATCGGCTGGTTTGTGACTCAAGGGCTATCATGACTATAACCTACACAACACCCATCCTCCGTAATCTGACCTGTCCACACTGTTGGACAACTATTAAACCGGAGGAGATGCTATTTGTTTCAGAACACATCGATTTATTGGGTGATAGCAAACTTGGTTCTGATCAGCCAATCCGCTTTAGGCCAACACGTTTCACCGTTCAAGGCGAAGCAATCGATGCCAAGGGTTTTCCGTGCCTACGGCTTGCCTGCCCCAACTGTCATCTACAGATTCCACGCGCCTCGCTCGAGATGCCTGCACATTTCCTGTCGATCTTTGGTGCGCCTGGCAGTGGAAAATCCTACTATCTCGCTTCGATGACCTGGGAAATGCGGCGACGCGTCGGGGAAGAGTTTCGACTTGCCTTTAACGATGCTGACCCAGAAATGAATCAACATCTTAATGAGTACGAGGAAGCCCTGTTTGTAAACTCGCGTGGAGCCGAGTCCATTCCGCTGGGTGATCTCATTCGGAAAACGGAAACGCAAGGCGATTTATATGCTTCCGTAAACTTTGGAAACCAGAACGTTATCTATGCCCGACCATTCCTATTTACCTTGCAGCCGCGGAATGATCATCCGCAAGCAAAACAGGCAGAGAACCTTGCTCGTGTGATTTGTCTTTATGACAACGCTGGTGAGTCGTTCCAACCGGGCGCTGACACTGCGGCGAATCCCGTGACTCGACACCTTGCTCGCTCTCGAGCGCTCATGTTCGTCTTTGATCCGCTTCAAGATGTCCGCTTCCGCCAAGCGGCAAGTCTAATGGACAAGCCACGCGTGTTAAGTCGGCAGGAACCAGTGTTGCAAGAGGCCGCCAGCCGAGTTCGACGATACGCCGGTTTGTCCTCGCGTGGGCAGCATGATCGGCCGCTGATTGTCGTCTTGACCAAAGCCGACCAGTGGATCGAGCCGATTCTTGGTGGCTTTCCGGAAGGCGAACCGCTTCGTACGGTTGTGCATAATGAGCGACGGATGAATGGGATCGATCTGAATGCGATCGAGCAGTTTTCAGCGAAGGTCCGCGAACAGCTCTTGAAGATCTCGCCGGAAATCATCGCTGCCGCAGAGAGTTTCTGTAAAGAAGTGATATATATCCCGACTAGTGCGGTTGGTTCCCACGTTGTAGTGGATCCTGAGACCGGCCTCGATCGGATTCGTCCGG
This sequence comes from Thalassoroseus sp., assembly GCF_984380535.1. Lineage (NCBI taxonomy): Bacteria > Pseudomonadati > Planctomycetota > Planctomycetia > Planctomycetales > Planctomycetaceae > Thalassoroseus > Thalassoroseus sp. The sequence goes on from NZ_CFHRBF010000006.1 coordinate 7,173, forward strand.
CCGAAACTGCCCCTCAATGGGTCACGGTGCCGATGTTCTACGCTCTCGCACGAACGACGAAAGGACTCGTCCCGATTGTTGGGCCGCGACGACGCTCCTTATAGCTCGCCCATCCCATTCTAATGTTTTCGTGTCTCCCCGAATCAAGCGACTGATGCCATGCCCCAGGAATTGATTTATACATCGGCTGAAAAGGGACTGAAGCCAGGCAGTAGCGGGTTTTGTACGGTTGCCGCTACTGCCGGTATGTCTGCTCCATTGGTCGGTTCGCTCGAACGGCTGTGCGGCTATCGACATCTTGCCGCGCCGGGTGATGCGGCTAATCCGGTCGCCTGTTCTCACTTCGTGCAAACAATTAGCGGGCGTAAGCTGCATCTGCTGGTGAGAATTGCCGATGCGGGTCGCGATTACACGGGCCGAACAAACAAGCTCTGTCATCATGTCGTGCTGACCGATCAGGAATGTGAATCCGCCAGTAGTCCGGCAGCGGCTTTACTTTCCGAGTCGATGCTGACGACATGGGACGGTCAGGTCCGGCAACTTCCGCCGCCTGCTCCCGCACAACCAGCGGTTCGACCGGCTCCGTGTCGACGTTGGCAACAGCTTACAGGTGATGCCGGTTGGGGTGGTGTGTTGTTGGACCATCTCGACCAGCACTCCAAACAGCAGGTCTACATCGTGGCGGAATCAGGAACCGACGTTCTGAGTCTCTTTGCCGAAACGTTGGCGCTCCTACCGCCGGAACGTCGTTGGGAACCAACCTTCACCACTTATCTCAACGGCACACTGCAAAACGTAGATTGTCGTTGGCGGGTAGTCCTGGCCGGCACAAAAGAGGCCCACGAATCACGTCGCTTCGTTCGCGATCTGCGGATCGATCTCACTAAACCGCTTGGCACACCTCCAGCAGGACCTTGGGTTGAAGCGGCTCGCACCGGGCAATCGAAGACCGGCAAGCCCCGCTCTCAGCGACCGACCATGCCCTCGGCAGTTCCAGCAGCTTCCGCGACGGGGGATAGCGATGTTATCGAGCTCGAGACTTATGCCACTGCGAATACTACTCCAACGCCACCCGGCAAAACGCCCCCAACGCGCCGCCGACGCGGCCTCGCAGACGTGCCCGCGCCGGACGAAAAACGTAGCGTACTGAAACTGGTGCTCTCACTGCTCGGGGTGAGCCTTGTGATGATCGTTGGAATCTTTTGGGTTCTGCACGCACGCTTTGGACTGCGTCTTTCTATTGACAGCGCTGATCAGAATACTGCACGCAAAGAACAGAAATCCCAGACGACCAATTTAGGTAGCAATTCAACGGTTCAAGTGGTGAAATCACAAAAAGCAATCTTCCCTAAACCCAATGAAATAGAAAAGGTCCAGCGACTAGACGGCTTTATCGAACAATTGCACGAAACGCTGATAAATAATGGAGAATTAAGTCGATTGCTCAAGGACGATCTATGGAAGAATTTAACGCCAGACAGCGAGGATTCCAAGAAGGTCGTTGAGGTGCTCGAAAAATGGCTGAACAATCAAATCCAGATACGATCCACCAATGCGAGTGAAGCGGGCCAACTGGAAGACCTACAGTCAAAGCTGAAACATCTCAAAAGCTTCTTGAGTAACGTTTCAAACGCAGGGCTCTACGACAACTGGTCGGAAAAAGTTACAAAGGCCAAGAAGGACCAAAAAGAAAATATCGACAAGGAGAAGAAAGATCGCGAAATACAGGACAAAATTGAGGCATGGATAGCATCAAAAAATAAACCGGTAGTGATCGAGGGTCTGGCAGTTAGTTCGGGCCTACGAAATAAACTTGAAAAAGGGGCATATTCTGCGTCCATACCGGAAATACCACCAAGTGATGATTTTCAAATTGTTGGATTTTGGACTCCGATTCTCGCAGAAGGCGTTCGATACACATGTGCCCATGTGTCCAAAGGGGTTCTAAAAATATCTAGGGACGCTGACAGAAAAACTAACTCAATCCAAATCGGAGTTACCCCACCAGAGAGTGGCAAGGCCGCCGAATTGTCATTGTCATCCCTTGACGGCGACATTCGGTCGCGACTCATTCTCCTCGATGAATTGCGTTGGTGCTTCGTGGAAGTGAAAGTTGCGAATCATTCTCGCCGTATCCATCTAGGCGATGCCTTGCCTGCTAGTCGTGGACCGATTCTGCTTACATTGAAAGACGGCGGCAAATCCTACTTTGCGCAATATTCGCTTGTCCAGACTTCTCAACCAGACATGTTTGTTCCAGTTATGGAATTACAGAATACTTGGTTGCTCTTCGACGACCGCTCGATTCAGGCTTGCATACCAAGGACATCGAAATCCGGCTTTTCACAAATCGAAAATGGGGAAACCTCCTATCTTGATTTTGACATCCTTCATTTCATGGAAGGGTTTACATCTACCGATGCGAATGACTCCTTGGAGATCAAACTGAATGATGGTGTGATTGAATTCAAGACTACCATTGAGAAGGTCAAGGAACGAATTGTTGGGAATCTTGCCTTCAATTCGAACGATGTAGAAGAAGAGTTCTACAAGGAGGCTCTAGTAAGTCACGACGTTGACGTGAACGAGATATTCGAACGCAACCAAATGAAGTTGCTCAAAGATCCGGACGTGAACGAGACTAAGGAAAATCGATCCCGTCGATTGAAGCAACAGTTTCTACGATACCACAAGGAATTCAAAAGAATGACATCAGCGAGTATCCCAGTATCCGGTGGAAGAATTCGCATGACCATTCAGAAAGTGCCAACTCAACAAACCACACGGCAGAGTCACCATACTCTAGAGCGAGAATCAGAGCCTATCGAAGTATTTCGTGCTGAGTAGTCCAAGGGGGAATAGGAATCGGGTCGTCGCCTAGCAGTTTGAGCCTCATTCCAAAACTGGCTTTTCAATTTAAATTTCTGAGATATCTAGCCGTATTCGGAGCGGGCCTTTATGTCACGTTATCAGAAGTTGACGCAAGAGATTCTATCGGTGTTGCAGTCAACAGATCAGACGCGGACACCGAAATTAGAGCAGCAGGCTGCAGAGTATGCCGAACTCGTTGCCAAGGTGAACGATCGGTTGGAGCGTTGTGGGGAACTAATCCGTATCGGACTCCGCACCGAAGCCATTCACCTAGCCGAAAGCGAGCCGCCGGTTCTCGAATTGGTCTCCGATTTGGATCTTGGGGGCGACGAATCGCTTTGGGCCGAACTGTGCGGCGACTATAATCTCCCGGTGCCCGAGAGCCTTCTCATCGGTCGGGCGGAGGAACTTGAAGAGGCCTATGCTCAGCAGGCACCCTTAGAGGATTTGCTATCTCGCTGGCGGCGAATCAATCTTTCGCGGGCACCGATGGATGTTCGCGTGCCGATTCTGCGTCAACTTGTCGAAGCCGATCCGCAAACCCACTTTTGGCAGGAAGACCTCCACAGTTTCGAACAAGTTGCCATCAAAGAGGCCCAGCAGGAAGCGGCTCAGGCGGTCAAGCAAGGTGACGTTGGCCGTGTCCGCAACTTGCTGGCGTATTTAAAGGAAGACTCATGGTCGGTTCCTGTCCCGAATGCCCTCATCCAAAAGCTGACGAAGGCCGGGGTATCGTTGCAGAGCAACCAGGCTCGTCAGACACTAACCGAATTAGCGCCCCAGCTCGACCAGGCGCTTTCAGAGAACGATCTCGACCGAGCAATGCAACTCGCTGACCAGTGGGCCGCCATCGCTAAGAAGGCGAAGCTGACAAACGATGATCCATTGCTTGAACAGGTTCAACCCGCACTCGGGTGGGTCGACGATGAAAGAGCTCGAAAGAAAGAATCACGGCGTCTATCCGGTTTGGTGTATGAACTCGAGGAGCTACTGAACGATCAGTCAAACGATACCTTGGCCCTGGAACGATTGATCGAAGCAACGAACGTAGACGCCGCCGAGGTACCGGATTCTCTTCAACGCCGAGCGCGAAACCGCCTCGCTGATCTACGAATGAGGGAGCGGCGACGCTGGCATGTCACTGTGGGCGTTTCTGTGCTCGCAGTATTCGCTGTTATCAGTTTGGTCGGTTTTGTGGGCTATCAATCGCTTCGATCCCGAGCAATGACCGAGCAAAGTGAGGTCATTCGAGGACTGCTAGCAGACGGAGATCTCGAATCCGCAGAGCACCGGTATCAGGACCTAACCGAGGAGTACGAGTTCGAGGAAACGGAATGGATGGGTTTGGGCGATGAAATTCGACAAGCAAAGCAGGCCATTGTCGAACGCCAAGCTGCGTTGCAGCAACTGATCCAGGGTATGACGGACCAACTCGACAGCAAACAATTTGAATCGATTTCAGAAAGCCAATGGAAACGGGCGGGAGACCTGGCAAGTAGCTCCGAGGAGAAGTTGAAAGTCGAGCGATTGCGGCGGAGACAACAAGCGGGACTCTCGGAATTAGCAAAGCAACGAGCCGAGCATTTTCAAGTACAGTCCGACAGTCTGATGACTGCCTTCAAAGAAGCCGAACTCGCAATCGAGAGCCGCGATTGGCAGGAGGCCAGCCAACAACTGTCTGTTGCCTCGGATCAAATTGCTTCGATTCGGTCGAATGCTGGTCGACTCGTGCAAGCACAACTAAAGATGTTGCCGTCGTGGGAGAACCGGTTAAAGGAAACCAAGAAGTTGCTCCAGTCCGGCCGAACTCGTGAAGACTTGATTAACGCGCTAACGTCACATCTTCAAAAACCAATCAGCGATCCAACAACTTGGCTTAGTACGTATCGAAAGCAGATGGATACGTACATTGAAGCGCTGCCTGACGATTCTCGGACTGCCGACTTCAAGCTAACGATCGAGGAGATCTCGTTGTGGGATGACTACTTCCAATGGCAGCAGGCGAAGCGAAACTGGATTGATAACCCGTATCCGTCAGAATTGAAAACTATTACCGCCCGCCGAGAAGAACTTGCTTCCTTTGCAATGGGTCTCGAAACCAAGCCGTACCAAGAGACGCTCCAACGCTACGATCAACAATTGGCAGCGATTGAGAAGGTATTCGGTGAAGATGGTGCTGTAGAAGCGGTACGGGACTTCCTATCAATGGACGTCCTACAAGATGACCTGCATGTCTTACGCAAAGGTGAGGATCGCTACTACACGTGGCAGTCTCAACGTGATGGCAACAATGTGAAAGTTCTTGAACAGAAGGGTTCAAAGTCACTTCTGATATCCTCGGGAGAACTGGCTGTCATTACTCCCGCTACGCACGTTCCAACATGTCGAAAGATACTGAAAGATTTTGAAACGCTGACCCCAGACAACTGGGTTGTAAAAACCAAGACTGCCGCTGTCGAAGTGCTAGTTAATGACACCATGCTTCCCGAGATCCAATGGTTGCTTGTGACCATGATCTTGGAAATGGCCGCGGAAGGCGATGAGCAGTTGGCGGAGAAGTTAGCGCCGATCCGCTCCAATTTGACGAAGAAACAAGTTCCGCTTGATCTTCCCTGGTGGGCTCCCCAAGAAAAGGTTGTTGTCCAGTGGCGGCCGGTGATTGTCGATCTGCTGAAATCCGTGACACCGAAGGATCTACTTAATGCCTGGGCTAATGTAAATGAAAAGGCCGAGACGCCAGATTGGATGTCTCGAACAATGCGTCCAGTGGCGTGGATGTATCAACGGTCAGCCACTCAAGGATCGTCCTGGAGCATCAAAGGCCTAAGCGGATTGCGGCGACAAACTAGCCTTTGGGTCCTTGTCCCAGCCTCTAATGACGGGCAACCGGCGCAATGGAAATCCATTGGATATGCCGGGCCAAGTGGGGCCGGGCTGCAATTTAATGCCCCAGCAGTTCAGGAAGGCCGTTTGATTTTCGCTGGTCAGCCTGAGTGAGTCATTGCCGATAGCAACTTGTGGATTCCCGTCGTTCAGAAAGTGCAACCTATGTCCGATCCAGACAACGAATATTACCTCCGAAGCCGGGGACGGATAACCGGACCACACACGTTGCAGGGGCTAGTCACGCTTCGAGAAAGGCGTCGACTGGGACGTTCAGACCAGTTGTCCGTCGATCGTCGAGAGTGGTTCCCTGCTCGCCAGCTACCGGAACTCTTCCCGCAGACAGCGACCCGTCGAGCACGCGAGCCAATCGATGAGTTCGCCGATTTGCCTGAGGAGCCAATGACTGGCAGCACCGAAAACACTTCTACCGATGAGGGCGATTGGTTCTACCAACAGCCGGATGGAAACGTCGAGATTGGTCCGGTTCCATATTCAAAAGTGGAACGACTGGTCCGTGAAGGAACATTACGATCGAAGCATCAAGTGTGGCGAGATGGTTGGCCAGACTGGCGGTTGATCGAAGAAGTCCCGCAGCTGGCGAATTGGTTGTCAACTTCCGCTCACCAAGATAAGACCTTGCAAAGTGGTGGATCGAGCAGTGCAGCGACAGCGGCGATGTGGCTTGGTTTGACACCCTGGCTTGTGGCGCTGGCGGGGTTCGCCATTTTTCTTCTGTTTATTGCCATTGCCAAAGAATCACAAGCTCCTTCCTTGATTGGGCTTCTCGCACTCGGAAGCAGCCTATTTGGTGTTCTGTCCAACCTGGCCTGGTTCGTTACCAGTGTACTGGCAATCGTGTTCGGGGGCATCGGCATGTCGAGAACTGGCGAGGGGAAACTTGCTGGGCGTGGGCGGGCCATCACCGGGCTGACGCTCGGGATTGTCAATCTGAGCATGCCAGTTCTCTTGGTGGTTCTTGCCGCCGGCGCCTCCGCTTCTCATTCGTTCTAATGCACTTCCCGACTCCATCACTTGATCACAGGTTAAAGGGCCTCAATGTCGGCTGATACTGAATTCTGCCCACTGTCGTGGTCGCGTCAAGACCCGGAGCGACGGCTGTTGATGCCAGCCGCTCAGTACACACGGGTTTCCAGCTTCACGACGGGATTTTTTGCGACTATCCTCACCATTGCAGTACTAGGCGGGCTGTTGCTTTTCAAAGACCGTTGGATCTCTCAAACGATTTGGCAACGCGGGCCTATTCCGTTTGCCATTGTGTTTTTCACATCTTGGTCTTTGATGATTATCTTCCTGAAGTGGCTCAAACTGCGTTTGCAACGACGAGCTCTCGATTATCAAATTGTTCCACCCACGCCAGATTTCATCCTTAGTCCGGAGAGCGTTGCGGTCGTTCAAAATAACATTCTGAATACCGCCGAGGACCCGCAACGGTTCATCCTCTTCAACCGGATCAATATCGCATTGGCAAACCTGCGAAACCTCGGACGTGTCGGGGATGTTGATGAAATCCTGCGTTCGCAGGCGGATAATGATGAAGGTAGTATGGAAACGAGCTACGCCATTTTGAGAGGATTTGTATGGGCAATTCCCGTGTTGGGCTTCATTGGGACTGTTCAAGGACTGGCCGAGGCTATCGGCGGCTTTGGGGCTGTATTGTCACAAAGCGATGATTTGAGTCATGTCAAGGACGCTCTGAAAGGTGTCACTGGTGGTTTAAGCGTTGCCTTCGAGACAACCTTGCAAGGACTCGTTGCGGCATTGGTTGTCCAACTGCTGATGACAAGCTTAAAGAAGTCTGAAGAAGAATTCCTCGACCGCTGCCGAGCCTTCTGCACCCGGAATGTCACCGGGAAACTTCGCCTGATGCCTTTTGAAAAACCTCACGCAGAATGAATCGTCGTCGCAAATACTACGGGCCAGCGATATCGCTCTTCGCATTCCAGGACATCATCACAGCAGTCTGTGGCATTCTGATCGTCATGGTGCTCCTGCTGGCGATTGAACTGACATCACACACATCTCGGCCCACAAGCCAATCTTCTCCAGATTTCGAAGCGCTCGAAGCGTCTCTCGAAGACATTAAGAAACGGCGGGATGAGCTACAGAGTCAGGTCAACTCACAAACCGAGACTGTTACTGCGTCCGTTTCCCGGCCAGTCGCCACGATTGAAGTTGAGATCACGCAGCTCCGAATGCGAAAAACAGTGCTCGAGAGCAGAATCAAGGATGCAGCGGCCCGTACGAGGTTATTGGATGACGATCAAGCTGCCGCTCGTTCGGCTCAAGAGGCAAGAAGTGAAGACTTAGAACGACTTGAAGAGCTGAACCGCGAAAAGGATTTACTTGAAGACAGTCTTCAGGAAGAGCAAGCCGACAACCGACCGATTTTTCGGTTTCCAGATGGTCGCAGTCGTAACGGCTGGATCGCCGTCATCGATAATTCGTCGGCCACGTTGGCACCACTAGGACGCGCGGAACGACCTGAGAAGGTTCCGTTAGGAAGTAATGCATTAGAGTCGTTGAGTGACTTTCTCACCCAGCACGGGGCAGAGTATGTTCTGGTTTTGTTTCGTCCTTCCGGCACGAACCATGATTTGCTTGATGAATTACAGATTGGAGGGCTGCAGGGCGGATGTGATGTCGGCATTGATTTGATTTCCGAGCAGCAGACCATTTTCGACACGCAGACCGGACTTGCCCAATGAGAAAAGTTTCGGACCATGACGACGGCCTCGACTTGTTGCTAGATGCAATCTGCAACACTTTTGGCGGTATCGTATTCATTGCCCTTCTGGTAGTGCTACTGTTGGGAAACACCTCCGCGATTAAGGCTCCCCCGGTTCAAGATTCTCGGTCACCCAGTGAGATTCTTCTCCAACAGGAGCGACTAACTTATCAACTGAATGACGCTCGAGAAGAGCTTGAGGAGTTACAGCATTTAGCTGCTCAACAACGAGAAATGCTGAAGCAAAATGCAACAGCCAAAGACACCATCGAAGAGCACGACCGGCTAACCAATGAGATCAACACCCTAGAGAAACAGTGGTACGATCAAGTGGAGGTCAATGCTCGCACATACGCGGAGACACAGCAGAAAAGGCAAAGCGTTGCGGAACTTGATGTCAAGTTGGAACAGCTTGAGGGGGAGATCAGCGAACTCCTGACGACCCTCACCGAAGTCAGAGCGAAACGAGAATACGAGATCGCTCTACCACAAGTCACGACGCCGGACTTTAAGCCTTCGATCGGTTTTATACTGCGTTATGGCAGACTGTATCTATGGGATTATGATCCTCAAACAGGAAGGCGTGGGCTGAATACCAGTCATTTTTTTGTTATTGACGAGACGCATGTTCATTACAAGACTCATGCCCGTCCCACCGCTGGGATTCCCCTACACTCAACGACTAATTGCCGTGAACGGATTGCTAAGTTGCTCCGAAATTTACCTCCGTCTCGGTTTGACGTTACGTTTGTCGTTCGAGAAGATTCGTTCGATGAATTCAAAACGGCCCGCGAGCACATAAAGCAGCTAGGTTACCGTTACAGTCTTATTGCTGGTGATGGAGTTATCGCCGATCGCGGTGGCCAATCCCGTGGCACACAGTAAGGTTTTATTGGATTTGCTTGTCCTGTGGACGCGGGGGCATCGATCTCCCGTGTGAGAGCCCCTCAGTCAAAGAAGCGTTTGCGGAATCCAAACGCCACAGCCAATGTTGAAATACGGCTAAGAGGTCAAAAAGGAAGCATGTCCTCTAAGCATCCGCCAAGTTTTCGACCGGGACTGTCGGCACATTGTGCCACTTTATCAGCGGCGGTATGTCTGAAGTCGAGAGCCTCAATGGGGAACCATTGTGGGAGGACATTCGCACGGTCGCCGAGCGACGGCTACAGAAGCGAGACACGCGGCCCCACTTTTTAGGAGCGATCGTTCTTGAACAGGTTGGTTCAATGCCGGTTGACTCGCAAAATCTAATGCGTCACGGACCTATTGCGAAGTTTTACCTCCGGCAGAATGTTGAGAGTCGTATGGCGTGCTTTTCCGACATTCCTTCCGACACTCGAACAACGCCGGGTTATGAGAACGTTTCGAGTAACCCTAAGACCATTGATGACAATGCTTTAAGTTAATGCCCCGCTGAGACTCGAACTCAGACTAAAGGAACCAGAATCCTTCGTGCTACCGATTACACCACGGGGCAATTCACTCACTGACGTGAGTGGGGTTTGTTAGACACATTATCACCGAAGCCGGTTCAGGGGTGTTCGTCGGATCGGACCTGAACTTGGAGAGCACCGAGCATTTTTGTGATCTCGGTCTCTTTGCGATTGATAAAGAAGATGTTCTCTAAGACGATCGCACGACGTTCGTTGCTGGGGTGCAGAATCAATCGTCCCGAGCGAAGCAGCAAATACTCGAACAAGTCATTGATTTCTTTGTCGATTCGCAGGTTCGGTGCGGAAAATCGTTCGAGGTCACTCAGAATGCCGTGATGGTGTAGTAGCTCGTTCGGGCGAACTTCCCAGTAATCGAACTGCACACTGATGAAGACTGCCAGATAAATCGCCCCGATGATTCCCGCGAAGATAAAGTAGAACTGCGCGTTTGCAAACGGGCGGAAGCTTGCCAAGACGTGTCCAATCCCCGGAAGCAAGGAGGGATACTGGTTCGAGAGCAACCAAATCCCCATGAAGATCGCTACGCCGACAAAGAAAAACGTGAGCGACGTTGTCCGAGGAAAATCGAACGAAATCACCACGATGTTCGCCGCGAAGATCATCAGAAACACCAACGTGGCAATTTCGGCTGTCTCGTTGTGTTTTGACGCGACTTTCGGTTCGGTTGCGGCTTCGGCGTCTTGCGCTTCTGTTTCTGTCGCGACAGCTTCCGCTTTGTTGTCCGAGATTTCTTGCTTATTGCCAAGCGACAATAACAAAATCCCGCAGACGATCGAAGCGATCAAAGTCGGGTACAGAAAAATGATCTTCGGATACGAAACCAAGTAGATGTTCTTCCGGACCGATTTCGCGTCTTCGTCGCTCATGGGAGAACCTGAGGGTGGGTTTTCGGACATGATGTTTCTTCGGTTTTGGGTGTTCCGAACGGGTGTTGGCATTCCTATCAGCCAGAGGCACACTCTAACTAGACCCTAGATGAAGTTCCAGCTTCCAGAGCGTTTAATGTGTCAGAGGACGTGCGTGAATACGGAACGTCCGCCACCGCGGATCTTCAAAAAATTTCCGGCCTCGAAGAATACGCGAATTTGAGCCGTCGACTTTTAATCGGAACGGTTTCTGTCTTGCGAAAGTCGGAAGGGAACGACAGGACTGCGTCAACCGCGGACATGGAAGACCGTTAAGTGGTCTAACTGGCGACTGCGGTTGGTTGGCAGCGACGCGAGAGTGGGAACTGGTTGCTCACGCCTAACCCCAGCTGTTCTTGCTGCTCATCCACACGCTCGGCGATTGTCGCGACGTCAAACGCCTTCCATTTTTCTTGAAGTCGAAACAGCATGGACAACCCGTTCCGATCCTGGTTCAGTTGATCCGGCAGCATGCCAGAGAGGGCCACCGCAGCGACGGGAGTTTTACGTAGGCGACCGTCGGCCAGAATCTTCAAACCGGCGTGATGATACAGCAGACAGCAGACAAGTTCATCTGGCAAATGCCAACGTCGGGCCAGTTTTGCACCGGCGACCGCATGGTCCCATCCGAATCGACCGTCTTCGAACGACGTCAGAGTTTCCGACGATTGGTTACGGTTGTCGAGAAAGGTGAGATAATCCTCGGCAAACTCGTTGGTTAACACGGGAAGCAGAAAGTCTTGAAGCAATCCGCCAGCGAAGGCCACGTCTAAGTCGGTCTCTAGCACTCGGGCTACTTCACGAGCGAACAAAGCTCGTTGGAGGTTTGAACTCCAGAAGTTGGCTTGGTTGATGACTTTCGATTTTCGTGACTGAACGGCAGCCTTTGTCCCTGTGCTGATCAGGAACAATTTGCTTTGTCGCATTCCAAGTAGTGTGATCGCCTGTTGGGCAGACTTCGCCTTGTTCCGTAGCCCGATAAACGCCGAATTCACATGTCGCAAGAGTTCCACCGTAAGACCAGTGTCTGTCTCGACGATCGTCGCCAGTTCCTTCAGACTCGCGTTGGGATCGGACGAACGTTCCAGGAACTTCGTCACAGCGTGCGGAAGTGCTGGAAGTTTGAGTGTGGGAGGCAGCGTATTCTGCGTCGATTTCGCCAGCCCTGTTTCGACGGTCTCGGCCCAGAATTGTTCGTCCGACATGGAATTGACTTTCAGCTGGCATGTCCGCAGACAGGTGATTTCTGAACCCGACGCAAAAAAGTAATGTGCTGACGACCGGGCTTGCCGGCACTCTCGAGGAAGATCGCTTCAACACGTTTCGCGATTTCGACGAGATTGAAAACTGGCCATGCAATCTCCAAACGAACCAACTCGGTGATGCCATCGGGATGTTGTTGAAAGAAATCTGGCATGAGGGCCGCGATTGCAACGGCTCCCGCGGCGGTTCTCCCATAAGACTTGTTCGCCAAGACCGACAATCCCTGATGATGCAACAACACACATGCGATGAGTTCCTCAGGGAACTTCCAATCCCGCATGAGGTAGGCGGCGGCTTCGGCGTGATCCCATCCGAACCGGTTCTGTTCGAATCCCACGAGAGTTTTGCGACGCCCGCTTTGAGTGGAATACTCCAAGTACGAATCCGACTGTTGCGATGCCAGCACGGGCAGCAAAAAGTCTTGAAGCATTGCACCGGCGTAGGCGAGTTCTTCGTCGGCTTTCAACAACTTGGCAATTTCCCGCGCAAAGATCGCCCGTTCGAGGTTGGTGTTCCAGAACGTCTGCATGTTGATGAGATGGCTATCGCGGCTAGGCATCGCCGATTTGACGGCAACCGCAGCCAACAACATGCTCATTTTCTTCAGACCCAACAAACTGATGGCGTGCTGGGCGGTTTGGACATGCTGCCGGAATCCAAATGCCGGCGAATTGATTTGTCGCAGCAATTCGCAAGTCAGACCGGCATCGCTCTCGACGATCGCACCCAATTGTTTCGCTGTGGCGTCAGGCGATTTCGCTTGATTCCCGAATTCGATGACTGCGCGGGGCAACATCGGAAGTTTGAGGTTCGCTGGCAACACCGATTCACGGGTATGATCCATCCGCGATTCGCAAATCTCGGTCCAGTTCGTTGTCGTCATCTGTTGTCTCGAGACGTCGGGGTAAGGAGGTTATCTGAATATAGATTCCCAATCACCAAGCCTCGGAAGTTTTTGCCGATACACTGGGTTTATTCGTTCGCGACGGGTTATGATGACGCCAGACATGCGAATTCTGCAGCCCGCAAATGGCAAATATGCGGAATCGAAGTCGGCGAGCAAAAGTTTTGCAGCAAGCCATTGTTGCCACGACAACCAGAACTACGAATTCCGATTTCCGATTCGAATGGAGCAGCAAACCGTGGATGAATCCTTGGTAGCCATCACTGCTGGTGTGGGGCTGATTGTGATTGGTCTTTCGTTTTTGCGATGGAATGTTCGCGAGTGGCAGGCCGCGAAGAACTCAGATTTGCACGATGACCACGATCGCCAACATTATTACAAACGGTTCCGTCGACGTGTGCAGACGTCGAGCCTGCTGATATTCGTCGGCGTACTCCTTCCCATCGGAGACTGGCTGATCGAACGCGGAAAGAATCCCCAGGTTGCGACGATTTTCTGGAGTGTCGTGTTACTGTTGGTTCTATGGATTATGCTGCTCGCGTTTGCGGATATGGTTTCCACCCGCTCCTATTCCCGCCTCGAGTTATCGAAAATTCAACAAAAAAAGCGTGAGCTGGAACGCCAACTCACGCAAATCAAAACTCGAAGTTCGAATGGTCATCTCAACTGACCGAACCGTGGTTCAAAGTCGGCCGAGGTATGTCATCATCAGCCACCCGACGACTTCCGTCGCGATTTGAATCGCTGTACCGAGAACAATGCTGATCAGTTCAAACATGATTTCACTCGATCAGTGGAAACAGTAAACCTTACGCTTTGAGTTTACCGTTGGCTTTGAGGTACTCGACAACTTCTTTAGCGAGTTCATCGATGCCTTTGTTGTCGGAGTCCAACACGAGTTCCGCTTTTTCCGGTTCTTCGTAAGGAGCGTCAATGCCTGTGAAGCCTTTGATCTCACCGGCACGAGCTTTCTTGTACAGGCCCTTGGGATCGCGTTTTTCGCATGTTTCGAGCGAAGCGTTGACATAGACTTCGATGAAACTGCCTTCCGGCATGATTTCCCGGACCTGATCGCGGTCGGCACGGTATGGGGAGATGAAGGCCGTCAACGTGACGACACCAGCATCGGCGAACAACTTCGCGACTTCACCGATACGGCGAATGTTTTCGGTACGGTCTTCCGGGGAGAACCCAAGATTCTTATTGAGACCGTGACGCACGTTGTCTCCATCGAGCACGTACGTGTGCACACCTTGGGAGTTCAGCATGTGATCGACGGTGTTGGCAATCGTGCTTTTTCCGCAACCGCTCAGACCGGTGAACCAAAGCACGCAACCGGTGTGGCCGTTGAGTTTTGCACGGTCGGCGGACGAAACGCTGTGCTCGTGCCAAGTGATGTTTGTTGCGACTTGATCTGCCATGTGGGGCTCCTCAATGAAAAAAGAGATGCGAATTCGGATGGCCGAATCCGCATGGACTGGCCGGTGAAGAAGATTCGGCCGATGGTTGCACGATGCCGAACCAGCGAAGATACTAGGGAAACCAGAAAGGCGATGGAAGTCCGTCGCCTGGAAAGAAACCACTTGTCATTCTGATTTGATTCGAAAAAGTGACCTCCGTGACCGATTCTGCCTCCCCTGCCCGTCCCGATTTCGAAAAAGCCCCTCTGATTCCGGTCATCGCTCAAGACCATGCCAGCGGGGTGGTGTTGATGATGGCCTACATGAATGAAGAGGCATGGCAGGAAACGCTAAAGACCGGCCGGGCTTGCTATTACAGTCGTAGTCGCAAAAAGCTCTGGCGAAAAGGCGAAGAAAGCGGCAATGTGCAGGAAGTGCACGAAATCTACTACGATTGCGACCGAGACACGGTGCTGTTGAAAGTCACACAAGTCGGCGGTGCAGCTTGTCACGAGGGCTTTCAATCTTGCTTCTTCCGGAAAATTGACCGTCAAACCGGTGCCGTTGAAACCGTTGGCGAACGCGTTTTCGATCCCGCGGAAGTCTATAAGAAGAAGTAACCGTTCGAGACACGTTGAATTCTGGCAAGCGTGGAAGTCGCACGACGAGGTGACGTCGATGGGAATTCCTGCCCTAATCGGTACACCGGCCGTCGGCTGTTTTGACGTCGCCCACGCGACCCGTTAATGTAACGGCCAAATCTCACTTCTTCCATCAATAGTTGAAGACCCATGTTTTCTGATGACACTCGGCTAAAACTCGGTATTCCTGCTGGCAGCCTACAAGATGCGACCGCGGAACTCTTTCGTCGAGCCGGTTATAACATCAAATTCTCTTCGCGATCGTACTTCCCGTCGATCGATGACGAAGAAATCGAGTGCCTGCTGATCCGTGCTCAGGAAATGGCTCGGTATGTGGAAGAAGGCATTCTCGACGCAGGAATCACCGGGCACGACTGGATCCAAGAGAACCAAGCCGATGTGCACGAGGTGTGCGAATTAGTGTTCTCGAAGGTGAGTCGACGACCGGTCCGTTGGGTACTATGCGTCCCGGAAGACTCACCGGTAAAAACCGTGAAAGACATGGAAGGCAAACGGATTGCCACCGAAGCGGTCGGGCTGACAAAATCGTTCCTCGCGAAGCACGGCGTAACAGCGAAGGTCGAGTTTTCATGGGGAGCGACCGAGGTCAAACCGCCACGTTTGGCCGATGCGATCGTTGAAGTGACCGAGACCGGTAACTCATTGCGGGCAAATAACTTGCGGATTGTGGCCGAGGTCCTCCAAAGCACACCTCGGTTGATATGCAACAAGAAAGCCTGGGAAAACGAGTGGACACGGACCAAGCTCGAAAATATCGCATTGATGCTTGAGTCGTGCCTCGCCGCTGAGAATAAAGTCGGCATCATGATGAATGTTCGCCGGACCGATCTCGACGAAGTGCTTGCCGAATTGCCGTCCTTGCAATCGCCCACGGTTTCGTCACTATCCGATCCGGATTGGGTCGACATCATCGCAATTGTCGATGAATCGGTCGTTCGCACGATGATTCCGAAACTCAAAGCGGTCGGTGCCCGTGGGATTGTGGAATATCCGATCAACAAGATTATCGAGTAATCGCCGCAAAGCTATTGATAGTCTGTCTTTCGATTCGGTGTTGACCTAAAACGTTTCTCGGAATACCGTCCGCGGGTTCCGGCGAAACGTGTTCGCGTGTCGCTTCACGCACCGAGGGTCCATCGATGAGAATTTTCTCTCTCTTACCCAATTTGCCATTCCTGCTGTGTTTTTGCATGGTCGGGGGCGCGATTGCCGAGGAAGAACCAGCCGAAAGCACGCAGCCAGCCGCCGCGAAACCGGGTGTGCTGGTGATGAAGGACGGCAGTCTTGCGGATGGAGAAATCACTCAGGAGGCGCGGGGGTTTATCGTTCATAAACCTGGCGGTCGGTTCCTCGTGCCGTTTCAATTGGTGCAATTTCGTGCCGAAAGTCGTCTCGACGCCTATCAGAAGTTGAAGGCCTCTATCCAAAAACCGTCGGCGGATACGTCGGTTCGGCTGGCGAAATGGTGCCTGACTTGGCAACTGCACGAACAGGCGGAACTCGAACTCCGGCAAGCACTTGAGTTCGATTCCGGTCATGAAGTTGCTCGGCGAATGCTATTGCGGCTAGCGTCTGTTCTCGATCCGACCGGCGCTCTCCCTGAGTTACCAGATCCCCCGAAGAAGACCGACGACGGCTTCCAGAAATCGCCGGTTCAATCGTTGGCAGGTCTATCGCGTGAGACGGCATTGAAGTTCACGACCCGCGTTCAGCCGATTCTCATGAACCGCTGTGGCAATGCGACTTGTCATGGATCAGCAGCCGGGCAGAACGATTTTCAGCTGACCCGCGTGCGAATCGGCACAAGCAGTCATCGTCTGCGGTCCGAACGGAATCTGGCCACGATTCTTCGCTATATCGATCTGCAAAATCCGGCGGAGAGTCCGATCCTCAAGCTACCCACCGGTTTGCATGGTCCGAAGCAGCAGTCGGCATTTGGTGGTCCCGGCGGGGATGAGAATCTTCGAGACTTTCAAGACTGGGTCCGTGCGGTCGCGGATGATATGGGGACCGAGGAAAATCAGAAGATGGTTTCCCCAGCGGTTCTCGCCCATGACTCCGAACTCGCGGAGCAACAACCTCAACGTCTGACCTTGATCCGTGGGCGTCCGGAGATTCAACCCATTGATCCTGAGGAGCTTGCTCGTCGGGAGAAAAACAAGATTCTCGAAGCTGCCCTACGGGACGAGAAGCCGGACCTCTTCGATCCCGAGGAGTTCAATCGGCTTCACCGCCGGAATTCCCAACCTTGACAAGAGTTCACTCTAGTCGCCTGGAAGCAAAAGTTAGTTAACTTGGCAACTCTCGGATGCCGATGGAACCTTTATGGATTCTTCGGATATTGAGGGAGTTGTCGATGTTCCTGCGGCGGTTGGCTTTGACAAGAGTCGCCTGTGGAGTGCTACTGCTGGCAACAGCAGGCTGTGCCACGCCGCGTTATCGTTGGCCACAGGGATTTAGCGGGACGTATCATCGGGCCATTTTCGGTGATCCAAGACCCCAGCCGCCGGCGGAATTCGACACCGCCGAAGTCGAGCCAACCGAACAATCCGCGTCCGGTGTGTTCTTTCCTGAAGAACTGACACTTCAGCGTCCCACACAACGCCCGACTCGCTATGCCATTCTTCCACCCACCGCACTACGACAATGAGTTGCGCGGGCCGGTCTCTTTGCAATCCCGTGTCAACACCCTACCCTGAAGCCGACAAGCAAGTCGGTTTGACGAGTCTGGGAGTGGGCGATGAAGAGTCTGAGTCCGTTCGATTTCCTTTCGCCGAGAAAGGTTTTATTCGGTTGGGGATGCGGTGGTCGTGTCGGTTCGGTAGCCGCGTCGATGGGGACGCGAGCGCTACTCGTCTGCAATTCGCGGACGTTGGCAGCGAACGGTATTATCGATTCGCTGGAGTCGCTGATCAAAGACGCGGGAGTGTCCGTCGTTCGCATCCAAATGCCGTCGCGTGAACCGTTGGTTGAAGATGTCGATCAGTTGGTTGCCGAAGCGACTTCGCAGGGGATTGGTCGAGATGGTGATATCGTCGTTGGCATTGGTGGTGGAGCGGCGTTGGACTTAGCCAAGGCTGCAGCCGCTCTCACACCACAAGCTGAACGACATTCGGTCGTCGACTATCTCGAAGGTGTGGGACGCGGGCTAAAGTTGATCGCTCCACCACTGCCGATTTTGGCGATTCCAACCACTGCCGGCACCGGATCCGAGGCGACCAAGAACGCGGTGATTTCCTCGCATGATCCTAAGTTCAAAAAGAGCCTTCGGGACGAACGGTTGGTGCCGACATGTGTGGTGATCGAACCGAATTTCACCGTCTGTACGCCACGGACTGTCACCGCTCATTCGGGGATGGATGCGCTGACGCAGTTGATTGAATCGTATCTTTCCAAGCGGGCGAATCCACTGACACAAGCGTTGTGTATGGAGGGTTTGCGTGTGGGCGTCTCTGCACTTCCGATAGCCGTCGAAAATGGTAAGGATCCAAAGGCCCGGATAGAGATGGCTTACGCGGCATATCTCTCAGGCGTGGCATTGGCGAACTCCGGTTTGGGGATGGCTCATGGAGTGGCGGCGGCACTTGGGGTGCACGCGAATGTGCCCCACGGTCTGGCGTGTGCCGTGATGCTGCCGGCTGCCCTCCGCACCAACGCGGATGTATGCGGTGCCGAGATGGACACGCTAGCCGAAGTCATCACCGGCGAACGGACCGACTCAACTGAAGCCGCGTCGCAGGCCGTGATCGAATGGAGCGAACAACTGGCAGACCGCATTGGCATCCCTCGGCGACTTGGTGAACTCGGGGTGAAACCGGAGCAGTTGGATGCGATTGTCTCAAGTTCGCGAGGGAACAGTATGAATGGCAATCCGAAAGAACTTTCGGACGCAGAACTCAAAGCGATTCTCGAGGCGATGTTATGATCGTAACAGCAGGACTTAGCCCAGCTTGGCAGCAGATTTTAACATTTCGGACATTCGAACTCGGACAAGTCAATCGAGCCCGGTCAGCGGATTGGTGTGCATCGGGCAAGGTGCTCAACGTGGGGTTAGCCTTGCATCGGCTGTGTGGACACAGTCGCGTGTTATGCGTGACGGACGACGGACCTGCGGGGGCGGCGATGCAGGCCGACTTTGAATGTCAAGGTGTTGCAACCCATTGGATCAAGACGCAAGCCGTCACGCGGGTGTGCACGACTCTGATCGATCTCCATACCGAGCAAACGACGGAGTTAGTTGAGAATGCACCGAGTCTGACTCAAGAAGACCTCCAACAGTTTTACCAAGCATTCGAGTTGGAGACCCGAGAGGCGACTGTCGTGGTGCTGACGGGCTCACTTCCCAGCGGTGTGCCGAGTGACTTTTATCGTCGCTTGATCGAGTCGACATCGGCAGCAGTGATCCTCGATGCCCGTGGGCCGGAACTTCGTGAAGCGCTTTTGGCGAAACCGTTTCTCATCAAGCCGAACGTGAGTGAACTTTCTAAAACGGTCCGTCGACCATTGGAAAGTGAGGCCGACATTTGGGAAGCCATGCAGGAGTTGCAAGCCGCCGGTGCAACGAGTGTTGTTGTGTCGCGTGGGGATGAACCGATGTTGGCGGTTTGCCGTGATGAACGGTTTCGCGTTTATCCGGCGGCAGAGTCGGTCGTCAATCCGATCGGCTGCGGCGATTGTTTGGCGGCGGGAATCGCATGGCAACTTTCTCGCGGTGCGGAGTTCTCGTCGTTGCTGAAATACGGTGCCGCTGCCGCAGCGGCCAACTTACAGCAACTGCTACCTGCCCGCATCGACAACGCCCGCGTCGAAGAACTCTGTCATCGAATCCAAGTCGAACCACTCTAAACACGTCGGCTGGATACGATGGCCCCGTGAGCCGTTCAAAACCGTGAAGACACTGCCCATATGCAATTTCAACGGAGCGTCGATGGACGGAGTTATTCGCCCGGGGATAGACTTTTCGGCAATGCTCCCGATGCGGTATGCTAAGCCAAACATCTGACGAAGGAACGCCCATGCCGGATACGATGCCGTTACTGGATATTCAGAATCTGCGAACCTACTTCCACACGGGAGCCGGGGTTGTCAAAGCCGTTGACGACCTCTCGATCACCATTCCCAAAGCGCAAACGCTGGGGTTAGTGGGGGAATCGGGTTCGGGAAAATCGGTTACTTCGTTGACCATTATGCGTTTGCTACCCGAGGCGACTGCAAAGATCGAATCGGGTTCGGTTTCGTTCCTCGGTCGGGATTTAGTGCGTCTGCCGCCGAAGGAAATGCGGACTGTTCGCGGGGCGGACATCAGCATGATTTTCCAAGAGCCCGGCACATCGCTCAACCCGGTTTACCGCACCGGTTGGCAAGTGATGGAAGCGATCCAACTGCACAATCCCGGACTGAGCAAGAAGGAAGCACGAGACCGGACGATTGATTTGTTTCGCGAAGTCGGAATTCCCGACCCGGAACGACGGATCAACAGTTTTCCGCATGAGATGTCTGGTGGTCAGAAACAGCGGGTCATGATCGCGATGGCCCTGAGTTGTAATCCCAAACTCCTCATCGCGGACGAACCGACGACCGCCCTCGATGTGACCATTCAGGCCCAAATTCTCGATTTGCTGCGAAAACTCCGTGACGAACGTGGCATGTCGATTCTGTTTATCACGCACGATCTCGGTGTGATTGCGGAAATCGCTGACCACGTTGCAGTAATGTACCGTGGCAAACTCGTTGAACAGGCACCAGTGCGAGAAATCTTTGAGAACCCGCAACATCCTTACACGAAAGGCTTGTTGGCATGTCGTCCGCGATTGGATACCGAATTCCGCCTGTTGCCCACGGTTTCGGACTTCATGAAGGTGACCACGCAACCGGATGGCACGGTCAAGATCGAGGAGAAACAACTCGACGACAAACGGCTGGAACAGTTCCGCACGTCGGGACGGGGCCGCTTGTTACACCCGCCATCGGAACTGGCCGCCATCGGGCATCCGTGGGAAGAGCTTGCCGGATCCGGGATTCAAGACCTCAATCAATACGAAACTGTCGCCGAAGACACACAGCCGATTTTGTCGGTCAAGAATTTGAAGGTCTATTTTCCGATCAAGAAGGGGGTGTTCTCGCATGTGGTCGATCACGTGCGTGCCGTGGACGACGTGAGTTTCAATGTCTATCCCGGTCAAACACTCGGGTTAGTCGGAGAATCCGGCTGTGGCAAAACAACGACGGGTCGCGGGATTCTCGGGCTGGTTCCCCGAACGAGTGGGGAAGTCACCTTCGAGGGCAACGACTTCGATCCCTTTCAATGGCAACATTTTCGCCCGCGTCGCTTCTCCTTCAATGCAATCGCTGGGGAAGTGATTCGCAAGTTTCAACAGGCGAAGTTTCGCGAAACCCTACGTCGAATCCAGATCATTTTTCAAGACCCGTACAACTCGCTCAATCCCCGTATGACCGTTGAGGCGATGTTGACGGAAGTCATGAAAGTTCATCGTATCGGTCGGAGTCGTGGTGACCGTCGGGATCGAGCCGCTGACTTGTTAGTCGAAGTCGGTTTGGGTCCGGAGCACCTCTCCCGGTATCCGCATGAGTTTTCCGGCGGGCAACGACAGCGAATTTGTATCGCTCGGGCGATTGCTGTCGAGCCGGATTTCATTATCTGTGACGAGTCCGTCTCTGCGCTCGATGTCTCTGTACAAGCTCAAGTGTTGAACCTGCTCAAGAAACTCCAGCAGGAACGCAAGTTGACGTACATCTTCATCAGTCACGACCTCAGCGTGGTGAAGTTCATGTCCGACATGATGGCGGTGATGTATGCCGGGAAGATTTTGGAATTCGGGCCGTCCGATGCGATTTACGCCAATCCCCGCGAAGAATACACCAAGAAACTGATCCAAGCGATTCCCAACGATTCCCTGGAAAACATCGATCGTCGTCAGCGGGAACGCAATGCGGCTATTGCCTAACGACACAATTGAAATCGCGAAGTTCTCCTCCTGAGATTAACGATAGTTAGGAACTTACTCATGAAGCATCTTCTGTTTTGGCTGTGTTTGTTTGGTGTCAGTAGCGGTCAACGAGTCGCGGTCGCGGCCGACGATGCGGGGATGCAGAAACCGGCAAAGTTGGCTGTGAAGGTGCCGGTCGAAATGGATTACCTGCTCTATTTGCCAAAAGACTACGATGAGAAAGATTCGTGGCCATTGGTGCTGTTTCTGCATGGTGCCGGTGAACGGGGCGACAATTTGGAACTGGTCAAGAAACATGGCCCACCGAAAATGATCGCCAACGGGCACGAGTTTCCGTTCATCGTCGCCTCGCCACAATGCAAGAAAGATCAGCGGTGGGAGCCGTTGCCATTGCTTGCACTGATTACAGATCTCGAGTCTCGCTATCATGTCGATCCAAATCGCATCTATGTGACCGGTCTCAGCATGGGCGGTTTTGGCACTTGGTCTTTGGCGTCGTTTGCTCCCCATAAGTTTGCTGCGATCGTACCGATCTGTGGGGGCGGAGAACGCTGGTATGCCCGGCAACTCTCTCATCTCCCGATTTGGGCTTTTCATGGGACCGCTGATCAGGCCGTCCCGGTAGAACGCACCAAAGACATGATCGAGGCCTTGAAGCGAGCCGGCGGCGAGCCGAAATTGACACTCTATGAAGGTGTCGGTCACGACTCTTGGACACAGACCTACGAAAACCCCAAGTTGTACGAATGGCTGCTCTCACACAAACTCACGAAGTGAGCCTGGTAACAACTTTGCTGCGTGACTTTCGCACTTTGATCCATCCTTCGGTTTGGCTACTAAGACTGTGACACTCTTACGACCTGATTTGGAATCGCTGCCACTTTCAAGCACAGATAGCGTGATTCGTTCGGATCGATTGAATTCGCTATTGGAGCAGATCGCTGCGAAGCAAAATTCTGATCGGGTGTGGCCACAACACAATTGGGATTTGTACCGCGAACACGATGTGCTGAGTTGGGTCATCCCCGCAGAATTCGGTGGTGAGGCGATTTCCGCCGAGCAACTGACGCACGGATATCTGCGTTTGGCTGCGGTCGATCTGACATCGGTCTTTGTACTGACGCAGCGAAACGGAGCATGTCAACGATTGGCCGGTTCGGATAATGAGGAATTGAAGTCCCAACTTCTCCCGCGATTCTGTCAGGGAGAAGCGTTTTGCACGGTCGGGATTTCGCATCTCACCACATCCGGCCAACACCTCAAGGATCCTG
Organism: Thalassoroseus sp.; assembly: GCF_984380535.1. Lineage (NCBI taxonomy): Bacteria > Pseudomonadati > Planctomycetota > Planctomycetia > Planctomycetales > Planctomycetaceae > Thalassoroseus > Thalassoroseus sp. Next base: position 30,503 of record NZ_CFHRBF010000006.1, read on the forward strand.
CGGTTCGATTGTCGGAAGAAGCTGACAGCTTCGTACTCGATGGGCGAATTCCTTGGGTGACTGCTGGCAGCCAAGCGGATTGGATTCTCGTCGGCGGGACAAAGTCCGATGGGACACAAGCGTTAATGATGTTGCCGACCGATTCGGATGGTGTGAAAGTCGAATCACCCCCCGAGTTGTTGGCACTGACCGGGTCCCAGACCGGCGCGGTGAGTTTGGATCGTGTCCGTATTCCGAAAGGATATTTGGTTGCTGGTCCAATTGAGAATGTGATGAAAAGCGGTACCGGCGGTGGTGCCGGTTCACTCACGACTTCCGCCCTTGCACTCGGGCACGCCGCGGGACTTCTCAACCGGATGGCCGATGAAGCGGAACGTCGTCCCGATCTGGTCGAGAGTTACCAGGCACTGTACGAATCCTTCCAAAGCGTGCTGCACGATCTTGTCTCACGTGCAATGAACCCCGAGGCCAACGAATCACGGCTTTCGAACGAATCCATCCGGCAGAATGCGAACTCCCTGGTTTTGCGGATCGCTCAGGCATACTTAGCTGCGGTGAAAGGCGCAGGCTTCTTAAGTGGTCATCCCGCCGAACGCGGAGTTCGGGAAGCAATGTTCTTCCTCGTATGGTCGTGTCCCCAACCCGTATTAAATGCCCAGATTCGCGAGTTCGCCTGTGGGTTCCATCAGGAGCCGTAATTGTGAAGAATTTTTAATCGCATACGGCCTTTCACTCAGTTCGTGAATCGGGAAAGATGGTCACCAGGAAATGTCTCAGGACGATCCCTTCCCCGATCCGCAAACTTTGTGACCGCGGCTTTCTTTTGGAAACCACCGTGGCAAACAGGGGGCCAAAGTGCCAATGATGTCTCAACTCGACCCTGCAGAGCTGGTGGGAAAAACCCTCAGCGAGGGACGTTACGAGTTGCACGAACTGCTCGGTGGCGGGAGCATGGCCCATGTCTACAAAGCCGTCGACGGACGTCTGAATACCGATGTGGTGATCAAAGTTCCAATCCGTCGATATCTGGAAGATGAGAATTTCCTGACTCGGTTTCGACAAGAGTCACAGTTACTTGTCACGCTCAGTCATCCGCATATTGTCAAAATTATCGATTGTGACGAAATCGAGCACATCCCGTTTGTGGTGATGCAATTTTTAGGCGGTGGAGACTTACAAGATCGTTTGCGAAAATCGTCCCGTGGGATGAACGTCAATTCGCTCTCGGATTGGTTGCCTGACGTTGCCAAGGCACTCGACTTCATGCACCAGAAAAACATCGTGCATCGCGATGTGAAACCGGGCAACTTGCTGTTCGACGATTACGGCAACGTTTACCTCGGTGATTTCGGGCTGACCAAGATTCTCGCGGAAACTGCCGAGTACCACGAAGACCCTGGGCTGACATCTGCCGGTGCAATTGTCGGCACCCCGAATTATGTCGCGCCGGAAATTGTCATGGGAATGCGGTGTGACGGCCGGGCGGATCAGTATTCGCTAGCGACCAGCGTATACGAGGTCTTGACCGGACGGCCGCCGTTGATCGGCCCGACCAGTTCGGCGACAATGGTGAACCAAACCAAAAAAGCGGCGAAGCCACTGCAAGAAGTGAACCCGTCTGTTTCCAATGAATTGGCCCAAGCGGTCCATCGTGGCTTGGCGAAATCTCCTCGAGATCGCTTTTCGACCTGCGTTGAGTTCGCCGAGGCAGTGCTTTCTGGTTGTCGTTCGAAGTCGTCCGCAGTTGTCCGACCTAAGTCGAATCCTCAGATCAAAACTCGGTCGGGACAGCAGAAGCGCGGATCTTCGCCAGCGATCCGCAAGATGGGGGCGGAGACGGCCAAACCGTCGATGACGGCGCCAAGGCGTCCGCAGAAGTTGATTTCCAAGGGAAAGCCCGGCTTAGTGGCCTGTCCGAAGTGCAAGGTCGATCTGCCCCTGCGACCGGAACACAAGGGACGACGCGGGCGTTGTATTCACTGTCGCACGTTGTTGCTGGTCGGCAAAGACCTGACGACGCTGAAGTATATCGAAGAATCGCAGCAGTCGACGGTGGCGAGGTCTCGACCCCAATTACAGATGCAAGGCGGCAGTGCCCTGCCCCCCAGAATGTCTCGGAAGAAGAGCGACTCTTCGACGGGCAACAGCCAGGAGATTTTGCTGGGAGAAGAAGTCTTCGGGATGTGGATGAGCAAACGCACAATCACCATTCTGGGGGCTGTGCTAATTCTCGTCTGTTTGGTGGCGACGGTGTTGATCGCAAACTTCGCCACCGAAGAGAAGCCAATTAAGACCAACATTCCGATTTCCAAGGAAGACGGTTAAGCTGCTCTTTTTCGAGCGTTGTGTTCGTGGACGATTCACATTCGCACTTGGTCAACTGCATTCAGACGGCTTGCCTGTTAGAGGCCACCGCTCGCAAAGCGGGGAATGTGCATCCGGGAGCTTCGTTTGACGATTTGCACTACGAAGACTTCGTCGACGCTGCCCGCATCATCGCCCCAATTCTTGCGGATGCGAGTCAACGTAGCGTTGGACAGGTCATTCTTGATGCGATTGTAGCTACCAACCGCCACGTGGGTTCGAATGCGAACCTCGGTATCGTGTTGCTGATCGCACCCCTGGCCGCGGTTCCGATGTCGGTTCCTCTGGATGTTGGCATTTTCGATTTGCTAAACCGATTGACCGTCGACGACGCCCGATTGGTTTATGAAGCCATCCGCCTTGCCAATCCAGGCGGGATGGGGGCAGCGGATGAAGCCGACATTCATCAAGTGCCAACGATCACGCTCAAAGCCGCCATGGAATTGGCTGCCGATCGCGACTCCATTGCTCGTCAATACGCCAACGACTTTGAGGATGTTTTGCGCAATGGGCTGAAAGACCTGTTCTATGCCTGGTATGAGAACTCCCAGACTGGAAGACCGAACCGCGTCTGGGAGCAAGCAGTCGTCGAGCTCCAATTGAAATTGCTGGCTCGTATTCCTGATTCGCTGATTACTCGCAAATGTGGATCGGTCGTTTCAGCCGATGCGAGCATGCGGGCAAAGTACGTGTTGTCGAAGCCAGCGGGAGAGGAGCGGCAGGACGCTTACCGATGGTTTGATCAATGGCTGCGAGCGGACAGCAATCGTCGCAATCCCGGGACAACCGCCGATCTCATCGCCGCCATCTTGTTTGCAGCGCTCCGGGATAGGTGGATCGAGCCACCCTGCTGCCCGTTTCCCAAACCAACGTAAAAAAGCCGCATCGATTGAAAACCGATGCGGCTCTGTATTGCGATCAAGCGAGAAGCGATTAGCGAGACATCGCCATGCGTTCTTCTTTCTCCATCTGACGACGTTTGATGACTTCGTCTTGGAGACTTCCCGGCAGTTGACGATACTTCGCGAACTCCATGCTGAAGGTTCCTTTACCTTGCGTCAGCGAGCGGAGTTCGTTGGCATAGTCAAACATCGAAGCCAACGGCACTTCGGCGTAAATCACCGCGGTGCCATGTCGAACTTCCGATGAAGTGATAATGCCCCGCTTACTCGAAAGGTGACCGGAAACCGTTCCTTGGAACTCATCCGGGACTTCGATTTCGATATTCATGATCGGTTCTTGAACCGCCATCTTCGATTTGAGCAGTGTGTCCCGCATGCAGTTGAACGCACAAATCTTAAACGCCATTTCCGACGAGTCGACTTCGTGGTACTGACCGTCGTCCAGAACCATTCGCACACCCACGACTTCCCACTCACCAAGCGGGCCTTTAACAATACCCTGTTGGAAGCCTTGGTCGACGGCCGGAATGTATTCTTTCGGAATCCGCCCTTGAGTCACTTCGTTCACGAATTCGTAGGGGTTTTCGGCGTCCTCTTCGAGAAGCTCCAAACGGCCTTTGATGTGAGCGAACTGACCGGAACCACCAGACTGCTTCTTGTGACGGAAGTCGTAGCTGACCGGACGAGTCGGGCATTCCCGGTAGGCGACCTTGGGGTCACCCACGCTACACTCGACACCGTATTCGCGACGAATTCGTTCGATGTAAACATCGAGGTGCAACTGACCCATGCCCGCGACAATCGTTTCGCCCGTTTCCTCGTCGGAGGTGACTTGGAAGGTCGGGTCTTCACGACGGAAGCGTTCGAGGGCTTTACCGAGTTTGTCGGCCCCGTCCCGAGTTAGCGGTTCGATCGAGCGACGAACAACAGGCTCCGGCACGAAAATGCTTTCCAACGTCATGTTGACGCCTTCACCGCAGAACGTGTCCCCTGAAGCACAATCGACGCCCACGACGGCGATAATATCACCGGCACCGGCTTGTTCGATGTCTTCACGGGAATCGGCGTGCATCCGCACCAACCGACCGAACCGGACTTTCTTGCCCGTTCGCATGTTGTAGTAGCTGTCGCCCTTCTTGATTTCCCCTTGGTAAATCCGGAAGTATGTCAACTGGCCAAACTGCTCAACGACGGTTTTGAACGCCATCGAAACCAGCGGTTTGGTGTCGTCGGCTGCCAATGGAATCTTTTTCGGTTCCGAAGGGCTGCCGTCTTCGTTCGAGTGGGCGGCTTCCAGGCTCTTGATGTCCATGGCGCTCACGGTACGATCGAGCGGCGAAGGCAAGTACCGCACAACCGCGTCGAGGGCTTCTTGAACACCTTTGTTCTTGTAAGCCGAACCCATCAGGACCGGGGTCACATCTTGTTGCAGCGTGACTTCGCGGACGAGTTCATGAATCCGTTGCTCGTCGATTTCGGTTTCTTCGAGCAAAGCCATCATCAGTTCGTCGTCATACATCGAGAGCGTTTCGAGCATCTCGCTACGAACTTCTTCGGCTTGTTCTTTGTACTCGGCCGGAATCTCTTCCCGACGGATGGTTTCGCCGTTGTCGCCATCGAAGTAAACGGCTTTCATCTTGATCAGGTCGATGACGCCTTTGAAGTTTTCTTCGCTGCCCATGGGGATTTGCAACGGCAGTGGGGTCACGCCGAGCTTTTCCTTCATGGCTTTCATGACGTTGTCTGGATTCGCTCCGGTGCGGTCCATCTTGTTGATGAACGCAATCCGCGGAACTTGGTACCGCTTCATTTGGCGGTCCACGGTCAGCGACTGGCTTTGCACGCCGCCGACCGCACACAGCACGAGGATCGCACCGTCGAGTACACGCAAGCTCCGTTCGACTTCCACAGTGAAGTCCACGTGGCCTGGGGTATCGATAACGTTGACTGAATGGCCCATCCACTCGACAAAAGTCGCTGCGGATTGAATCGTGATGCCTTTTTCACGCTCCAAGTCCATGGAGTCCATGGTGGCACCGCCGTCTTTGCCTTTCACCTCTTGAATACGGTGAATCCGGCCGGAATAAAACAAGATCCGCTCGGTCAGGGTGGTTTTACCCGAATCGATGTGAGCGGAAATTCCGATGTTGCGGTGTTTGGTGAGATCCTTCATGGCATCTACAAAGCTAGATCGAGGTGAATCGGCCAGCCGGGGGGTATCAACCCTGGCGTGGGCGAAAAGGAAGGTAACAAACGAATCTTTAAAACTGATTTGACAGGACCGCCGAGCCGTTTATTCGGTCACAAGGATAGAGAACAGCTCGAAAATCTTGTTAAGGGCAAGCACATCTACGTTTCAATGGTTGTCGACAATGTCGTGTCGACTTTCAACTGCGACAGCGCAATCGTTGACTCAACTTATTTCTCTGTACGCTGTTATGGTGAAACCATTGAACCGTCTCCCGGGTGAGGGTTGTCTGGGTCACGAGGCAAGCAAAGCAGGCGGACGCAGGAAAGAGGAGCAAATCGGTCACCAACCGAACAGCTTCTACGCTTTCGCGGAAATCCTACAGTTGTCAACCGGTCCTGAAAAGAGGAATTCTTGATAAACTCCGAAGAACGCTGAATTTTTGACAAATCTGACTAAACTTTACGGGTCGACAGCTGATATTTCTATGGCCAGAACACGAATTGACGACGCAGAACCCGGTGGACAAACGAAAGGATGACGGAGCATGGCCGATTTTGAAACCGTGGCCAACGAGGACGAAATTCCCATGGGAGAAGGCCGGGCATTTCCGGTCAATGGGCGGATGGTCGCGGTATTCCGATTGGAAGACGGGTGCCACGCCATTAACGATTTTTGCCCGCACATGGGAGCCTCTCTGGCAGGTGGACACGTCGAAGACGGAACCGTGTATTGCCCGTGGCATGCTTGGCGGTTCTGTGTGCGGGACGGTTCGTGGCTCGATAATCCGAAATCGAAAATCTCCACCGACACGTTCGAAGTCCGCGTCGTGGACGGCAAAGTTCAAGTCCGGGTGCCGGAACCGGATGAGGACTAGGGGCAAGGGACCAGGGATCAGGGATCAGGGATCAGAGTCTTGCGGCTGTTGGCTCGGTTTTGGGGGGATTTGCAACTCGTTTGCTAGGGTGGTTTCCGTTAACCGGTCTGATCAGGCACCGGTGGAAGAGTAGTGTAAAGTTAGAAAGGCAATTGCTGACCGACATTTTCGCTCTGTGCGCGATCGTAGATTGCCTTGGCGAGGGCGACGTCTTCGATGGCTAGACCGACGGATTTGAACAAGGTGATATCTTCCGGCGTAGCGCGACCGGTTTGTTGGCCAGAGACGACATCTGCGAGGTCGTGCATCAATCGCCAGTCGGTCATGCCGAGTTGCAACGCTTCTTGGAAATCACCGGCTTCCAGTTGGCAGGCTTCGATACTGTCACACACGATGTGATCGGCCTGCTGCACGGTCACGGCATCGACCTCGGTTTTCTGTAACGAATTGGAACCAATGATGTTAAGGTGCGTGCCGTCCACGAGAACGCGGCCGTCAAATACCGGAGTTTTCGCCGAAGAGGCGGTGATGATAATGTCTTTGTCGGCGGCGGCTTCGTCGGGGCGATGCACCGAAACCACTTCCGTCACGCAGAGTTCGCTCATTTCTTCCGCGAATTGGGCACAGCGTTCGGCGTTCCGGCTGTAAACTTCGACCCGTTCGATCTTCCGGACCTTGCAAACCGCTTGAAGTTGCGTGCGTGCTTGCCGACCGGTTCCAAATAGGCCGACCACACTGGCATCGAGACGGGCCATGGCTTCGGTGGCAACGCCGCTGGCTGCACCTGTGCGAAGCCGACCCAGTTCGTCGGCTTCGATCATCGCGATCAGTTCGCCACTTTTGTTGTCATACAAGCCCACATGGAACTTTGCTCCGTGTTTCGTTGTCGTGTAGAACTTCCAACCCGAGACACCGAGATACTCCGCCGACGCGTGCATCCCGTGCAACCAGATTCCCGGGGATTTGGCTCTTCGCCGGGGGATATTATGGGCCGTTCCTTCCGCCAAAGCCGCGAAAGCTCTCTCGACTGTATCGAGTGCCAAATCGATGTCGGCCAGTTCACGAACGTCGTCTTCGGAGAGGAATAGAGCCGGCATGAACGAGCCTTTCATGGACAGGGGCGATAAAAGGGATCAGGACACCAAAAATTCGGCGTACCTCCTGACCCCTATTGACTGAACGATCAACTTCCGACCAGTTTGGCGATGGTGGCGAAGTCGCCTTTCAACGATTGATACAGTCGCCGGAAAACTGGGTATGCTTGATTGTACACATCGACCGCTTGTGGTTCGCTGGGAACTCGGTTGACGACGCGGATTGTCGACCGGCACGCCTCTTCGATGCTGGAATACGCACCGGTTCCCGCAGCGGCGAGAAGTGCCACACCATAGGCGGGGCCTTCTTCCGCGTTGATCGAACAAACCTCTTGCCCGTAGATATCCGCCTGGAGTTGTCGCCAAAACTGGCTGCGGGCACCGCCACCAGAGACGCGGATTTCCGAAATCGGCACGCCGAGTTCTCTGATGATTTCCAAGCAATCCCGCATGGCGTATGTCGCACCTTCAATCACCGAGCGAGCCATGTGCGACTTGCCGTGCCGAAGCGAAAGACCGATCCAGCAAGCCCGTGCGTTGGCGTCACAGTGGGGCGTCCGTTCGCCGGTGAGATATGGCAGGAAAAACAACCCCTCGCTGCCACGTGGGGCTTGCTCGGCTTGGGCTGTGATCAGTGTGTAAGGGTCGACGCCCATCGCTTCTGCGGTCAGGCTTTCAGCTCCTCCGAGATGATTGCGATACCACTGCAGCGAACCGCCTGCACTCAGGATACAGCCCATGATATGCCATTTTCCCGGCACCGCATGGCAGAAGGTGTGAGCCCGTCCGGCGGGATCGATCTGCACTTCGTCACTGTGGGCAAAGACGACTCCGCTCGTGCCCATCGTTGCTGAAATCACACCGCTTTCGACGATTCCATTCCCGACCGCACCGGCAGCTTGGTCACCACCACCACCGACCACCGGCACACCGGACGGCAAACCTAATTGGTCGGCAACCGCTGCCGTCAGTTTTCCGCTGACTTCGATGGACTCGTAGACCGTTGGTAGCAGGGTTCGGTCGAGTTGTAACAATTCAAGCAACCGATCCGACCACTTCCGGTTTTTGACGTCGAGCAACAAGGTGCCGGAAGCGTCGCTGACTTCCGTTGCAAATTCCCCCGTCAGGCGGAAACGGATGTAGTCCTTCGGGAGCAAGACTTGTCGCGTACGCTCGAAGTTTTCGGGTTCATACTGTCGAAGCCATAGAATCTTCGGAGCGGTAAACCCTTCGAGAGCCGGGTTGGCGACGAGTTCAATCAGTTCTTTCCGCCCGCCTGCTGCAGATTCGATCTGCTGACATTGTTCGGTGGTGCGACCGTCGTTCCAGAGGATTGCGGGACGGATCACGTCATGATTGGCATCGAGAAACACGCTCCCGTGCATTTGCCCGGAGAGGCCGATCCCCTTGACCGATTCAGCCGCGATGTTGCCCTTCTTGAGAACCTCGCGAACGCTTTTGATTGTGGCTTGCCACCAGTCTTCGGGGTTCTGCTCCGACCAACCGGGTTTGGGATTGGAAAGCGGATAGACCGCAGTCGCTGAAGCCAGGATCGTTCCGTCGACGTGAATCGCGAGCGTTTTCGTGCCACTCGTGCCAATGTCAATGCCCAGGTAAACGCTCATCGATGTAGCTCCGTGTCTGTCGTGTGTTTAATGGTTTGATAAGCCGAGTCGGTTCGCGACGCAAGTACGTGGCGTGTTATTCACTCAAGCAACTTGTCGAAAGGAAGGCCAGCGACTCGGCCCATGTCATCGGTTCGGTGTTAGGTTCTTCGTCGATCGCCAGGACCGGATCAGATTGGCCCACGTCGAATCGCGTTCGTAATGTGTTGTCGATAAGTGGTTGCCGAGGTTCGGTCGAGACGTCGATCAGATGTACCAAGCTACGTCGGCTGTGCGACTCGGCTTGGCTGCGAAGTTCAGTTTCGTCCCGCTTCGAAAGTTGAACTGTTCCCGTGGCGATGGGTTCTCGCAGCAGCATGGAGAGTAAGTCGTATTCGTCGGTCAGCGGTGTTTTCGGTTTGGACTGGTCTTTGGATTCTGTGAGAAAGACGAACTCGAACAGCAACGCATCTTCGCCCAACCACTCCGTGAGGGTGTGGACCGCCGCAACCAAGACGCCGAGGACGTAGATGATCCGTTGAAACTTCTGCCCGGCATCTTTGGCGCGAATCGTGGACAGGTCCGGCGAGAGCACGAACAGAAAATGCCGACGTCGGCGGAAGAACTGGTTTTCGTCGCGGGAATAGTACAGCAACTCGTCGCGAAGGTATTTCACGTCGAACATATCGGGACGTGAGGATTCGTCGGCCGTGTTCGGCTCCATATATGCAAGCTGCGAGTGCAGCAAACTTTCGATGCTCCCGCGGTTGGAAATCGAAGAAAATCCGCCAACCGGATACAAGTCTTCGTCGGAAATCTTCGTGGCGATCGCTTGTCGACGCACTAACGGACGCGGCGGTTTGGACGGCAGCGACTCGCGAAGTTCGGCCGCCACACTAAGCGTTTGACGCAACGCGAACCGTTGGCCATAACCCGCCAGAGCAGTACCGTGCTCGAGTTCGAACACGTCTTCCACACCCAGGACTTCGCCAAGATTTCGCACGCCGGCAATCAGAGATCGGTAGAGTTCGACGATTTGCTCCTGCTCGCTCGACACGTCTTCGCTGAGCACCTCCGACGTTTGTCGCAGTACATCACCCGGCGTCCGACGTTGTAATTCCTTGATGACTGCCGGACTTAGTGAGACCCCGACAAACCCCGCCCGTCGTGTAATTTGACGCAGAATAAATGCCAGGCCTTTGGCCCGGTCCCGTGGGGCGGGAAATCTCGCCAGTCCATCCACACCGCGTTCGAACGAAGAATCTACGTAGAGTTTGCCGAGGACTTGGTCTTCGTATTGCCGCCACAAGGAAGACGGAAGCCACGAGTCCGCTGCGAGTCGTTTGTGCGAATGATCGTCCGTGAAAGTCGGGAAGGCGAGGTGCCCTAAGTCGCCGACGAAACCCGCCGGCGGCAACGGAGCACCTTCGACAGCCGCTTCAAGACACCACGACAGCACCGTCGAAATGGTCTCCTGCGAAAGCGGTCGCACGCTTTGCAGCGGCAAACTCAGCAGGAGAAACCGTTCCGCCGTTTGACTGTCGCGGATCTCGATCGAATGCCGACTCATTGGGCAGCTTTCGTGGTTGGATTCCACCACTGATTGAGTTGTCGGGTCAGTCTGGCGACCACTTTCTTCTGCTGATCGGCAAGGTTGTGTTGCTCGTGCGGATCAGCTTCGAGATCGAACAGTTCGACCTCGGCATCCGGTTCAAGTGCCTCGTTCGGCACAATCAACTTCCAACGGTCGGCAATTGTCCAACGATACATCAGACTGGCGGCCGGGTCCGTCATGTGACGGATATCATGTTCGAGGATCTCGCCAAAGATCGCCTTGCGATTCGCGACGGCATCGGCATCAAGGAGGTTGATGCCTTCCATTTCTTCTGTCTTTGGCAAGTCGAGAGCGGCCAGCAATGTGGGCACAATATCAATCGAGCTCACCGCGTGTTCACGATCCATCTTCGGGGCGACTTTTCCTGGCCAACGAATTGTGATCGGCGTGCGAAGTCCGCCGTCGTATTGAGACCGTTTGGAACGCTCGGCGTACGCGCTGCGGTCGGTGCGATTGATCCAGCCGTTATCGGTCACGTAAACGACGATGGTGTCTTCGGTCAGCCCGCGATCGTTGAGCATCCCCAGCAATTCCCCGCAAGTTTCGTCGAACCATTCGCACATCGCCCAGTATTTCGCGACCGGCAGGTGCGGCGTTTTGTCTTGGTACTTCTTGAGCAAACGTTCCGGCGGATTGTGGGGCGTGTGTGGCAGGAATGGTGCGTAATACACGAAGAACGGTTTGTCTTCTTTCTCCGTCATGTCGAGGAAATCAGCAATTGGTTGGAGTCCTTGGCGACCGATTGTCAGCCCTTTGTCGCCATGTCGACCGCCGCGTGTGCGATCGCCGTGCGTCATACCGTGAGTGAACCCGCCACGTGAGAAGTGCCCTTCCCACCATTTGCCGGATTGATGACTGAGATACCCCTGCTCCGCCAAAATCCCGGCGAGCGTCGGGTCGTCGTCGATGTGCTCGATGTACTTGATTCGCTGCTGTAGATAACGCGGGTCTTGGCGTTGTTTGCCCTTGGGAGCGTTTTTCAAGTCTTCCGGCGGCGGCGGATCATTCCCGACGATGCCATGCTGATGCGGATACAGGCCGGTCACGATTGTCGCTAGCGACGGTCGACACAAACTGTCTGGCACATACCCACGAGTGAATGTAAGCGACTCTTTCGCGAGCTTGTCGAGGTGCGGTGTTTCGATGTGTTCATGACCCATGAACCCGTAATCGCCCCAGGCTTGATCATCGGAAATGATCATCACCACATTCGGACGGTCTGCCGCAGAAAGTTGCATCGTCGAGGCAATGCCGACGAGAATCCCGCACAAGATTCGGAAGAGATGGAGTCGCTTCATAATTTCCCTCACGGAGGTCAGGCTATGCCTGACGCGAAGTGTATTGGAGCCGCAAAGCGTGTTGGAGTCACGAAGAATCGTCAGGCACTGCCTGACCTACTGAAACTTCCCGATCATACCGCTATACTTCACGCACGAAAACTCAGTGACGAAGGGGAAATGATGAACGAGAGCGAGTTAGGTTTTCTCAAGGCGTTGTTAAACACGCCGGGAACCTCAGGAGATGAAGCCCGCATTCAAAATGTTGTTCGCGAGTACGCAGGTGCGTTCACGAATGACATTTCGACCGACTGGCATGGCAACGTGACGGCGGCGGTCAACGCAGATGCTTCCATGCGAATCATGTTGGCCGGTCACTGCGACCAAATCGGGTTTTTGGTGCAGCACATCGACGACATGGGTTTCTTGCGACTCAGCCCCGTCGGTGGCTGGGACATGCAAATGCTGTTGGGTCAGAAACTTGTTGTGTGGAGTGACAATGGTCCGATCAACGGCGTCGTTGCCCGCAAAGCGATTCACTTGTTGACCGACGCCGAACGCAAAAAGGTCCCCGAGATTCAGCAACTTTGGATGGACATCGGCGTCCGTGATCAGAACGAAGCCCTGGAACTGGTGCGGATTGGTGACCCGGTCACGCTGGAGCTGGGTTTTCGAGAAATGCGGAATGGTTTCGCCTCGGCTGCGGCGATGGATGACCGCGTCGGTGTGTGGGTGGTGATGGATGCACTTCGGCAAGTCGCTGCGGAGAAGGCCAAAGCGGGCGTGTTTGCCGTTTCGACGGTCGCCGAGGAAATCGGTCTACGCGGTGCCCGGACAGCAGCGTTTCGAATCGATCCGCAAATCGGCATCGCGGTGGACGTGACCCACGCAACCGATTGCCCCGACATCGATCAAAACAAATTCGGCCTCGTCAAACTTGGGGCGGGACCAGTCGTGTTTCGCGGGCCGAACGTCAATCCGCATGTTTACGACCGTCTCGCCAAACTCGCGCGGGAAAACGACATTCCCTTCCAAACCACCGCGATCTCCCGAGCCGCGAGCAACGATGGCAACGCACTCCAGATCAACCGAGCGGGAGCTGCAACGGGAATCATCGGCATTCCAAACCGCTACATGCATAGCCCGGTGGAAGTCGTTTCGCTCGATGATATCAAGAACGCCTCGCGACTAATCGCGTTGTTCTGTCTTTCGATCGACGGCAATACCGACTTCACCCCCACCGCCAAATAAAACGACGATTTGCGTTCCCCGCGCTCACGCATCGACCGAACTCCATGAGGACTACAACGATGTCTTACCGATTTTGTCCGACTGCTGCGCTGTTATTGTTGTTGATGACACAACCGATCTTCGCCGACGATGCCAAACCGACCTGGCAAGCCGGTTTTGCGAAAGTGGTCATCACACCGGATGAACCGCAATGGCTGAACGGTTACGGTGGCCGAACCGAACCGGCTGACGGCAAGCTCCACGATTTGCACGCCCGAGCTGCTGCTTTTCGTGATTCGAATGACACCACGATTGTGATGGTGGCATTGGATGTGGTCAGCGTGTCTCCGGAAATGACGAACGGAATCAGTGCGGCGATCGAAAAATCCCACGATATACCACGAGCAAACATCATGTTTGCTTGCTCGCATACGCATTGCGGACCTGCGTTGGATGACCGGCTGAGTCACATGCTACGGATGGATGAATCCGACTGGGCACAAGTGCGGAAGTACCAAAAGATTCTAGACGGCAAGGTCACGAAGCTTATTGAGACTGCCATCGAAAACCTGGAACCAGCGGTTCTGAAATACGGCACCGGGCAATGCGGATTCGCGACGAATCGTCGTCCGCCGCTCGGTGAAGGTCCGGTCGATCACACCGTTCCTGTATTAGCAGCCTACGCTCCTGGCTCGAAAGAACCGTTAGGGATCATTTTCGGATACGCTTGTCATAACACAACGCTCGGTATTCAGCAGTGGAACGGCGACTACGCCGGGTTCGCGGCGATCGACTTGGAAGAACGGCATCCGGGGGCCGTGGCCCTGTTCTTCACTGGTTGCGGAGCCGATTCGAATCCGTTGCCCCGTCGGCAGATTGAACTCGCTCAGATGTACGGACGCATGTTGGCCCTCGGCGTGGAAGCCGTGTTGCCGTCGCTAACGGAACTCAAATCACCCGTGACGACAAGTTGGACCACGATCGATCTGCCCTTCGATTCCATTCCCACCGAAGAGGAACTGAAATCCACTGCGGAGAACGGGGATCACTATGAACAACAACGAGCAAAGTATTTGCTGAACGAAGCGAAGAAACTCGGGAAGATTCGCGATGACTACGCCTACCCGATTCAGGTCTGGAAATTCGCTGACGAACTGACCTGGGTCGCGCTCGGTGGGGAAGTCGTGGTGGATTACGCGATCCGCTTGAAAGCCACTCTCCCTGGTAAAACTGTCTGGGCGACCGGCTACGCGAATGACGTGATGGCGTACATCCCGTCCGAACGCGTGTTGATCGAAGGCGGTTATGAAGGCGAACGCTCGATGATCTACTACCAACAACCCTCCAAATGGAAAGCCGGTCTCGAAGACCGCATCGTCAACACCGCACTGAAACTCGCAAGTGAGTGATCGGGAAAAAACGGACTTGCTCGGGAATACGCTCTGAGGGCGGTTGCGTGACAAATATTGACATTATTCGTCACGCAATTTAGTCTTGGTTTGGTCGTTACGTGAATACAGGATGCTAAGCATGGGAAGTTCAATCAATCTCTCTTTGACGGATGAACTTCGCGCGTTTGTCGATGCGAATTCCGGCGACGGAACGTTGTACGCAACACCAAGTGAGTTCGTACGAGACCTCCTGCGGCAGCAAAAGAATCGTCAGGAAGCTGCCGCCGCTCGTGATGCGATTCTCGAGGGTTACCAAGACGCCATCCAAGGTCGCACTCACGAGTTCAAAGGGGATCTTCGTCGTCTGTTGAAGAAGGTCAAATAGTGGCCAAAAAGTCGAGGACCAAGCCGAGCCTGCATTTGACGGAACGGGCGATCCACGAATTGCAAGCATCGAGCGTTACTCGATTAAGCAATTCGGCCAACGCACCGCGAACCAGTATCTCGATAAACTGGAAGCAAGCATCAGCCGAATCTTGGCAGAGCCGGACGTGCTGCGTGAGGAGCCGGCCTTTCACGACAGTCTCAAATTTTATCGCGTCGCGAAGCACCTATTAGTCTGCGAAACGGGCATCGAAGGGCGAATCATCGTCATCGCGGTGATTCACGCTTCGATGGACATTCCCGCAAGGTTGGCGGAAATTGAGCCAAAACTCGCGTTGGAAGTTGAGTTCTTGCTTGCAGAATTGAAACGTTCGGAGCGACCGTGAGTTCGCGAACTCACGGTCTATAAGAATCCTACGTGGCGGTCTTCAAGAAGTTTTCCAGGCGATCCAAACCGGCTTCGAGGACGTCCATGCCGGTTGCAAAGGACAGCCGGACATAACCTGGGGCACCAAAGGCGTCTCCCGTGACGAGTGCGACATGGCCCTCGTTGAGCAACGCGGTGCAGAATTCGGAAGCATCATTGAAGGTATTTCCGCCCGCCGTCGTTTTGCCGAAGTATGACGAGACATTGAAGAACGCGTAAAACGCTCCGCCAGGTTCGGCGAATGTTAAACCGGGAATCGCTCGCAATCGGCCGAGCACATACTCCCGACGTTTTTCGAACTCTTGCCGCATGGTTTCCACGGACTCTTGCGGCCCATTCAACGCAGCGATGGCCGCGTACTGGCTGATGCTGCACGGGTTGGAAGTTTCTTGGCTTTGCAACTTCGCCATCGCGGCGGTGACGTCTTGCGGGGCGAGTGTCCAACCGATCCGCCAACCGGTCATTGCGTACGCTTTGCTGACTCCGCTAACGATGATCGTCCGGGCTTTCACGTCTTCGCCGAAACTGGCAAAACAGCGGAACTCCGAACCGGGGTAGATAAGTTTCTCGTAGATTTCATCGGACAACACCGGAATGTCTTTCTCGACGCAGATTCGCGCGAGCTGTTCGAGAGTTTCAACCGGATAAGCCGCTCCCGTGGGATTGCACGGGTTGTTGAGCATCAACAGTTTCGTCTTGGGGGTGATCGCGGCGGCGAACTGTTCGGCGGAAAGACAGAAACCGCTTTCTTCCGTCGTAGGCACGAGGACGGGGGTGGCGCCCGTGAGTTCGACCAATGCGCTGTAGCTCACCCAGTACGGTGTCGGGATGATGACTTCGTCACCCGGCCCGCACAACGCGGTGAGTACATTGTGGATGGAGTGTTTTGCTCCGTTGCTCACCGTGACCTGCTGCGGTGCATAACTAACGCCGTATTCCCGTTCGTAGGAATCTGCGATGGCCTTCTTCAATTCGACGATGCCGGTTGCGGCAGTGTAGTGTGTGTGCCCGGCATCCATCGCGTCTTTGGCAGCCTGACAGATGTGCTCCGGCGTGGTGAAATCCGGTTCGCCCAGCGTGAACTCGTAAACTTTCACGCCCGTACTTTTCAACTCTTTCGCCAAAGCCGCGGCGGCGATTGTGGCGGATGGTTGCAATTTTTGAACTAGGGCGGAGAGTTGCATGTCACGCGTTCCTTGAGGTCTCGTCACAAAATGGTCGTTCGGTGGTGATTGTTTCGCTCGTTGCGAATCTCGTCAAGCGAGTCGGACACGCAATCCGGTCAGTTCCAGACCGAATGCCCGCACGCTCGGCAACCATCGGATACTTCTGATATAATGAGGTTCGCTGATTCGCCAGATTTTCGAGGTCGATCCGGGAGGATTCATGTCTCCACGTTTATCCATATTCGCTTTTTCGCTTGCGTGGGTTTCGAGCCAAGGCATCGTACAGGCGGCGGACGGACCGGATTTCGCGACGAAAGTCCGCCCTGTGTTGGCTCGAAATTGTTTTTCGTGTCACGGTCCTGATGAAGAATCCCGCGAGGCGGATTTGCGTCTCGATACCCGTGAGGGAGCCACGACGGAGTTGCTCACGGGAGCGGTTGCCGTTGTGCCAGGCGATCCGAAGGCCAGCGAATTGGTCACACGGATCACCACCGAGGACGAATCGCTGCGAATGCCGCCAGCGGATTCGGGGCATGAATTGACCGCGAACGATGTGAAAATTCTGACGGAATGGATCGCAAGCGGAGCGAAATACGCGAAGCATTGGTCGTTCGTCAAACCGGTCCGTCCGAGACTTCCCAGCGTGAAGCACAACGAATGGCCCCGAAATGCGATTGATTTTTTTACGCTCGCGGTGATGGAAGAGCATGGGTTCACGCCCGAACCGGAAGCCGATCGGTATGCGATCCTTCGGCGGGTGAGTTTGGACCTGCGGGGATTGCCTCCAAGCCGGGCGGAAGTCGAGCAGTTCCTCAGCGACAACAAACCGGGAGCCTACAAACGGCTTGTCGATCGGTTTCTGAGTGATCCTGCGTTCGGGCAACGTTGGGCGGCATTGTGGTTGGACTTGGCTCGGTATGCCGACAGCGCGGGGTATGGGTCTGATCCGCTCCGCACGATTTGGCCATATCGAGATTGGACCATCAATGCATTTAATGCCAATCAACCGTTCGACGAGTTTACGATCGACCAGTTAGCCGGTGACTTGCAACCGAATGCGACACCCGCACAGATTGTGGCGACCGCGTTCCATCGCAACACGATGACCAACACCGAAGGCGGTACCGATGACGAGGAATTTCGCGTCGCTGCGGTGAAGGACCGTGTCGATACCACCTTGCAGGTTTGGATGGGTCTGACGATGGGGTGCGCGAAATGTCACAACCATAAGTACGACCCGATTGCCCAAGAGGAGTATTACGAAACCTACGCGATCTTCAATCAAACCGAGGACGCCGACCGCAGCAACGAAGCTCCCACGATGTCTGACCCGACCACCGCTATCTCGCATGTTCGGGCGGAATACCAAGCCCGGATCGATCGGTTGACAGCTCAACTGAAGATCACGACACCCGAGATCGCGGCAGCGCAGTCGAAATGGGAAGCCGAGACGCTCAAGTCACTCGGCGAATCCCCGGACAAAACCCATGCCCGGTTCGTGCGGATTGAGTTGCCGGGGAAATCGCGGATGCTTTCGCTTGCGGAAGTCCAAGTGTTCTCGGATGGGGAGAACATCGCGACGAGTGGATCAGCGACGCAGTCTTCGGTGGACTACGATGGCCCTGCGAAACTTGCGATCGATGGCAACACCAACGGCCACTACTTCGATGCGAAATCGACCACACACACGAAGATTGAGCACGATCCCTGGTGGGAAGTCGATTTGAATGGACTTGTTCCCGTTGACCGGGTCGTGGTGTGGAACCGCACGGACGGCAACGTTGGTTCTCGGCTGAGTGACTTTCACGTTGTGTTGCTCGATGAAAATCGGAAGCCCGTGTTCCGATCGAAAGCGTTAAAGCCACCTCAACCGGACCTCGCGGTGCAACCAACCGGCGGGGTTCAGCTTCCGGCTGATATCGAGGCAATTGTCAAAACACCCGCAGATAAGCGGTCGCCCACACAGGTCGAGAAACTCGCGAAATACTTTCGTGAGCTCACGCCGTTACTAAGTCCGTTGCGGAAGGAAATCGCGGCTCTCGAAAAACAAATGCCTGCGTTGCCGACCGTGCCAGTGCTTCGCGAATTGCCGACAGACAAACACCGCAAGACGTTCCTGATGCTCAAGGGAAACTTTCTTTCACCTGGGCCCGCAGTCGAACCAAGCGTGCCGGCAGAATTTGCATTTGGTCCTCAGCCGGATGGCGAGTGGAATCGGTTGGAACTTGCCCGTTGGTTAGTGCACCCGGACAACCCATTGACCGCCCGTGTGACCGCAAATCGGTTCTGGGCTCAATTCTTCGGACGCGGTTTGGTGGTGACGGAAGAAGACTTCGGAACGCAAGGCGAACTGCCCAGCCATCCGGAATTACTCGATTGGTTGGCGACGGAACTCGTCCGTACAGGCTGGGACATGAAAGCCTTCATGCGGACAATTGTGATGTCCGCGACTTATCGTCAGTCTTCTCGCATCACCGACGACAAACGCGAACGTGACCCGAGCAACCAATGGTATGCACGTGGTCCACGATTCCGGTTGAAAGCGGAAACAGTTCGCGATCAGGCGTTAGTGCTGAGTGGGTTGTTGGCTCGAAAAATCGGCGGACCGTCGGTGTTTCCCCCGCAACCCGAAGGGCTGTGGCGAGCAGCGTTTAACGGGCGTGATCGCAAGTGGGATACAAGCACCGGTCTGGACCGCTATCGGCGAGGGATTTACACGTTCTGGCGTCGCACGGTGCCCTACCCCGCGATGGCCACGTTCGATGCGCCAAGTCGCGAGATTTGCAACATCCGTCGCATTCGTACGAATACGCCGTTGCAAGCCTTCGTGACGATGAACGATCCAGCATATGTGGAGATGTCCCAAGCGCTTGGTCGCCGGATTTGGCGAAATGGTGACTCGGTCCGGGATCGCCTGAAATTTGGTCTAGAATTGTGCCTGGTGCGTCCGCCGACAAATCAGGAATTGCAGACGCTCGAAACGCTCTACACCGACACAATGGCGGCATACGAAACCCAACCAGAAGATGCTCAGAAATTGGCGACTGATCCACTTGGTCCACTTCCTGAAGGTTTGTCACCGCCGGAAGCGGCCGCCTGGACCGTTGTCGGCAACGTACTGCTGAATCTCGACTCGGTCATGATGAAAGACTGATGGTGTCGCAACGCCTTCTGAGTTGTAGGGTGTTTACTGTGGATTGTTAACTTGTGAGGTTGCTGGAAACACAAACTGTTAACAAGAAAGAAGTTGTGTGCCACTGCTAGCTTGCCTGGCAGTGCTAGTGACCAGCCATCGGGGAGTCGCTAAAAACACTGCTGGACGAGCCAGCAGTGCAGGAAATTGCAGCGATTTAGCGTCGTGGGCATGATTAGACATTCAAACATCGCTGGCCCATGCCCACCCCAAACGGTGGGCATGCCACCCAAGTGTTAACCGCGTTGAATGTTACGTAATATTGTCTTTAATACATGCAATTTCCTGCAGTGGCACCCGTTAATGCTGACAAAAGCGAATTAACGCCGACAAATACGAAATCGTACGAAACGTACCGCACTGTGTACGCGAAACTATGGTGCGTCACGACGCACCCTACTGAATGGGACTGGCTATGAATCCTGTTTCCGAATATTTGCAAGGCATCACGCGGCGGCATTTCCTGCGGGATTCGCAAGCCGGTTTGGGAGCGCTCGCGTTGGCGGGGTTGATGGGAAACTCGTCGATTGCGGCGGAATCGGCAACGCAAACGCCTCGACCGATGTTCGCCCCGAAAGCGAAGCACGTAATCTATCTGCACATGGCCGGTTCGCCGCCGCAGCACGACTTGTTCGACTTCAAACCAAAACTCGTCGAACACACGCTGCAGCCCTGCCCCGACGATTTGCTGGAAGTCCTCAAGAAGGAGCGTTTGCCGTTCATTGACTTAAACGCGCGACGGCCGAAGTTGCTCGGCATGCCCTACAAGTTCCAGCAACATGGCGAGAGCGGCCAATGGATGAGCGAATTGCTGCCCAATTTGTCCGAACATGCGGACGACCTGTGCGTGATTCGCTCGATGCACACCGATCAATTCAACCACGCCCCTGCACAGTTGCTGCTTTACACAGGATCGCCACGATTCGGCGGAGCGTCGCTGGGTTCTTGGGCCACTTACGGGTTGGGGTCAGAGAGTGAAAATCTACCGGCGTTCGTTGTCATGGTGACCGGCGGGACCGATCCGAGTGGCGGGAAAAGTTTATGGGGCAGCGGATTCTTGCCTTCGGTATATCAAGGCGTGCAGTGTCGGACGAAAGGCGACCCGATTCTGTATGTCTCCGACCCGGCGGGCATGAGTCGCAATATCCGTCGCAGAAGTTTGGACGCTTTAAGTCGGCTGAACGAATTGGAGCACCAACGGTCCGGCGATCCGGAAACGCAAACGCGAATCAGTCAATATGAACTCGCCTACCGCATGCAAATGGCAGTGCCCGAGGCGATGGATGTCTCCCAGGAACCAAAGCACATTCAAGAGGCGTATGGCATTGGCGGCGATGAAAGTTTTGCGAATACGTGTTTGCTGGCTCGGCGGTTGGTCGAACGGGGTGTGCGGTACGTGCAACTGTTCAACTGGGGTTGGGACACACACGGCACCGGCAAGGGGGATGACATCGTCAATCAGTTGCCGATGAAGTGTCAGCAGGTCGATAAACCGATTGCGGCGCTATTAGGCGACTTGAAACAACGCGGATTGCTCGACGAGACGTTAGTCATCTGGAGCGGCGAATTCGGTCGGACGGCCATGAACGAAGAACGTGGCGGTTCAAAGTTCCTCGGCCGGGATCATCACCCGCATTGCTTCACAATCTGGATGGCCGGCGGAGGTGTGAAACCCGGCCTCAGCTACGGTGCGACGGATGAACTCGGATACTTTGTCACCGAGAACAAAATGTCCGTCCCGGATCTACAAGCGACGATTCTGCACTTGTTGGGACTCGACCCGCACCGCTTCAGTGTGCCATTCCAGGGGCTCAACCAACGGCTTATCGGGCCAAGCAACGAACCTCGAATCCATCATGATTTGATCGGATAACGTCAGCTTGGATTCGTAACGGCTTGATACGGGGGGATCAAATCGGCCCGAGATCAGCGAGTTGTTCAGAAATCAAACCGTGAATTCGTCCAAAACCGGGTTTGAGTACGAAACAGCACATACACGAAGCCACTCAGTCCCGGTATAATCTCGGGAATCATTCCTGTCGAGCGGTTGGACTATGGCTGAAACCACCCCATCCAAAATTGTGCCCGCCCCGAATCTTGGCGTAGTGTCGTCTGACATGCTGCCACGTTCCGCTTTCGGTGCGTTTTGTCCGCAAGGCGGAATGGCATCGAATCCCAGTGCGAACTATCGGCGGGAGTGTCATGGTCTTTTGGCCAGACGGTTGCGTTTGGTGGCGTTGATTCTGGCGTGTGGAATGCTCGGATTCTTGATTCGAGCGATGTTCCTCGTCGACTTGAGTCAATCACAATCGTGGCTGATGCTGGCTCCCCAGGCTGGAGTCGCGGCGACTCTCTTCTTCACGAGTTGGATTCTCGGAACACGACATTCCGAGTGCGACAAGAAACTGTTCGTGGCCGAGGTCACGGTGTTCATGTTGCCCGCCGCCTATTTTCTCTGGAAAACGTACAACTATCTGTGCCAATGTGATCCGACGGTGGGCTTGCAGACCGCAGCTGCGGCGTTTCCCGCTGAGACGGCGATCCCCTGGATGGTTTTGATGCAGTTGTACGGCGTTTATATTCCTAACAGTACTCGTCGTTCCGCGATTGTTATCGGCGGGATGGCGTTGCTGGGGATTGTATCTGCCTTGGGCATCGGGCTTGCAAATCCTAAGGTTGGTGAGGTTCTGTTCCAGGAAGGCGGACTGTCGGCGATCATCTTGTGTCTTTCGATCGGTGCAGCGATCTCGTTTTACGGATCACTCCGCACCGGGAAACTTCGGCGAGATGCCTATGATGCCAGGCAGTTGGGAAGTTATCGAATTTTGCGGAAGCTTGGCTCAGGTGGCATGGGCGAGGTCTATCTGGCCGAGCATCATCTGCTCAAACGTCGATGTGCGTTGAAACTCATCCGCTCGGAGAAAGCCGGAAACCTCCAGGCACTCAAGCGGTTTGAAAGCGAAGTCAAAGCAACGGCCAAACTGTCGCACCCGAATACCGTTGAAATTTACGATTACGGACATACACAGGACGGCACGTTCTACTATGTGATGGAATATCTTCCTGGAATGGATTTGCAGGAGATCGTCGATCATTATGGACCGTTGCCCGCCAACCGTGCCGTGCATTTGGTTGGGCAGGTGGCCTCGGCGTTGGAGGAGGCACATAGCAAAGGGATTGTGCACCGCGATATCAAACCTGGAAATATCTTCGCGGCCGAACGTGGCGGTTTGTACGATTTGGCCAAGCTGCTCGACTTCGGTCTCGTGAAGAAAACAGAGATGCCTGCAGGATCCGAACGGCTGACGTTGGAAGGAGTCGTCGTGGGTTCTCCGTTGTTCGGTGCTCCAGAGATGACCAGTGATGGCGTGACCGATCAACGCAGCGATATTTACTCGCTCGGTGCCACGTTGTTTCATCTTCTGACCGGGCGACCGGTGTTCAACGGTACTAGCCCGATGCGAATCATTCTTTCACACATGCACGATGAACGTCCTCGCATGCGGGATAGTCATCCCGATATTCCCGAGGTGCTCGAATCGATTGTGCAAAGATGTATCGATCGCGATCCCGCCAAGCGTTTTCAATCGGTGCGGGAACTGCGGGTTGCCCTGATGAGTTGTGGACTGGGCGAGACTTGGACACAAGACCAGGCCGCCGATTGGTGGACACGCAACGGCCAGATTGACGACGACGATGCCGAGTCTCTTGCAGGGTCGACCGAGGATTCACCAGGTCGAGAACTCACACCCGAGCAAATGTTGGCAGCAACCATTGAAATGAAGTAGGCGAAATCGAAGTCCCGCACGAGTATCAAATGGGAAAGTTCGTGCGGGACTTTTTCGTGCCATGCTGCCAGTTCAAGCGGTCGTAGGTGACAATTCCCCGTCGCAATGCACAGTTCAAGCAGTAGCGCTCATCTTCCCGCTGAAAGAACACCTCCCCTGCAACCAACCGGTGAAAGTAATCTTCACCGGGGTTCTTTTGGTAGCAGTATTCCTTCTCCCAGTCTTGCTTGACACGGGCCTGCCAGTTTTCCGGCTCCAGAACATACAAGCGAATGTCCTGCTCTAATTCCGGATGCGGTTGCTCTGGTGTCATGTGGGACTCCTTGGGAATCTGCAGCGAATACAGTCCAGACTAACGCAGTTTACTTGGCATCGTAGTGGTTTCTCTCTCTCGTGGAGTTCGGAAAACCAATGCCTGTTCGCATCCTTTGTGGACATCAAAGACTGTCGAACGATCTACGTCGCGGCAGGAGCCTCGACTCCTAGCGAGTTCGCCAGATCGACAAGGGCTTGCCAGTTTCCGTCATCCAACGCGATACCGGTCTCTGTCCGCTCGGCCAACACACGACGCTCCGGATCGCCGGGAAGCGTGATCGTAGCGGACTCGTCGATCTTGGGAACGCTGCGAACGTACTCTTCGAGTTGCCGAACTTCCTGAGCCAAATGGCCCGCTTCACCGAACGTCTGCGGAGCGATCACAATAAAGAACGCACAGTTGCCGACCGGTGCCGGCGGTTTGGGATATGCACATTGTCCACCCGATAGCCCGCCGCAGAGCATCTCGATCATGAAGGCCAACCCAAAACCTTTGTAGGCTTGATCCCCACCCATTGGCAAGATGGTGCCCGGCGGATCACCATAAAGTTTGTTGGGGTCGCAGGTCGGTTGGCCCTCGGGATCGAGAAGCCATCCAGGTGGGCATTCCGCTCCGCCGATACGCTTCACTCGGACTTTGCCTTCCGCAGTGGCACTGGTGCCGAAATCGAGCACAAACGGTCCGCCCTCGCCGCCCGGAACGCCGATGCACAATGGATTCGTGCCAAGCCGCGGACGTTTCCCTCCGACAGGTGCGACGCGTTGAGCGGCTCCATGGGTGTTCGCACATACGATTGCAATCATTCCTTCTTCGGCGGCCATCTCGGCATATTCACCAAGCCGACCGATATGAGCCGATTGCCGTAATGTTCCACATGCAATCCCAGTCTCGCGAGCCTTTTCGATCAAGCGTTTTGTCAGTTCTTGAGAAAGAACCTGTCCGAAGCCCCAGTTTCCATCGCAAACAATTGCACTGGCGGCTTCATGAACGACATCCAGCTGTGCACCCGCTTTGATGCCTCCGCTCTGAACGCGTTCGATATACGACGGAAGCCGCATAACACCGTGGGAATCATGGCCTCGCAAATTTGCTTGGACCAAACTGTCAGCGACGATGGCAGCTTCTTGAGATTCAGCCCCGCCGGCCTCTAAAAGGGACTCAGAAAACTGGCGAAGTGTTTCAGCGGAAAATATCGGCATGTGTTGACCTGATTCAGGGAACGTCAATCGTGTGTCAGTCGGTTGAATATACCGGAATTCTCCGCGGAAGTTGAGTGACTGCAATAACCCGCAGAACGTGGTCGGCGTTCGGTATCCACCTAGACCGGTTATAGCAATCTTGGCGTTTGCGGTTGGCTTGAATTTGAGCCCTTGGCATTTCCCTTTGGGGGCTGTTCAGTGGACCGGTTTCACCGAAGATGCGGGTTGTTCGCCTCAATAGGGCGCAAAGACGCCGAAGCTACGGCCTTTTCAGGGCCACCTTTGCGGGTTGTGGGAGTGATTCAACGACTGCTGAATACACCGCCGGTCAGTAGGTTTCCAAAACCCGGATTGCCAACGCGACGATATCCCTCGGCGTCGCATTGGAATTGCTGCCGAATCGTCACGCGACGACAGTGCCTTTCGGCGGCGGATCTGGAATTCAGTTTCCTGAACGGGATGACTCTATGTGTGAAACGCTCGACGAAGTGCGAACTCTCGACAACTTACGGGCATACATTCATCACATTCTCTGCCAGAAGGAAAACCTACTCGCCGACCAATTTCGCATGAGTGAAATGCAACTCATGCGACGCGGACGCGTGTGCGGTTTGCAATTCTCTCTTCAAGGTCCCCGAAGCGTACGTCTGGGGGCGATTTGGGCGTCGGACCACAACATCATTTACTTCTACGACGCCAAGGGCGAACGCTACCGGAAAGAACGTGTGCGAAGTCGGCTGTTTCTCGACGACACCCAACTTGCCGGTGCTGCATAACGACCATTTCTCAGCCTGCCGTTGCCAATCTCGTGATCACGAACGGGTCTTGATCGACAACTTAGACAAGTTTCCAAAAATCATGGGCTTAGATGCTTGAATACTACCGCTCAATTGATTAAAAGATAGATAAGTGAATTCACTTTTTCTGGACGGATTCGCTTTGGCATCAATTTTGCCATATTCATGGCTTCTAATCTTTAAGTTGCATTTTCCCAAAAATTTGACATTTTTGTGATGATTTCAGTGGCAGGTCGCCTGTTTTTTAGGCAACTCGTTTGACGAGGGCCCAAACAAATGCAGCAACTTTTTCAAGAGAGCAATATGCACCAGATGATGAATCGGCGTCGTTGGTTAGTCCTCGCTAGCGTCGTGTGTCTAACGTGGTCATCAGGTTGCGGAGGTTCCGGCGACGATATTAACCGTCAAGCAATTTCCGGGACTGCGGAGTTTGAAGGCAAGCCGCTCGATAAGGCTTCGATCTCATTTGAACCTGCCGGTGAAGGTGCCACCATTTTCGGGGGAGCCACAATTACTGAAGGTGAGTTCACAATTCCTGCCGAACGTGGGTTACCGCCCGGCAAGTATCGTGTTCGAATTTCCAGTGCAAGCGAGACCGGCGAAACCGTTGAAGCACCCGGGGAATCCAGCCAATTAGCGGTGGAACGAATTCCCGCCGAGTGGAACGCGAACAGCGAACAGTACATTCAAGTCGAAGACGGTGGCGACAACAAGTTCGACTTCAAAATTCCGTAGCAGATCTTTCAGTGACGTTCGTCACCGATTTTTTTTGTCCCCAGTAGAATGGAATGCGTTTGACATGACAACAAGACGATTGAAATCTAGCCGTGGCTTTACCTTGATCGAATTGCTCGTCGTGATCGCGATTATTGCGATCCTAATTGCCCTGCTTCTACCAGCGGTTCAACAGGCCCGTGAAGCCGCCCGACGAACGCAGTGCAAGAACAACTTAAAACAGATTGGGTTGGGACTGCACAACTATCACGACACATACCTGAAGTTCCCAGCCGGTCGTTGGGGATGTTGCTACGGGACTTGGCAAGTCTCCTTGCTACCGTTCATCGAGCAAGGAAACATGTATGATCTTTGGATTTGGGATTACCCGAACGTGCGATATTCCCATTCTCCAAATACCACAAACGTGACACACAACCGGATTGCTGCACTCACCTGCCCGAGTGACCAAGTCAACTCACCAATCGGAAGCATTACGTCACACAACTACGCTGCTAACTACGGAAACACGGGCTACGCTCAACAATCGACCTTGAACGGTGTTGCTTTCCGAGGTGCCCCGTTCGGCGATTTTAGCAAAGGTTTCTTCGGAATGAGCGATATCCTCGACGGTACTTCCAGCACTCTCCTGGTTGCTGAAGTGCTTCAAGGGAAAGGCTCTGACTTGCGGGGCTTCACTTGGTGGGGCGATGCGTCCAGCATGACAACCTACTTGGGGCCGAACTCCACGATTCCCGATAGAATCTACACATCGGGATACTGCAACAATCAGCCTAACATCAACTTGCCCTGTGCAGTCTCGACCAGCACAGAGCCAACCATGTTCGCCTCCCGGAGCCGACACCCAGGTGGTGTGCAAATCGTGTTGTGTGACGGGTCGGCACGTTTCATCTCCGAGAATATCAATATCGACACCTGGCGTGCCTACGGAACCACGAGTGGTAGTGAAGTGATTAGCGAGTAGTCGCGTTATCGCAGATGTTCAGCAGCATTCAATCGTAGGAAGTGTCGATAGAACGCTTCCTACGATTTTTTCTTGCGCGACATAGCTCTCCGCAAACGGTTCCACCACCGGTTTTCGATGCTGGCTTCCGTGGGCTTCTCGTGGATGAAGCGAAGGAGATCAGTCGCAAATTCGCCGGCCGATTGATACCGCTCTTCCGCGTTTTTCGCAATCGCTTTGTGAATGACGGCCCCCAACGGTTTCGGGAGATTCGGCTGAATCTTCACAACGGGAACCGGCAAGTCTTCAAGAATCGCTGTTGCCAATGCCACTCGGTCTTTGTGCGTGAAGATCGGTTGGCGGCTTGCCAACTCGTATAATGTCGCCCCGAGGGAATAAACATCGCTGCGGTGATCGAACGGCTCATTCCGTAAGCGTTCGGGAGCCATGTAACGCAGCGTTCCGGCGGCGGGTTCGTTGGTTTCGAATTCTTCCGTCCAATGTCCGCCGATGCCAAAGTCGGCCACGAACAGTTGCCCGCTCGCGTCCAACATGAGATTGCTCGGCTTGATATCGTTATGCAACACCCCCTGTTGATGGGCATACTGCAACGCCTGGGCTGCTTGCACGATCAGCTTCGCAAAACCCGTCCACGACGTCTGCGACAATCGCCGACCTGATCGAAACGGAGACGGTTCCGCCGCCACGGATTTCGTTGGTGATTCCGTTTGCCGACCGAGACGGTGAATCTCTTCGGCGTAGACCACTGCCGATTCGTGTTCGAGTCGATCGATGATCCAGCGGAGATCGACACCCTCCACCAGTTGCATGACGTAGAACATGTAACCATCGGACTCGGCATAATCGAAGACCGGCACGATGTTCCGATTACGGAGCCCGGCGATCGTCTCGGCTTCCTGGCGAAATCGCTCGCTCCAACGCGGCATGGAATTCGCAAATCGCCATGGAAGCAATTTGAGCGCCACATGCCGTTTGGAACCGTCTTCGCGAGCCTCGTACACGACGCCCATTCCACCGCGTCCCAACTCTCGCAGAATTTCGTAGCGTCCCAACCGGCCGGGAGAATATTCCTCCGGCAACAAACGTTTCAGACACTCCGATTCTTTGCGAATCTTCCAGCCTTCGAGTGTGGCCACCATCGGGAGGATTTCGCGAATCTGCTTTTCGAGATGCGGATGTGCCCGTACGTATTCCTCGATCGAGGGTACATCCCCGGCTCGTGCACGTTCGGAGAATTCGCTGGCGATCATTTCGAGCGAATCGCGACCGAAATTCGCATCGGTCGGTATGGAGGTGGGGAATCCATCCAGTTCGGCTTCGTCGAACTCCGCAGGCTCGCTCATTTGAATTCGTTGCCCATCTCTGGGAGCGCTTCCAGAATGACTTTCAGTCGGCCAAGTGCCCGAATATATCGTGCACTGGCGGCTTGTTCCGACATTCCCAAAACGAGTGCTGTCTCGCGATTACTGAGTTCCTCGAAGTGCCGAAGCGCGAGAACTTCACGGTCGATATCGCTGAGTGTTTGTAAGGCGGCATCGAGTTGTTTCGCTCGTTCCGCCCGCAACGCGGCATTGCTCGGCGAAGAAAATGAACCAAGCAAGTGAAACGCGAGAGCCGACGACGTGGAATCCGCACCCCAGCCGCCATGAATCGAGACTTCTCGGGAAGCACTGCGTTTATCGGCGCCCAGGTGCCGACGGTGAAGTTCGATCATCGTTTGGCTGACGATCATCCGGAACCAAATGAAACACGATCGTGATGCGTCTCGCAAGAAATGGTCGATCCGATCGACGGCTTTCATCCAAGCGTCTTGAAGAACATCGTCGGCATCAACTCGGCCTTGCAAACGGGGATGCAATCGAAAATGCACCATTCGCCACAATCGGGGACGGTACATCGAAAACAATTCCGCAAGGGCCGCGGTGTCGCCACGGATGACTCGGTTGATCAAACCCGTTTCCGCTTCGGTCGGAACCGGTCCCGCGGATTCCGATTTTTTTTGAGGAGGGTTTGCAGACGCGTCAGACATGAATTTCGCCTATCGTTGGTTTGGTTCAGTTTAACGCGTATTTCCTGGACCTGAAAAGTGTTATCTACAGACATTTCCCAATGCGATCGCGGAAGTCAACCGGACTTCGTCTCTCTTGCCAGCCGTTTTGCCTGCTGATAGGCATCTTCCATTTCGACTACAGTCATGTCATGCAGTGAACGTCCGGTCTGTTTCGCGGCCTGTTCGATGTGTTGGAACCGCTTCGTGAATTTGCGATTGCTGGCTCGCAACGCCTCTTCGGGATTGATTCCCCAACGTCGGGCAATATTCGCAAGCACGAACAACACATCACCTAACTCGCTTTCGATTCGAGCTTTTCGCGCGGGATCGGCGATCGGCTCGTCATCGACAATCGGCGTTTCCACCGCGGCCGGGACGTGAGGAATCTTTCCGTCTTGATCGGCAAAGAGTTCTGCAGCGAGTTCGTCGATTTCTTCAGTCAGTTTGTCGAACAACATCTCTCGCTGCGGGAAGTCGTACCCGACACGGGCGGCCTTCTTCGAAATGCGAGCAGCACGAGCCAGTTGCGGCAAATCGAGCGGGATGCCATCGAGGATCGACTCTCGCGGCTTCTCAGACTGTTTGATCCGTTCCCAATTCCGCGCGATTTCCATTTTGTCATCTGTATCGACTTCGCCGAACACATGGGGATGACGGCGGATCATTTTTGCGGTAATGACTTCGATCACGTCCACAATATCGAAGCGTTTTTCATCCGCCGCGACTTGGGCGTCCAACACGACTTGAAGTAAAACGTCGCCCAACTCTTCGACGATCGAAGCATCATCGCCGCTGTCGATCGCTTCGAGCAATTCGTAGGTTTCTTCGAGCGTGTACGGCTTGATGGTTTCCAGCGTTTGTTCGCGATCCCACGGACAACCGTCGGGGGCCCGCAATCGAGCGACCACTTCGCAAAACTTTTGAAACGCAGGTTGCAGTCGATCGGCGACAGGTGGTTGGCCCATGTCGCTGGGGTTGGGGCGGTCGTTCACGACAAATCATTTCCCGGCGGAGTCGGTTTCGCGGATGCTTGGAACGGTCACCAATATAGGTCGGGCAGGCCGAGCCGGTCAAACAACGGGTTCCCCGCGGATTGTGTCCCGAGTGGCGGACGTTACAATATCGATGAGGCCGGTCTGGATTTGATCAACCGAAAGGACACGCGATGAAATACTTGAGTCTGATGTTGAGTGTGTTGTGTCTGGCCGCGAGCAGTGTTTTCGCCGCCGAACCATCGCAAGCCGAGTTGGAAAAACAGTTTTCCGAACGGATGGCGGGCACAGTGTTGATCGGTTTATTCACGATCGACGGCAAAGAAGATCAGGCACCCAAAGCGGAACGATATGAAATCGACAGTGTGGAGAAACTCCGCGATGACTATTGGATTTTCACAGCCCGAATCAAGTACGGCAAAAACGACTTGAAAGTACCGATCACGGTCAAAGTCCTGTGGGCCGGCGATACGCCGATGGTCTCGCTGACCGATCTCACGATTCCCGGCTTGGGCACCTTCACGTCCCGCGTGTTGTTTTACGAGGATCGCTACGCCGGAACCTGGCAACACGGAAAAGTCGGCGGTCACCTGTTCGGTAAGATTCAAAAAGCCGACGCTGACTCAACAACAGATTGAGAGTTGCCACTTTCGTGCGTACGGCAGGAAATTGGATTAGTGATCATGACTCGGTGTGCCACGGCTCTGTGAGCCGTGATGAGCGAAAAGCCTGGAAAACACGGCTCTCAGAGCCGTGGCACACGCCGTTATGAGTGCCGTCAGTGGCTGGGGGCGTCCGCAAGAATCGCTCGCAATTCCGCGGCAACAAAGAACGAACCGGTGCAGCAGATCAAATCCCGGTTCGTGCACCAAGCTTCCACGTTTGACCATGCATCGCGAACGGTGTCGCAGCAATGCACCGGTTGATCGGTGAATCGTCGCAGGTGCCCGGCGAGCATGTGGGGATCACAGCTGCGGCGGTTCGCATTGTATCGGGCGAGCACAATGCCATCGAAATGCGGTACCAGACGTCGCAGGATACCTTCGAAATCTTTATCGCCACTTGAAGCAAAGATCAAAAACCGACGCTCGGCGGGGAACTGTCGGAGTGTGTCGACCAAGACCCCCGCTGATGCCCAGTTGTGAGCGGCATCGAGGAGCACAGTGGGGTTCGTCCGAAAGACTTCGCACCGCAATGGCCACTGCACCGTGCGAAGCCCGTCACGAATAGCGTTGGCGGACACGGGAATGCCGTTTTGATTCAACGTCTCGGCGATCGCTACTGCGATGATTGCGTTGTTCCTCTGGTGGGCACCGTGAAGTCCAACCGTTAATTCTCCGTACTGACAATTCGGTGTGGTCAGGTCGAAACAACCGGCACCGGTGGCCGATGTGATCGAAGACGTATCGATCAGTGTCGCGGACTGCTTCCGGCAGATCTCCTCGATCACTGTTCTTGCGTTATCAGGAAGCGGGCCGATGACGCATGGTACGTTCGTCTTAATAATGCCACCTTTCTCGGCGGCGATCTCCTCGAGCGAGTTGCCCAGAAGTTCCGTATGATCGCGGCTGATCGAAGTGATCGCAGTGACGACGGAGCTGCAGATATTCGTGGAATCCAATCGACCCCCGAGGCCAACTTCGAGCACGACCACATCAACGGCACACGCCTCGAAGTGCAACCACCCCAATGCTGTTAGCACCTCGAAGTAAGTGGCGTGGCCGAATTGATCGGCGAATTCGGGCGATTCTTCCGCTGTCGCAATTTGTTGGAGGAGTGCGATCACCGACGTCGATGGAATGGGATTTCCGTTGACGGCAATGCGTTCTTCGAATCGTGTGATGTGCGGCGACGTAAACAACCCGACGGACAACCCGACGGCTCGCAGAATCGAAGCGGTCATCGCCGCCGTCGATCCTTTGCCTTTCGTGCCGGCAATGTGTACCGATCTCAAACGCTTTTGCGGATTTCCCAGCCGCTCCAACAAAGCCCGCATGCGTTCGAGTTTGTAGCCCCGTTTGATGTGCGACGATCCACGGGATTGCTCCAAGTTGATTCGGGATGCCAGGAACTCGGCAACATCCTGATCCGTTTGAATCGTCATCGTCCGCTCTAATGAGAAACCCCGGCACGGTTGCCGGGGTGATGTCGTTATTACTTAGGAGGGTGTCGTTGACTCGAAAATTACAGGGTTAAGAGCCGTGACACGCAACTTCTCTCTATTCGCGAACGCTATTGAATAGTGGCGTCGAGAGATAGCGTTCGCCGCTGTCTGGCAAGATGACGACAATTGTTTTGCCGGCAGATTCCGGACGGGCGGCGACTTTCAATGCTGCGGACATCGCTGCACCGCAGCTAATGCCACAAGTGATCCCCTCTTCACGAGCCAACCGTCCAGCGGTTTCAAAGGACTCGTCGTCGGTGACTTGCACGACCTCATCGACGAGGGACATGTCGAGAATGTCGGGGATGAAACCGGCACCGATGCCTTGAATTTTGTGTTTGCCGGGGGAACCGCCAGACATAACAGGGCTGGCTGCCGGTTCGACAGCGATCGAGTGCAGCGGTTTACCCAGTTTCTCTTTGATATAGCGACTGACGCCGGTAATCGTTCCGCCGGTTCCGACCCCCGCAACGAGAATGTCGATCTTCCCTTCGGTGTCTTCCCAAATTTCGGGGCCAGTGGTTTCGACGTGAATCTGAGGGTTCGCAGGGTTCTTGAACTGCTGCGGCATGAAGTATTCCGGGTGTTCGGATAACTCGGTCGCTTTATTGATCGCACCCTTCATCCCTTCGGCACCGGGCGTGAGAATCAGCTCGGCTCCGAACGATTTCAGCATCATGCGGCGTTCGATCGACATCGAATCCGGCATGGTCAGCGTGAGAGAATAGCCACGCGCGGCACAGACAAAGGCCAACGCGATTCCGGTGTTGCCGCTGGTGGGCTCGACGACTTTCATACCGGGTTTCAGTTTCCCGCTTTTTTCAGCATCCCAGATCATTGCCGCCCCAATGCGGCACTTCACGCTGTAGGCGGGGTTGCGTCCTTCAATCTTGGCGAGAACCGTCGCTCCGACGTCCTGGGTCAATCGATTAATTCTGACAAGCGGCGTCCGACCGATCGATTGCGAATTGTCTTCGAATACGGGCATGTCTCGATTCCCTCCAGTTCATTCCGGTTCGCGGACGCTCGTCCATTCGGCGTCTCATCCGTTTGCATTATTGAGTATCGGCAAAAAACGGACAAGGCAACTCGTCTCGGTTGACAGAGCTGCGCTGATTGTACCGATTCGTCGAATCGTGATTTGTTCGGAACCTCGCGAACGCTACACGCCACGAATCCAATTCAGTATGGTTGTTCCGCGGTACAAACGTTGTTAGCAGGAAAATCGTAAACTCGAAGGAGCTTCGGCACGCGGAATGCCTGTGTATGTGTGATTCACACTATGGATCGAAAATGGTCTCAATGGGGTTATCCAGTTTCTCCAGCTTCCAAAACCGTTACAACCGGTGCTCGAACAGTCGGTAAATTTTTCACAATAGGAATGTACGGCACAACCGATGAAGGTCATAGAGGTTCCCAACCGATATCAGCAATCGAGGCTTGATTTGCGAACTTCTCACGGCCTCTTTTCGCCGTCATTTTGCATGACGGATGTCGATTCCCTCAAGGATGTTGACCAACCGCCTATGAGTGCCACGTCGATTCTCCGCCACCCTGCTTGTCGTGCTCACCAATTCCGACTGCCAACTGGAGAGCCGATTCGCTCGGCCCACTTTGTCGGCATCTGCGGAAGCGGAATGCGTGCGTTGGCGGAGTTGGCTCACGGATTGGGATGGAACGTGTCCGGCACCGATGCGGGCGGTTCACCGTCGCTGATCCAAGCCATGCGGCAACGGGATTGGTGTGTGAGCACCGAACACTCGGCGGATGCGATTCCGGCAGACTGTGACGTTGTCGTCCATAGTCCGGCGATTCCCAGTACCAATCCCGAGCGGCAACACGCAAGACAATCTGATGTAGCGTGTTTATCTTACAGTGAAATGTTGGGGCTGATGATGCAGTCTCGCACGGGGGTCGTCGTCGCCGGTACACATGGCAAGAGTACGACAACCGCGTTGACATCAACCGCCCTTCACTACGCGGGACTTTCGCCGACTACCGTTTTCGGTGCCGAAGTCTTACGGGATCCCCACTGCGCACTTCCCGGTCGAAGCGGTTGGGCCGGTCACGGAGATTTATTCGTGGCGGAAGGTTGCGAGTATCAACGCAGCTTCCTCGATTTGCAGCCTCGGTACGCGGTGATCACCGGTATCGAAGCAGATCATTTCGACTATTTTCGTGACGAAACCGACCTTCAGAACGCGTATCGCGAATTCGCAAACGGCATCGAAGCCGACGGCAAACTGCTGATTCGCCAGGAATGTCGTTTATCGCGGGAAATCGCTGACGCTGTCGATTGTGAAGTCGCGACATTTTCTCGGGAGTCGGGAGCCGATTGGTGGGCGGCCGACATCAAACCACATGGCAATGGGCATCGCTTCCGCGTGTTCCATCAGGGATGGTACTTCGCCGAAATCACAATTCATTTGCCAGGGCTCCACAACGTCGATAATGCATTGGCCGCGGTTGCCATCGCTCATTCTGCGGGCGCGTCGGTGAGCGATATTCGTGAAGGCCTCGCCGACTTCGCGGGTTTGCGACGACGGTTCGAATCGCAAGGCTCGTGGAAAGGCGTGACGCTGATCGACGATTACGCTCATCATCCGACCGCCGTGAAGGCCACTCTTAAGACGGCTCGCGAACGGTTCGGGCGGCGACGGATCGTCTGTGTGTTTGAACCGCATCAGATCTGTCGGACACAAGCATTGATGAGCGAGTTCTCTCGAGCATTTGCCGATGCCGACGAAACGTTGATTGCCCCGATTTTTGCGGCCCGTGAAGCGAACACCGAGTCCGCCGAAGAAATTGCATTGGAATTGGCGATTGAGATCACTCGGAATTCTTGCCCGACAGAGTACGCCGGTTCGCTTGACCGCATCATCGGAACTTTAGACCATAGCCTCCGACCTGGAGACGTCTTGATCACGATGGGAGCGGGAAACATTGACCGGATCCACCACGAGCTTACCCGAACGCTTCAACGGCATTACGCTGCCGGATGAGCCACTTGGCCCGCGAACCTGGCTAAAAGTCGGCGGACCGGCCCAGTATTTGGTCCGTCCGACTAGCCAGGATGAATTGGTTGATGTCGTTCGCTATTGTCGCGAAGATGACATACCAATCCGCGTTCTTGGCGGAGGTTCCAACTTACTCATCCGCGACGACGGCGTCAGCGGTGTTGTGTTGCTGTTGGATCATCCGTGTTTCGCGGAACTGCACGTCGAAGGCACAACCGCTCGGTGCGGGGCCGGTTTGACGCTTTCTCACCTGATCGCCGAAACCGTGAAAGCGGGTTTGGCCGGTTTGGAAACGTTGACCGGAATTCCCGGCACAGTTGGCGGGGCGTTGCGTGGAAACGCCGGTGGTCGCAACGGCGATATCGGTCAGTTCGTGCAATCGGTCACGGTTTTGACCGCCGACGGGACGATCTCCACGCGAACCGAAGACGAATTGTCCTTCGCGTACCGACAAAGTTCGATCAACGAACTGGTTATCTTGGAAGCCTCGTTCGCATTGACGCAGGATGATCCTGACGAGATCACGCAGCGGATGCGGAAATTATGGATTATGAAGAAATCCAGCCAACCGCTTTCCTTCCAAAGTGCGGGCTGTATCTTCAAGAATCCGCGAGGTCTCAGTGCTGGCACGCTCATGGAGCAAGCCGGTCTGAAAGGTACCCGCGTTGGCGGTGCGGAGATCAGCGATCGACATGCGAACTTCATCGTCACGCATGAGGAAGCCAGTTCCGCCGATGTGATGCGATTGATCGACCTTGCCCGCTCGAAAGTCACCGAGCAATTTGGCGTGGAGTTGGAACTCGAAATCCAAGTCTGGTAACGCGATCGCGAGTACTTCGCCAGTATGCCCCGGCTTTCTGAGTCGGGGCTTTTTTTCGGCATCGCGTCCGCGATCACGCTGTTTTCAAAGCGGTCACACTCGACGGAATGATTTACTCCGCGGGCTTCTCGGCTTCGGCTGGTGGCGTTGTCGATTCTTGGATTTTAGGGCCGTCAGCGAACATTTTGCCCCACACGGGAATTTCCATTGATGGTGGCATCAAGCGGACAGGTTCACCAGTAATCTGTCCGATATAGAACGCCATCAACGGGCGATACACCGTTTCCGGGTGGATGTCTAACGCCTGACGGAACATCTCACCGGCCTTCGCGGATTGCCCCATTTCCAGATATGTCAGCCCAGCTTCGATCGACAATCGCGCCGCACGCTGGGCAGTTTGCCCGATGGCTTGCTCCGAAAGCAACGCATGTGGCATCACCCAGTCGTCCTGAACCTGCATGAACCACGGGAACGGTTCCATTGGTCGTGTTGCGAGCGGCAGTGTCGCCATGACATTTCGGATGGATGTTTTTACCAACGACTCTGCTTCGTTTTTTAGAAGAATCGCTGCTTCCTCATTCCGGTACATGGCCAAATCGAGGTAGGCGATCCACTGTTTCCAAGGCAAGTTTTGGGAAGTCGATCCCGACTCGGCAAGCATTTCTTGCGAGACGCGAACTAACTCTAGAGCTTCCGGGATTCGACCGGACTCCAGATAAAGTTGAATTCGCAGAAACGTTTCACCGGCCGATGGCAGACCGGTTTCTTCGGTGCTGGGTTTCGAATCGAGTAACTCCAACGCAAGTTCCACACAACCACCTTGTTGATAGGCAATTCCCGCCGCCTGCAGAATGGGCATTCCCTGTGTCACCCGTTTGTCGATTTCCGATCGAACCGATTTGATACCCTCGATCAGTTTCTCACGTTGTTCTTCAGCCAATCGTCGACGGGCATCGGCCGCTTCATCGTCATCCGACGCAAACTCCCAATGTTCCAAGAACCACGAAAGTTCCCGCAATAGCAGGTCCGGTCGATTGTTCATCTCGTACTGCTGCATCAGCAATTGACGCACTTGCCGATCTTCGGGATTGAGCGATAACGCCTGATAACACGCCGCGATTGCCTGGAAATACCGGCGGGTTTGCGGCAGCGGTTGCCCGACAAACTGCCCATTGAATTGACGCTCTGCGAGTCCGAGACGCGAATAGGCATCAGCGAGCAAGCGGTAACTGTCGACAGCGGTCGGGTTCTCGGCCAATCCCTGTTTGGCATCGCGGATTACGATGTGAGCAAACGTAATAGTGGCAATCAAGTCGGTCACCATCGCTCCAACATGCACGTTGTAATTCCGAGCACGCTGCGTGGCGTCTGGCGGGATCGGTGGTCCGTACAACTGCTGCGTGAGCCAAGGCTGTGGCTTCGGCCACTCCAATAGTGGAGCCGGCGGTGTTTCTACGTTCGCCTTGTAAACGTCGATACCGGGATTCGGAAGATGTTTGATGATGAATTCTTGTAATTCCGTATCGAGTTTCTGGCTTTTCTGGTCAACAACATCTGTGCGATACAAGACCGCGTATGCTGTTCCCAAGTCGAATAAAACCCAAGGCTGTCGACCTCCGACTAGTGCTGCGTAGTATTCGTAGGCCGGTCGCGGTTGCAAGAACGGTACATAGAGATGCGTGACTCCCCACCGTTTCAAGCCCGCGACCCAAGTCAATGCGGATAACTCATCGTCACCTTTGCCGCTAATTGCGGCATCGAGTCCAGCGAACAATCGCCGATGTTCCTCCAAAATCGATCGGACCGGTTCGGAACTGTCGGCCTCGGCTGCGTCCGTTTGTTCCTGCGTCGCAGTGATCCGCCCGTACATGGCCAATCGACTATCGATAAACGGTTTGCGACCCGCCCAAATGAGCAAGTCACCGTCACGATACGAGACATTCAATCCGCGATGGTCTTTCGGAATGTCTTGGGAATCGGCTTCGGCACTCCGCATGTCTTGTTGGAGTTTTGCGGAAAAACCGATCCCCGCACGTCGGCCGAAATCCAATCGTCCGATCAGAAATGCCAACGCCAGTAACATAAACGCCAGAGCCGTGACCGCTCGTCCACCCACGGAGAAAATTCGCTCGCCTAAAGCTGTCGAATACTCCGCACGGAAATTTTCGATATACCATTGCTGGGCGTTCAGGGTACCGATCGCCGCCGCGACAATGGCTGCGAATCCAAGTTCATGTCGAGCCACACCGGCCGCTGCAGCCGAGACAACCAACACCAACAAATGGCTGATTCGAAAATTTCGCCAGTTCAACAGCAGCGAAATGAATCCAAGCCCCAACACGGTGACACCGGCAATTGTCGCAGGGGAAATCGGCGTCCAATAGATTTCCGATGTGATCATCACGCTCGAGCTTCGGGCATTCAGACCAACGACTGATGTGATATCCCGCAGGGTTGGGTAGATGATCTGATAGAGATCCGCAGGAGCCAAGAGTGTTTCCCAGCCAAACGGATGAACGACACTCGCAACGAACGATCCTGCCAACGCGATCCATAACGTGGTCAGCGAGGGGGCATTGTTCCGGTCCCCGACAATGCGTTGAACGGTTTCTCCTATCGCAAACGCAAGTACAACCGCGAGTCCGAAAAACATCCGGGGATCAAGATTGGCCCAAACTAGAAACAGCAGCGGGAGACCGAAAGCGATTCCACGCAGCTGAGACTGCCAACGGGCCAGTAACCAAATCGCGATCACGGTTCCCAAAATTGTGA
This sequence comes from Thalassoroseus sp., assembly GCF_984380535.1. NCBI lineage: Bacteria > Pseudomonadati > Planctomycetota > Planctomycetia > Planctomycetales > Planctomycetaceae > Thalassoroseus > Thalassoroseus sp. The sequence continues at coordinate 69,829 of NZ_CFHRBF010000006.1, forward strand.
TCAATTCCGGCTGAGCAGTCAGCAGCGGTAAGCACGCCACGAGCGCCAACACCGCGCACACCGAACCCCACCACGTGGGAACTTCCGGGAGACGAATGCGGATCAGCAACCAAAAGGCTCCGGCGGCGATCAACGCCTTTGCAATAGTCAAAGCCCATGGCGATATTTGATACAAGCCTGCAACAACGACGTCGAACAGCCAACCCCGATTGACCCACAGTTGCCCATTGGCAGTGAATGAAAACACGTCCGTACGTGGAGGAAGTCCGCCGTGTTCGAAGGTGTACTCGCCTGATCGAATGTGGACGAGTGTCCCGCTCTCATGAGTGGCGGTGAATCCCATGAGGAAGGCCAGTAGCACCACGGCCAAACGCAGCATGACATCGTTTCGCCAAGCCTGCTCCTCCACGATCTCCGGCGTCAACTCTTCGATTTCCGGAAGTCCTTCGGGATCGGCCGTTGTCTCGACTGTCGATTCCGTCTCGGCATCCGGCGTGCTCACCGCATCGTCGGTTGGGGTTTGCAAATCCTCGGCATCCTGCGCGGGGTTTGGCTCCTGATCGGAGGGGTGTGTCACCGGGCTATCACTTTATTGAAAGTCATCGAAGCGGACGGAACGTCCGCGGAAAGAACGAAGGGGGGAATTGCATACGGTTCAGCGAACCGATTCCAGGCGGTTACGGCATAACGAATTGATGGCCTTCGGGGCGGATTGTCAGGACCGGGCAGCCGGCTTTTCGCACGACCTTCTCGGCTACACTGCCGAGGAGTACATGAGCCAACCCGCCCCGTCCGTGTGTGCCCATCACAATCAAGTCGATTTCGTGCTTTTTGGCGTACCGAATGATTTCCAGAAACGGCGCACCTTGAATCACTTCACGGATGACCGGTTGTTCGGTCGCGTTGCCGTCATCAGCCGATGGCAAATTCGCCAAACTTCGCTTGGCACTTTCCATCAACTCTTGCAGGTATTCGCCAGGCGGGGGAAACGACAACCCCGGTTCCGGGGACAATGCAACTAAATCTTGCAAAACGTGAATCAAGTGGATTTCTGAACCGAAACGCTCCGCAAGAGCCACACCGTATTTCTGTGCGGATGTGGAACTGTCGCTGAAATCAACCGGTACCAAAATTCGGTCGAGGCGGATCATCGTCGTTAATCCCTTCCATATCAAGGAAGTGCATAAAGTACAGGAAATCTGGTCTCGGCCGCGGAATTGTCGATGTCTCCGGTTTCATCATATCGCGACGCGGAATCGATTTTCAATCACCACTCATGGAATGCGTGTCTGCATCGTGAAATTGTAAGCCGATTTCGCTACTCTACCGCCATGACTCGTGCTCAGTTCCTCAGGAATGTTCTATTTGTTGAAGGCGGACTTCTCGTTATCGGGATCGCGTTGGCATATTTCAGCGGTCTGTGGGAGTTGTTCCAATTTTCCTGGACGCCATTTGCGGTGATCGCCGGCTTGGTTTGGACGATACCGTTGGTTGTCGTTTACGAGATTCTTGATCGTTTCCCCTTCGCTGGATTCCGAGAAATCCGCGACTTTCTCCTAAACACGCTAGGACCCGTACTGAGCCAAATGCGTTGGTTCGAGATTCTTTGGGTCTCGATTCTCGCAGGACTCGGCGAGGAAATCTTGTTCCGAGGTCTGATTCAAACGCAATTGGAAGTTCTCGGGTGGTCAAAACCTGCGGTCTGGTTGACGACCAGTCTCGCCTTCGGTTTGATGCACCCCATTACCGTTTGGTACGTCGTATTGACGGGAATCGCTGGGTGTTATTTCAGTTTTTTGCTTGATGTGACCGGCGAACGGAATTTAGTCGTGCCGATCGTTACGCACGCTGCATACGACTTTGTCGCCTTTATGTTGGTGGCAAATCATGTTTCGCGAATGCAGCGGACCGTTGCGGAAACCGAACATCAAACTCCAATGGTGGATGACGATGCAACCGGCAACGATTGAACTCCAAGGCGTTCGCGTCCACAACTTGAAATCGGTCTCGCTGGAAATTCCGTTGGGCCGGTTTGTCGTGGTGACCGGTGTGAGCGGTTCGGGGAAAAGTAGTCTGGCCTTCGATACCATCGCAGCGGAAGGTCGTCGTCGATTTACCGAAGCGTTTGCCCCGCAACTGCGTCGTCGCCTGGAACGCCCCGAACAACCCGATGCAGACTTCATCGGACCCTTGCCTGCGACTGTCGCACTCGAGCAATCACGAAGTTCCGTCGATCGCCGCGATACGTTGGCGACATTGACGGAAATCGCGCACTTTCTGCAACTGATCTACGCTACAAGCGGAAAACCGCATTGCCCACATTGTGGTCGGCCAATTACACGAGCGAGCGTGGACTCGGTGCGAAATTGGCTGAATGATTGTGACCCGAAAACGCGGTTCATGATTGGCTTTCCCATCCCGACGACAACGCCAGACGAATCTTTGCAACAGACGCTCAAACAGGATGGATTCACGCGTGTTTTGAGTGGCGAGGTCGTTTACTCAGTCGACGAAATGGTGCCGGAGTCGCTTGAGGATGCAACTGTCATCGTTGATCGCTTGGCTGTCGCAAAGGTGACTGCAGAGCGACTCCGTGACAGTCTAGAAATTACATTTCGGAGTGGTGACGGGGTTTGCGATATTCTCTTGGATTCGAAACCCGCACATGGAGACGTCGAGCACCGCACAATCGATGGTCGGGATTGGTTTGTGGCACGGTTTCGGAATGAACTTCGTTGCCCCGCTTGTGCAACGTTGCTTCCGGAGATTGAACCGCGGTTGTTCAATCATCGCTCTCGGTTGGGCGCGTGTCCGCAGTGTCATGGGACGGGCGAAACGAAGGCGTCGAAACGCTGGAACGATGGTCCCACGATCCCCTGCTCGGCCTGTCATGGACAGCGTTGGCAGGTTGCCGCATTGGCGGCTACAGTCGCAGAGCGATCGATTGCCGACATATGTCGCCGAACGGTGCGAGAGTTCCCTGCGGAATTGGACGCAATCGAGGCGGTGTGGTCGGACCGGGAACGTCACATTCTGATGGAACCGATGCAGGCGATTCGCGACCGCATTGGGTTCTTGGTTGAGGTCGGACTGGGTTACCTGACGCTCGACCGGGCTGCGTGTTCACTTTCGACGGGCGAGTCACGTCGTGCTGCCCTTGCGGCAATGCTGGGGAGTCCGCTTGTGAACACATTGTACGTGCTTGACGAACCGTCCGCCGGATTGCACCCGCAAGAAGTCGAGCAACTCGTGACGATGATTCGGCGGCTCGTGGACGCGGGAAACTCGGTCTTAGCTGTTGAACATCAGCCGGCATTTTTTACCGCTGCCGATTACATCATCGAACTCGGTCCAGGTGCCGGGGCGGAGGGCGGAGAAGTCGTCTGGACGGGGACATCGACCGAAGCGAAACAAACTGAGCAATCGCTGTCAGCGGCTGTGCTAAATGCGATTCCAGTCGTCAATGACGAACTTCCGCCAACATCCGAGCGGAAGATGCATTTGTCCGGGGCGACAAAACATAATCTCCAAGCGATCGATATCGAGTTCCCGCTCGGTTCATTGATCGCGGTCACCGGGGTCGGCGGCAGCGGAAAAAGTTCGTTGGTTCTCGAAACCTTATATCCAGCGGTTTCTCGGGCACTGGGCAAAGAGACGTCGGTTGTGCCGGAGTGCGGCGAACTTTCCGGTCACGAGCACTTAGGTGATGTCGTATTGGCGGATCAATCGCCGTTAGGGCAATCGCCGCGAAGCAACGTCTGCACTTTCCTGAAGGTATTTGCAGGCATCCGCGAGATTTTCGCGGAAACGCCGGAGGCAAAATTACGGGAGTGGTCGGCGAAGCAATTTAGTTTCAATGCATCTGGTGGCGGGCGGTGTCCCACGTGTCAGGGGCGGGGGGAGATCTCCGTCGATCTGCAATTTCTGCCAGAGATTCAAGTCGTGTGCGATGAATGCCATGGCACACGCTTTCGACCGGAAGTTCTTGAAGCGACGTATCGTGGCCTGAACATTGCCGAAGTGCTGCAGCTATCCGCCACTGAAGCATTTTCATTTTTTCGCACTCATCCGAAAGTCGCGAAACGACTCGGACCGTTGCGTGAAGTCGGACTGGATTATCTCCGGCTCGGGCAACCGTTGCACACGCTTTCGGGGGGCGAGTCCCAACGTCTGAAGTTGGCAAGTGCTTTTGCCAGCGGTACGAAATCACGGACCCTGTTCGTGTTGGAAGAAGCCACACTCGGGCTGCATGTCCAAGATGTGACGCGATTGGTGGAATGTCTGCGAGGGTTGCTCGCTGTCGGGCATACTGTGATTATGGTCGAGCAAAACATAAGTCTGTTACGTCAAGTTGATCATCTCATCGAATTGGGGCCAGGTTCCGGAACCGACGGCGGACGAATAATCGCCTCGGGCACTCCGGCTGAAGTCGCGCGGGATGCGGCATCGGTAATCGGTCCCTATTTGACGAAATCAGGCCATTAAAGGAGGAATCGATGTTGAATGCGATGCGTGTCCGTTGGGGGATTATGGGAACCGCGCGGATTGCCACCAAAGTTGCGGCAGCAATTCATCAAGCCAGCAATGCCGAATTAATGGCAGTGGCCAGCCGTGACATGGAACGAGCAAGCTTGTGGGCCGACGGTCACGAAGCGAAAGTCTGTTATGGCTCTTACGAGGCCTTGCTCGACGCCGACGACATCGATGCCGTTTACATCCCACTTCCGCCATCAATGCATCGCGAATGGACAATCCGGGCTGCGGAAGCGGGGAAACACGTCCTCTGTGAAAAGCCGTTGGCGCTCGATGCGTCGGAAGCGGCCGAAATGCGGGATGCGTGTCGGTCGAACAATGTGCAATTGATGGATGGGGTGATGTGGCGACATCACCCGCGTGCGAATGATATGGCTGCGGTCCTTACGAGTGATCAACTCGGGGCGTTGCGCCGGGTGACTTCGGCGTTCTCGTTCTGTTGGCCAGAGATTCCGCAAAACGAATTTCGACTGGAACGACGGTATGGCGGCGGAAGTCTGCTCGACTTGGGCTGGTATTGCGTCGGTGCCACTTTGTGGGCATTTCAAGGTTTACCAAGCCGCGTGTGGGGCACCGCTCGAATGCGTGGTGATGTCGACATGCATTTTGCCGGTCAAATGTGGTTCGATGAGGAACGCAGCGCCAGTTTCGACTGCGGGTTCGACACCGTCATGCGACGATGGATCGAAGTTGCCGGTACGGAAGGCTCGCTGGTCTGCGATGACTTCACACGTCCATGGGAAGCAGATAAACCACGATTCTGGGTCCACGATAGCACCGGCGGAGCAAGCACGATCGTTTCGGACACGCCGATCCAAGAAACCTGTATGATCAAGAAGTTCTCGAAAATCGTGCAGTCAGGGAACCTCGAACCGGAATGGACGGAATTCGCCGTCCAAGTGCAACGAGTCTGCGAAGACCTGGATCGCTCCGCCCGGACCGGCAAAATTGTCGATGTGCAGTTTGACGATTGATTCAACCGGCTACTGCCCGTGCGATCAATGGAAATCGCTCCCGCCCTGCCATCGCGTGGGATGATCGGGATTGCTACAGAAACGCTGCAGCGATCATGTTGGACAGTCGTGCCAGATGTTTGCCATGGGGTTCCTGTGGCAGTGTGGTGAGGATGACCGCCCAGAGTTCGCGTTCCGGATCCATCCACATCAAAGTCCCGGTGGCTCCCCAGTGACCGAACGTGTGCGGGCTGGTGAGATCACCAAAATTCGCGCTATGCGCAGGCCAATTCAAACGCCATCCGAACCCCCAAGGTCTGCAGCGACGATCGTCTTCTGGCACTTCTCGCAGTGCCTCTAACTGGTTGGTCGTTGCGCGGTGAATGCTAGCACGGCTGATGACCTGGTGTCCCCGGTAGTGCCCATGGGCGAGCATCATGCGACAGTATTTTCCCAGGTCACCCGCCGTGGTGAGCAGTCCGCCCCAAGGTGCACCGAGAGTTTGCCAATAACGACTATTCCAGTTCCAACTCGGATCGCTGCGTTCATCCGCAATGCGAATTTCCGCGAGCCGGTCAATTCTGGGAGTGTCTCCGTGATACCACTCGGCAGGGGCACCCAACGCGGTGTCATGCATCGCCAACGGCTGAAAAAACTCTTCACGCAAAAACGCGGCGCATGACCTGCCAGAGACACGTTCGATGATTTCGCCCAGTAGCAAGTACCCCATGCTCTGATACTGCACTCCGCGACCTGGGGAAAAGGTCATCTTGACCTGACACGTTTTCTCGACGAATCCGGAAAGTGGCGTTTGTTTGGACCGCAACTCCTGATTATCCGGGAGTTGGTCCGGCAGACCGGACGTGTGCGTCAGCAGATGTCGCAGCGTGACTGCATACCGTTGCGGACCCTTGAATTCGGGGATAATGGCATTCACTTTGTCATTCAGACAGAGCAAACCATTTTCCACCAGTCGCAACACCGCCATGGCCACCAGCGGTTTCGTGATTGAGGCGACCAGGAAAATGCTATCGGCTTGAAGCGGTGAGTCGTTCGAGTTGAGCCGTAATTGACCGAATGGTTGAACGCCCGTGGAACGGTCTCCGCGACCTGCGCAGATCGCGACGGCAGGAATCTCGCCAGCCTCGGTCCAGCGAGTCGCAAGAGCTTTGACATTGTTCCATCGCTCCTGGTCGATTCGCAGGTCCGGATTGAGCACATCCGGAGGACTCGGGTCAGGGATGGACGGGCGGTCGGCGTTTGATCGTTTGGACATGCAGAGATTATTCCCTGCACAAGGCCGAATGTCAAAACGCTGGCGTGTTTGATTTTGCTAGCCGCGATTGGTGATCAGAGCGTTACTTGGTGTAACCGTACAAATCGCTTCAGTCCCGTAATCTCCAAGACTTCGACGATATCCGCCGAGGCATTGTACAGGTGCACTTCGACATTGAGCCGCCGGAGCGAGGCCAGCAATCCGAGCATGCCACTCGGAAATACGCGGATGTTCGTGAGGTCAAATGCCAGGAAGCGGCATTCGTTCTCTTCGACCAACTTCGCCAATTCCTCCCGACACCGGGCAAGATCCAATTGATGAAGGTTGGTGTGCGTCTCAAAGCCGACAACCGAAAGTTCGCCAGCTTGATAGATCTGGAATGTTGTTGGTGTGAAGGCCATCACTCAGATCAAACCAGAATTGGGAAGAAGATGTGAATGGTGAGTCTTCCAATGTGCACCATTTCGGCATGAAAAGCAAGACAAATCTTGGCTAGTGGGGGTCACAACTTCACGAATCGATCAAAACGATTGGCCGCGAAAAACGACGTGCGAAGTCCGTGGTTCACTCGGAGCGTCGGTTGGATCGAACGACAGGTCAGCCACCGAATCGATTTGTTGCACTGAATACGATCCGGGAACGAGGGAGATGTCTTTGCTCGTATGGGTTTCGACGATACGTTCGATCTGTTCCGCGTTCAGTTCCGTCGGATCGACCTTCACCTGAACGGCATCGCTCACGGGGCTGGATTGGTTTTGGCCGTAGTGATCTGGTGGCAAGTAGATCGTGCCGTTCGAGAAGTCGACCGCGAACGCAATCACACCCGGCACAAAGAAAAACAGCATGCCGACCGCATCCAACGCGACGATTTTCGGATCGAGTCGTCCAGCGGGTTGGCCACGTCGCTCGGGGTGCAGAATCGTTCCGCACGACGAAGACAACAGCACACTGGTCATCGTGAGCGTGGCGAGTGCGGGCTTGAAATACCGGGCGAACCAATCAGTCGTCATCCAATGACTCCGTCAACCGTAGGTGATTGGCCCGCACCTATTCAACGAGGATTCTGAGGTCAGCTTCGTCGGATCCGCCGTGCGGACCCGACAATCGCTTGAGTTGCTTCTAACGGACGCGTGCTTGGAAGGTCACGACGCCGCCGGTTTTCGGTGGCAAAACTTCGTCGAGTTCGAAGATCAAGACCAAGCTGCCTTCGGAATTGTCTTCATAGAAGATGCGTCCGCCGCGATCGCTGGTTTCCGAGTCCTCGACGAGTTCCAGACGTGGCGTGAGGTTGTCGACGATCCGGATATGATACAAACGACCATCGCCGATGTTGTCGTAGCGGAGTGTAAACGTGATGATGTCGCCCGGCAATGCCTCTTGTCGGTCCGCCATTTTCACGATGCGAAGCTCACCCTGCCCTTCGTCTTCGATGCCAACCATTTCTTCTGGCTTAAACTCGGCGTGCACTTCCTGGGCAGCTTGTGTGCGTCCGGTGATCTGCGGGAATTGGACCTGCGACCATTCTTTCGCCGCTCGAATACCCTTCGCGAGCCAAGCTTCTTCGGATTCTTTCAGGATGCCACCGGCTAGGAATTGAATCTCTTGGTGTCCGCTGCGATAGCGGGAGTATTCGCCGAGATTTGCGTTTTGACCCAGGTTATCGACGCCAACGGGAACGTCGACGCCACTAGCTCGGCTTCGCATGTTCACGCCGACAACAGGTGTCTGTTGAGTTTGCGTATGGAATCCGGTGTTGGCGAGCAATCCACCTGTTCGTGTGGAGCGGTCGGCACTGGCGATCCCGGCAAAGCCAATGTCGGTAACTGGAGTATCGATGGTTCGCATGGCCGCAAATCGCGGAGCATACACGCACACGCGGTTGCTTGCTTTGACTTTGAATTCGCCGGAACTATCGACGTACTCTGCGATGGTGTCTTCGGTTTCCAAGCCTTGGCGGTTGTAGTCGTCATAGTGGATTGGATAACCGCGGTCGCCACCGTCGCAGAGGTATTCGTCTTTGTAGACCCGAGTCTCGCAGGACTGAGCACACACGATCGGACCGGGACATGGCGGACAGAACATCCCACCCATACCAAGCAGCACGCGTGCGTCTTGTGAATAAACTTGCACACCCGTCGGCTGAGCCACTTCCGCTTGCGCCAACGTGACGGTGCCGACATCGTCGGCTTCGCCGGGCATGTTAGCCGATGCAATCGTGGAGTCCACAAGTCGCGTGTCTGTGGGATTGGCCCATACGCCACCAAGATGGGACGTTTCGTTCGCAAATTGATCGTCGGTCGCTGCGTTTGTTTTCTTCAGCCCGATGACCTTCGCGACCCGAGTCGACGTCGGATGGGTTTTGCCTCGATTCGCCGCATCTGCCGCCGTCAGGAACGGATCACGATCCATGCTCGACCCACCGGGCGTGGCACATGCGCTGAGCAAACTGAAACATCCTACGCACAGGACGCCGGCGACAATCCGCAATCGTTCAGAACGGAAAACGGTGGTCAGCATGTCGAGCCTCTTGAGTTCAATAGCCACGCGATCGACTACAATCTGTCAGGTGTGGCGGACATTCCTGTCTGCCGGGAGTTTCAAGGTGGTCAAGGTTCGACCGTTTTTATTGCTTGGGATTTGTCGCAGCTCGCATTGGAATCGCAGGAGCGCCGGTGCCGTAGAAGTCGATGTCGGCCGACGGATTCACAGGCACACGACCACCGAGTCGCACGATCGCCAGTGGTCGCCCGACACGATCCGTCTCCGCCAACACGTTCGCACGTGAGTGCAAAGTCGCGGTGGGAATTCGATCGGCTTGCGGCTGTGGAGTTGCAAGGTCGGGCTGTTCGAGGTACACGACCTTTGTGACCAAACCGCCCGCGGCGGCGGCTTCGAGTTCATCGAGACTAAACTCTACCGGGACCGGGTACGCGGTTTCTCGGCCTTGTGGCGGATGCAATCGGTCGAGCACTTCGATCGTCGGATAAAGTTCCAAACCTGGCAGCTCGGGCATGTCTTGTAACTTCAGACGATAAACATGACCAACGAGCAAACCCGCTTGCGTGTTGCCGGTGAGTGGAATTGTTTGGACGCCACTGTGATAGACCGTGGCCTTTCCTTCGCTCGGCATGCGGACCTGAAAGGCCTGATAGTACGGGCATTGGGGTCGCTCGCCGAAGTTCTTCATGTACGCTGCTTGACCGGGTGGCATGCGAGCGTGCAAAGGTTGATACAACGGGCGGTCGCCGATAAATCGTTCGGGACGCGTTGTCTGAGCGAACGCATTCGTCGGCAAGCTGCATAGCGAGGTCAGACCGAGGCCGATCAGGACGATTCGCAATTGACCGAACCAACCGCAATGGCGATGTTCTGATGTGGCATTTGTCGCTGTGGTTGTCACGCCAAGTCTCCTGCGTTTTGTCGCCCGATTGAAGACAAAACGGAGCGGAACCTCGTGAAAGAGATCACCGCTCCGATTTTGGGGTTTGACGATGTTGGGACCGAGCAACGTCGGTCGCTGTGGAGCGTTGCCCTCAGAGCGTTAGGATTAACGCCCCGACCATCGCGGCCACGAGGTTTCGCCGTTTTGGTACATCGGGTGTTTCTCGGTGTACTCGACAGAGCTCACTGGCGGAGGCAACCGGAAGCCCGGCTCGTGCTTCACGACAACGCTGAAGTCACGCACGCCATCGGGAAGATCGTTCTTCGAGTTGTTGATGACCGTATGCGATTGCAAGGTGGCTTCCCCGCCAAGTGGCAAGTGAGCCGGACCTGGCAGACCGATCGGCGTGCCGGTGTAAGGCAGGCCCCACGGTTGAACCGGACCCATGCCGGCAATCGGGTGCATCGGAGGCAAACCGGGCGGAACCCGTGGGCCACCGACGATCGTTGCACCGGGAACACCGAATCCACCGGAACCAGGGTTCATGGTGTCGATCGGGGTTGGCGGTACGAACTTCGGAGTCGGTGCACCGTTTTGGTACTGAACCTGTTGAACTTCGCCGTCGTAGTTCATCGTCGTCAAGTCACCACCCGGAGCGGACAACGAAGGACCGGCTTCCGTGTTGACGGGACCAGGAACATTTGGCATCGCGGGCATTCCCGGAGCTGCTGGTGTTCCGAAGGCGGTCGGCATTTCGTAGTCGAAGTTACCCACTCGCAATACCGCCATGATCGTTCCCCGTTTGTCGGCCTCGACAACCGGATCAACACCGGGAGCGAGTCGCGTGGAGACCAAGGTTTCCACATCGCCGATGGCGAGGTCTTGGAACTTGGGATCTGGCAAGTAGATGACTTTCGTCACGAAGTTGCCAGCAGCGACTTGGTCCAAGTCGTCGATGGTCAGTTCGATCGGAATGCTGTTGTGAGTCAGGTAGGCATCGGTCTGTGGTTGACCGGGATACACTTGCAACGTGGGGTACAAGGTTTCGCCTTCTCGATCCGGCATGCCGGTGAGTTTCAAGCGAAACGTGTGCCCTTGAAGGAAGTTGTACCGACCTGGCACGACGATTTGATTCTCAGCGAATCGGTTGCCGACTTGCCAGCCCACTTTCATCGTCTGTGGAGACACGAAGCGAACTTGTGTGGTCCGTTGGACCGGTGCGACCGGTGCTGGAACCGGCCAATTCAACACGCCTGGTCCGGGGCCGTCAACGGCTGGACCGGGTCGCATCATCATTGCTGCGGGAGGTGCTGCGTACTCTCCCTTGTCGAACATGTTAGACACGTTGCTCGAGCCACCCCCGGCGCAACCGACGCAGACGGCTACAAGAACGCCGAGACCCAAAAAGTAGTATTTCATCGTCACCCCTCTGGCTGTCCCTAGCGTGAAGGCCGATGGCCAACGCCGGAAGCGGTTTGGACTCACTTGGGCTACCCCGTCCCCTGACAGGTCGCCACCGCACCTTCCCTCACTTCGCCAAATGACCCCGTGTCACTCGGGAAGAAATCCTTAAAAGGTTCGACGTCAAGTCGGCTCGACCCACACTCCCGATTCCCGCTACAATACCGAACGGTTGTGGGAGATGGTCCGAGCGAACAGTCGCCGGATGGTTTCCGCGACGACTCGACGCATCTATTCTTTCGGACTCTCGTCCGTGGAATCTTTGATAAAACCCGTCTTTTCCGCTCGACTGGTAGAATCGACAAACCATGAATAAGCTTATTGGCTACTCTATGTCTCCTAGATTACCTGTCTTCGCGTTTGTCGTGATTTCGGCGGTCGTTTTGGGAAGCGTATTGGCGGTAAACGCCCAACAAAACAAACCGTCCGAAGAGAGTTCAGCGGGTGACCAACCGGCTGAAGAGTCGTTGCTTGCGAAATCGCGGAAGAAGCTGCTCAACCAACCCTATCGGGCGAAAATTCACGAAACGATTACCGTCGGTGGTCGGCAAATCGATGCGGAGGGGTTCTTCGTGCAGGGCCCGAATCTGCAAATGCGAATGCAGATCGCGTTTGAAGCCGCTGGCATGAAGGCGCGATTGCTCCAGGTTTGCGATGGCGACATCGTGAATACCGAACAACAGCTCGGTGAGGAAATTCGTCTCACCCGCCGGGATGTGCAGCAAATTCTGAACGCCGCGACGCGGTCCGGGGCTATTGGCCAGAATCGTGTGATTGTCGAACTTGGCGTCGGCGGTGTCGCAGGGTTACTGGCGAGTCTCGAACGCAACATGGACTTTGCCGAGCCGAAAGAGGAAATCATCGATGGTGAGACCTTCCAAGTCCTCGAAGGTACTTGGAATGAGCAATACCAGGCCAAATTCAAGGCCAACCCGTTAACCGCGAAACAACTCCCCCAACATCTTCCGCAAACCGTGCGAATTTACTTGGACTCCACATTGTTTCCGCGTCGCATTCGGTACTTGAAGGAACAGGGGGAAGACAAGATTCTCATGCCACTTGTCACCCTGGATTTCAACGACATTGCGTGGCTCAGTCCCGACGATCTTGCCAAACAAGCTGATCTCTTTCGCTATGAAGCGCCCGAAGGCATTTTTCCGAAGGAAGTCACCAACCAGTATATTGAGATGTTGCAAAAAGGCCCGTCGGGGCAGTAGTGAAACGCCGATCCTGAGCGGCCAAGCGGAGCCAACGTCCGGGGCGGATTTTTTCGAATGTCAGATTGAAACTCTCCGCCATGTTCGTCCCGGAATCGTTGCGACGAAAGACCGGCACGATTACACTCTCCAAGTCCGACGAAGCCGTTCAGCAACGGTTGGAAGATTCGTCGTCATCCCGACCTCAAAACATCACCAGATTTGTTAATACGCTACGGAGTGTGAGACCATGCCCCCTCCTCCACTTTATGATTTGTCCAAACTCGATTTCAGCAAGCCAATGTACGACTTGCAGGAAGTTCGTCGCGTGAATCCGCAACGACACGAGATGGAGCAACTCTCAGCAGTCGTGCACATCGACTTGGAAGAACGCTGCATTATCGGCTACAAGGAAGTCACGAAAGAAGAGTTCTGGGTGACTGGCCACATGCCGGGATTTCCGCTGATGCCGGGCGTGGTTCTCTGCGAGTGTGCCGCCCAGTTGGCGGGTTATTACGCACGAAAGCATGACTTGCTCGGCGGCGATTACCTCGGTTTTGGCGGCATGGACAACGTGCGATTCCGTCAACCAGTGTTTCCGGGTTGCCGATTGGACATCATTTGCCGCGTGACGAAAATTCGTAAAGGCCGTCGGTCGGAATTCGACTTCCAAGGCTGGGTCGACAACAAAATGGTCTTCAGCGGCAGCATGATTGGCGTGCCGATCGAACGGAATCACGAGATTCAGAAGTAGTGTTGTTGCTGACCCGAATTCGAGTCTGCAATCGATGCCGATTCGGTTCGCCCGCGAGCATCGAAGATAGAGAACAGAGGATGGCGAAATTGGCCGCCCAGTCCGAACGCCATCCTCGATCTTCAATCCTCAGATTTGCGGGTGATACGAAGAAGTTCGTCGAAAAGCCAAATCGCGGGATCGACTGAACATTACTCGTTCGTCTTCTTCTCGAACACGATGATATGCTGGACCGGAAGCACGTCGATTGTTTCCTTCCACTCAAGTCCGAACTCGGGATGTGAGGCTTCCTTTTTGACTTGAGCCTCGGTCATGGTGTGGACGAGTTTGATCATCCGCCGAACTTTTGGGTCTTCCTTGCGGTACTCGACCCACACCAACCGTCCGCCGGGTTTGAGGGCCTTCGCGAGTTTGTCGGTCATCTCGTAGGGAAACGCGAATTCGTGGTACACGTCGACCATGAATGCCAGGTCAACGGTGTTGGGCTTGAGATTCGGATCCTTCTCGGTCCCCAAGACGGGTTCGACATTATTGATGCCGCGGGCTTTCATTTTCTTGTCGAGTAGCATCAACATTTCGTCTTGAATATCGACAGCAAGCACCTTGCCCTCTTCCCCGACCTCCTTTGCCATCATCGCGGAAATGACGCCACTGCCGGCACCGATGTCCGCGACCGTCATGCCTGGTTTCAGCTTCAGCGACTTCACGAGCAGCGAGAGTTTTTCTTCCTTCTCACGCTCGGGACGTTCCAACCACGGGGCGGCTTGCCAGCCCATCACGCGGGCAATTTCCCGACCCATGTAGAACTTACCGATGCCATTGGGATCGTGTCGTTCCCGAGTTTCATAACGCGTCTCAGCAGCGGGCTTCGTGGCCTTTTCCTCCTCAGCCATGAGTTGGCGCTGATGGGAATATCCGATGAGAAACAAAGCGAAGGCTAGTAGACGACGGGTGAGCATTTCGAAGTCCCTTCTGAAATTTAATCGCTGCCGAGTGAACGACCCGTTTGGGGATCGCGACCCGATTGTTGCATGACCGTCTGCCAATCAGCAAGCGGCATCGTTTCGGCGTCGTCGACAATGAGATTCGGAATCCCATTGACAATTGCATATCGCAGCCGCTGTTCTGGATCGGTACTGACGAGCGCATCCTCGGCCAACACCAACTCCGCTCCCGACGCCGGGCAACGAATATAGTTTTCGACGGCGGCGAAATTAAATGGACTTTTCGCCGGACTAGAACGGGGATGACTCATGTATCTGTTTGAACCCACAACACGCGATTTTGTTCCCCAGCGGTGGTTACCACCGGCAACAAGCCTTCGAAGAATTGATCGCCGGGATCACCTTCCTCCCGAGAGAGAGTCGCAAAGTGCGGCTCAACTTGCTTGAGCTGAGCCAGCAGCTTCTTCGACTCCTCGGGGAGATAGAACGTGTACATCGGGAACGGATTCCATTCGGATTCCGGTTTCCCAAAGTAACGGAAACCGGCGTTGCCGAAGGCGGGCTCCGCCATCATCGTCGCACCTTGTTCCGCGGCAATTTCGGCACAATCCCAGTAAATGCTTTCATAGTCCGAACACTGAAAATCGATGCCAATTTCTCGACCGGGTTTGTCGTCGAGGGAACCGACGATTGTGTCCCAGATGCAGGCATCTTCGTAACTCAGATCGGAATACCAATCCGGCAACGCAAAACGTTCTACAATCTTCGCAACCAAGGCCTCTTTGTCAGTAGGCCAGATGCTGTCTTCGGTTTCGTAGTCTTCTATGATGTCCTCAAAATCGTCGAACAAGTAGTCTACGAAGATTCGGCCATGCTTCTCGGTCGGGTTGTTGGTCAACTCCGTAAACACATCGGCATCGAGAGTGTAAAGATAATAGCCGGCCATTCGGTGAACCTTTGGAAGGAGTGTAGGGACATCAGACCGAAGACTTTGTAACCGAACAGTTCAGTGTTGATCATCGCACGTTTTGTCTCGTGGCGGACGGGGTGCAAACGCAATTCCGCATCCGCCACAGACACGAATCCGTGAACGAGTTCTAAAACCCACGAGCTTCACGGATGTCATCGAAGTCGCGAAGTTTATAGTCGATTCCGACGTAATCCAGAACTTCGCACAGAGCGCGAACCGCCACGCCGACGCCGTCCGGGCCGCTGAATCCGCCGAATTGTCCGCCACCTTTGAGGTGCGGTTCGACTTCCAAGAAGAACCCTGGCACACCGAGTTTTTGCATGCGTTCGGTCAAAGCTGGCAGGTGACGTTTCAGGTCACGCAAGACCATTTCATGACCGGAGTCGCCAATGTTCGCCGGGACAAAGTTCTTGAGTTTATCTTCGTTGATGACTGACGCATCACGGTTCCCCATCCAGGTGTGACCGGGGTCGCGAGCGTAATCTTTGATATGCATCCAACCGAGTCCCGCTCGCATTGCGGTGTACTCGTCGTAGCAAGTCAGCGGATTCTTGTCTTGAGCCGCGACGTTGCCGCCATCAAAGATCAAGACCATATTGTCGTGACCAACTCGTTCGTGGAGTTGCTCCAACAATTGCCCGGTTTCGCCGATGAGGTTCGGTTCAATTTCCAAGCCGTAGATCAACCCTTCACTCGCACACCGATTGACGATTTCCGTCAGCCGTTCGGTGGCTTGATCGAGATATTTCGCCGGGTCATCGCCTTGCGGATGGTAGAAGGAAAACCCGCGGATCAACTTGCAGTCGAGAGCCAAGGCCACCCGAATCGTAGCGGCAACTTCGCCTTCGAGATACTCCTCGAAGGGCACGTATTTGTTGTGTGAACCGTCTTCCTGGTCCAGCAATTTGACCTTGCCGATTCTCGAGCCAATGCTCGTGACTTTCATGCCAAATTCATCGTGCAAGGTTTTCAGCGTGGTCAGTTCGTCGTCATTCAGTTCAACGACATGCTTGACTTCCCCGTTGCCGTGAACGTCGAGGAAACGTGGGCTGTAATAACTGAGCCCGATCGCGGACAAAGCGACAAATTGCTCGATGGCAGTCTTGTGATTGGCGGCCTCATCGGCAAACGCACTGAGGATAACTTGCGGACGCGTCGACATGAATCAATGGCTTTCTAAGTGGTCAGTTCGAAAATCTCCGGCCATTCTTGAACGCAGAGTCCGGAGATTCAAGGCAAGCGAAAACGAATTACACAATCCGGCTACCAGCACCCCAACTGGCGGCGTGTTGCAAGTGCCAACGCATGGCGGCTTCCGCCATTTCCGGGCTGCGAAGGCGGAACGCTTTCATAATATGCAAGTGGTCTTCGTACCCGTTGCGGAGAGTTTCCTCAGTGTCTTGACCGGCGTCATACGAGAGTCGTTTGAAACTCCAGCATTTCCGAATCGCTTCACATAACGGGAGGTTCTCCACATATTCCGCCACGGCATGGTGGAGTGCGTAGTCGAACTGTCGGGACGCTTGCATCCAATTCGGGTTACTATCCGGGTTGGCAGCGGTAGCGAGTTGTTCCAACTCATCAAGTACTGCGTCGGGAATTCGAGTGGCCGCCCTGCCCGCTGCCGATGGTTCGAGCAACAATCGCAATTCATGCAGTTCGACGAGCCAATTCTCGGCATTCTCGCGGACGACGGCCCGGTGATTGCGTTGCTGCATCACAATGCCGTCGGCCGCGAGTCGGCCTAGTGCTTGCACGACCGGGGTGCGACTCACACCCATGTCTGCAGCTAGTCTGGTGGACTTCAGTTCCGTGCCACCTGGCAATTCCTGGTGGATAATCCGCAAGAGGATTTGATGGTATACATCGTCCACGAGAGATGCATCGTCGGAAGGAGGCGTCGTCTTTAATTCTTGGGCCGGCATATATTTCTCGGAGATTTAGTCGTTGACAGCAATCGAATAGAAATTTAAGGTGCATACACTTTCGCTTAGCGATGTAGACGTTCGCAAGGTTACTGATGCGAATTTTTGACAAATTGCTCGATCCAAGCTGCTCCAAAACGCATAAAAGTGAACCCACTTGTTGATTGGTTGAAGGTAGTATGACAGACGACGCGGGCCAAAATATCCAGCGATCATTGCGTGCTGGCATGGTCGGGATGGGGATGATTTTCGACGAAACTTACCGGCCGTTCTTTGAGCGTGTTGCTCAGGATCGGCTTTACGATGGCCGATTCGGTGCGATCGATTGCCAACTGCATGCAGTTGCATCGCGGACCGGTTCTCGGGCAGAACGCTACCGAGATTCCGCACCGGCGGCATTGGCTGAATTCCAAAGTTTTACTGGGGACAATGGCGTCTCCGAGATGGTTGAAACGGGCGTGGATTTTGCTTGTGTCGCCACTCCCGACGACCGGCACTATTCCGCTGCCAAACAAGTACTCGAAGCCGGCAAACACTTGCTCGTCGAGAAACCCTCGGTCTTGCGATTGCAGGAACTCGATGATTTGGTCGAGACGGCTCGGGAACGTGGTGTTTTGGCGAAAGCAGTGTACCACAAACTACTTGATCCCGATCACAAGAAGCTGCGGACGTTCGTCGTCGACGGCGTCTTGAAGCATGTGAACACAGGGTATTGCACGTTGCTGGAGCCCAAACAAATCTCCGGCGCACAGTTTTCCGAATGGATTACCGGTCGCAACCCGGGCACCTATGTGGCGGTCCACTATATTAAGTTGATCGATTTCACGTTCGGTGGAAAACTCAAGACGATCACTGCGACTGGTCAAAAAGGGATTGTCGCCCCGAAAGACAGCCCGACGTGGGACAGCGTGCAGATGCGGATGGTCTACGAGTATGGCGACGGTCGTGAAGCCGCCTTCGATATTCATACCTCTTGGGTCACGCCGGACAACTTCCCGGGCTATGTCGAACAAGAAGTGCAGTTCCGCTTCGATAACGGATTGTGGAACGGCCACAGTCGTAAACGTGGCGTCGAATGCACGGTCGAAGAAAAAACTCCGTTCAGTGTGAAGAACTCGATCAACAACCATTACAACGCCCCCGTCGTCGAACCATGGGGCGAACGGTCTCAGCGAGGTTACGGCGTCGAGGTGATCGAGCGATTCGCGCGAGAAGTTGGGTATGTCGAATACGGTGGTCCTGCCGAGAATCGAGCGGAACGCCTGTCAGAAATGCGTCGCCTGACCTACAACGACTTAACCGCCGATCGTCAAACGGTTGCTGCGGTCCAGGCCTTGGAAGCAATTTTGGATCACCACACCGCGGGCGAACCCGACTGTGTGGTCCGAGTAAACGATTCCAATGGCGGATTGGTGTTGTACCGTCCGGGGTCGAGCGAATTTGAAGTTCTCTACGAGCCGAAAGTCTAGGATTGCCAAGGAAATATCACTGCACGGAAGCTAATCGCAGATGCCTGCCCGAATTGATTTTTTAAGCCATTGTCCTCCTGCCCACCAGGTGCTTTCATGACGAATGCCATCGAGTTTCCCGCCGAAGACCGTTCCAACGCCGCCCGTCGAGTCATTGCTCGTCAAGAGCCACCGTCGTTGCGAACTTACACGCCAACACAGGCCGTGCTGGCAAAGTCGGCGGGGGTATTCCATTGGACTCCCGAAGGGCGTCGTCTTTATGATTTCACGTCGGGAGTGCTGGTCGCCAACCTGGGGCATAATCCGAAACGATGGATGAGCCGATTCGCCGGCTACATGGGTTGGAAGCCGGAGCATTTGGCTCCGTCGGATGAAAATACCGCGGTAACCGACAACGAATACTTCGAAGCCGTTACCATGACGGCCTACAACGCGATTACCGAAGTCGAAACGCTGGCAGTCCAGCGATTGCTTCGCAGCGTGCAGTCGTTCCGTGGTGGTCGTCGACTCGACACTGTCGCGTGGGCCGCTTCGGGTTCCGAAGCTGTTCAGAAGGCCCTTTGGGCGTGTCTGGCTCGTGATCGAGACCGTGATATCATTCTCGCGACCCGTCATGGCTTCCATGGCAAGAAAGGTCTCGCCGGTGCGGTCACTGGTTCCGAAAACGATCCTGATCGTGATCCACGCGTGAAATTTATCAGCTTCCCAATGCAAGAGATCGACGATCTCAGTCGCTGCACATCGGACCTCGACCTCAGTGCATACGAAGCAGAGTTAAAGTCGATGTGGGCTCGTTACAGCGAGCGTATTAACTGTTTGATCACCGAGCCGTATCTTGGTGGTGGGGGAAGTTATCACCCACCGGCCGCGTACCTGCATCTGCTGGAGAACTTCTGTCGTCAGCACGATATTTTGTTTGTGCTCGACGAGGTTCAAGCGAACTACGGCCGGACCGGGTCGTTGTATGCGTTCGACAAATACGGAGTCGAGCCGGACTTCGTCTGTCTAGGCAAAGGCCTCGGGAACGGCATGCCAGTGGCGGCGGTTGTCGGTCGTGGCGACGTCTTGAACGGTATGAAATACGGTGCGACTTCAGACACCTGGAGTGCAAACCCGTTGGCCTCCGCAGCCGTGTTGGCAACGCTCGACGAATTTGAGTCGACAGATGTCATCAAGCATTCGGCCCGACTGTCGGAAATCTTCATGACCGGGCTCGATCGACTGAAGAAAACGAAGTTGATCGCGAAGGTTCGTGGCGAAGGCATGGTCTTCGGCATCGAGTGTGCGGAAGTCGGCGAGATGAGTTCGCACGAAGTGGCAAACGCAATCGTCGAGACCTGTTACCTCGGTTCCGATGGCGACGGCATTCACCTGCTCGGCCCATTGGCGGGCAATGTTCTGCGGGTCAGTCCACCGTTGACAATGTCGACCGCCGAAGCGGAAGAATCGCTCGTGTTGATGTTCCGCTTGATCGAACAGCTAGCCGAACGACTACTGAAACCTCAAGAAGCTGCTGATCAACATATCTAGGTTTTACTGGCGGTCCGCCATGCCCACGACGTTACGTGGGCATGGCATCACGAATTGCTGAGTATCAGTTGGCGTTCAGTTCTTTCACGACGGCATCACCCATTTCGGTGGTGCCGATTGCACTGCCACCGGCTGCAATGTCGCGGGTTCGCAGGCCGTTATCGAGCACTTGGGAAACCGCGGATTCGATAGCGGACGCTTCGTCCTGCAGATCCAGAGAGTGTCGCAGAAGCATCGCACAGGCGAGAATTGTCGCAAGTGGATTGGCAATTCCTTGACCTGCAATATCCGGTGCTGATCCGTGGATCGGTTCATAGAGTCCGGGGCCGCTTGCTCCCACGGATGCAGACGGTAGCAATCCAAGGGACCCTGGCAGCATCGATGCTTCATCGGTCAGAATGTCGCCGAACATGTTGCCTGTGACCACCACATCGAAGTCTCGTGGTCGTGACAGCAAGTGCATCGCCATCGCATCGACTAACACAACTTCATATTCGAGTTCTGGAAACTCTTCCTGCATCACACGGGCGGCTACGCTTCTCCAAAGTCGCGATGGTTCGAGCACGTTGGCTTTGTCGACGCTTGTCACTTTGCCGCGACGTTTGCGAGCCGCTTCACCCGCAATGCGGACGACTCGTTCCACTTCCGGTACCGAGTAGACCATCGACTGATAAGCGGATTCCACGCCATCGTTGGTCGAGCGACCCGATTCCCCGAAGTAAATGCCTCCGGTCAGTTCGCGGACGAACAAAATGTCGGTGCCGTCAATAATGTCTTGTCGCAGCGGAGAGGCGGAGATTAACTGTGGATGACACTGAATCGGTCGCAAATTCGCGAACAAGTCGAGTGCTTTGCGGATTCCCAGCAACCCCTTTTCCGGTCGGGTTTTTGCGTTGGGATCGTCCCATTTGGGGCCGCCGACAGCACCGAGCAGAATAGCCGCCGAGTCTTGGCATTCTTTGATCGTGGCTTCCGGCAACGGATCACCGGTTTCGTCGATCGCACAGCCGCCGATCATCGCTGACACAAATTCGAATTGATGACCGAATTTCTGAGCAACAGTCTCTAGAACCCGTTGCCCTTGCGTGACGATTTCCGGTCCGATCCCGTCGCCGGGAAGTAAAACAATCTTGGCTTGCATGGCCGTTCCACTTGCAGATGTGTGAGAGGTTTTATGGGTTGGGCGTATCGTAATGAAGCCGGGTTTGATCCTCCACCCAACACCGAAGCAGAGAACAAAAGGCCAAGAGTCGAGAACCTGATAGGAAAGCTCGGTCTACCACGCCTCATAGAGTCGTGACATCAGGCCGACTGATCGGAGTGAATGTGACAACAAGGTGCCCCACGAGGAGGTCAAATCGCGCCGCCGTCGCTTGCCCAGTACGGGACGAACACCGTTCGCTGGGAATCTTCCTGTCGCTGGACTGCTTCACATGCCTCGGCATAAAGAAACTGTTGGCTGTGATGCCGTTTCCCTTTGCTGGGTTTAATCGGATCGTAGCTGCCATTCGACCGGAGCTTGCGGCCTTTGACATTGTCGTGCAGGCAAGATCGTAGGATTTTCAGCAATCGTCGTCGGCAATGGGAACTCTCGACGGGAATTAGTAGCTCGACCCGACGATCGAGGTTCCGTGGCATCCAGTCGGCACTTGAGAAAAACACGATATCGTCACCGCCGTGGTGGAAGTGAACAATCCGGCTGTGTTCTAAGTAACGATCGACGATGCTAACGACTTCGATGTTTTCGCTCAGTCCTTTAACACCTGGGCGAAGACAGCAAATGCCACGAATGTTGAGTTTAACCTCCACACCGGCTTGGGACGCTTCGTAGAGGGCTTGAATCAATGTCGGGTCGGCGAGGGAATTGACTTTGGCGTGGATATGGGCATCGGACCCATCTTTCTTGCGTTGAATTTCACCGGCGATCAGTTCGAGCAACTTCTCCCGCAACCCGATCGGAGCCATCTCGAGTTTGTCGAATCGTTGAGGCTGTGAGTAACCTGTAATGGCATTGAAGAAAGCCGATGCATCGCCGCCGAGTGTTTCATCGGTGGTGAAGTAACTAACGTCCGTGTAGAGCCGGGCGGTCATCTCATTGTAGTTGCCGGTGCCGAAATGGATATACCGGCGGATGCCCTGTGGTTCGCGACGGACGATCACGCAAATCTTCGCGTGCGTCTTCAAACCTTTCACGCCGAAGACAACCTGGACACCCGCTTGTTCCATTTCGCGTGCCCAGTTGATATTGCGAGCCTCATCGAAACGTGCCTTGAGCTCGACTAACACCGTCACGTATTTTCCCGATTCGGCAGCGCGGATGAGGGCAGCCACGATCGGGCTGTTGCGACTGGTTCGGTAGAGTGTCTGTTTAATGGCTAAAACATCGGGATCGTCCGCAGCTTCCTCGATCATTCGGACGACAGGTTCGAAACTCTCGAATGGGTGGTATAACAACACGTCGCGTTGGCCGATGGACTCCAACACACTGGTGGCGTGTTCAAATTCCGGTGAAAGCTGCGGTCGTTGTGACTCGAAGCGCAAATGATCGAAGCCCTTCAAGTCGGTTTGTCGGAAGAACGCCGACAACTCGAGCGGCCCCGGGGCGCGATAGACGTCTTGTTCGGTGATACCCAGTGTGTTCATGAGGAACTGGAGAGTGGCCTGCGAAACGTTGTCGCCGATTTCTAGCCGAACACAGCCGCCGGTTTTGCGTTCATCGAGAACTTCCTCCATGCCGGCAAGCAAGTCCGAAGCCATATCTTCGCGGACGGCCATGTCTGCATTGCGTGTGATGCGAAACGGCACGCACGCGGCGACTTTTTCGCCTGTGAAGAAGCGGTCGATGAACATCTCGACGACTTCCTCGAGCAAGATGTATTCGTAGCCCTGCTCGGCTTGAACGCTGATGAATCGTTGCGTCGACTGTCCCAGCGGAATGACGGCGAACAGCGAGTCCTCTTCGCCGGCACGCGGTTCGAGTTGGACACAGAGATTCAATGATTGGTTGGCCAGCAACGGAAAATCGTCGGCGCCCACCACTGCTTGCGGCGAAAGAATCGCGGAGATCTCGCGGTCGAACAGTTGGCTAAGGAAACGAGCCTGTTTCTCGCGGAGATCATTGGACGACACTCGGCGAATTCCTGCTTCTTCACAGGCTTTGTCGATCGCTGCGAGACAGGAATATTGATCAGCCACCATTCGATGAACTCGTTCGCTAATCGCGGCGAGTTGCTGATCGGCGGTCAAGCCGGAAGGGTCGGTAGAAATGCCGCGTTCCCGTGACTGCATCTGCAAGCCACCCACACGCACCATGAAAAACTCATCCAGATTCGACGCAGTGATCGCCAGGAATTTGAGCCGTTCCAGCGTGGGGTTCGCCTCGTTGACGGCTTCATCGAGAACACGATTGTTGAATTCGATCCAACTCAGTTCCCGGTTGATGAAATGCTCTGGCGACATGGAAAAGGCAATGAGTAAAAGGAAAATGGAAGAGCGTGAAAAGTCTCAATGTCTAGGCTTGTGGCAGCGGTTTGGTTCGTATCATCGGTGGTTTGCCGAAGATTTCCTCGAAGAGCGAACCACTCTGTTTGAGTGCGAGTTGTTCCAAGGCCAATTCTTCAACATCGGGAACTGTGATCACAATCTGATTGCGTTCGTTTGAGCACTGAAGTTCCCGGACCCGACGACTCCGAGAACGTCCCAAGGCAATGGCTACACGCAGGATTGCCGCCATTTGACTGATCGCAATCCGGTGTTCGCGTGACTGTCGCATGTACATTTCATGCGTGGGCTTCGGTGATGATCGTCGATGATAACGGGCGACCGTCGCTACCAGTTGCAAGTCTTGTTTACTCATCCCGAACAGTTCACTGTTGATGATGAGATAATAGGTATGCTTATGGTAGCCCCGTGTACCGATGAAAAAGCCGATCTCGTGTAGCAACGCCGCCAAGTACAAAATCAGACCAAAGCGTGGCGGCAGTTCGTGTTCTTTTTGCAACTGCTCGAACAAATGTCGCGACAGGTTGGCCACATGTAACGAGTGGTTTTCGTCGAATTGCAACTTGCGACCAAAGCTCACTGCGGAACGCACGACTTGCTCGTGGAAATCGTCCATCCAAGCGTCGCGGGCGGCCATGTCTTGTAGCAGGCCGTCCCGGAGATTGGCATCGCAGACCAAAACGTGATTGAGTTTCAACCGTTGTGCCAACAGCACATATCCCAAAAGCGATGGGCCTAGGCTCTCGGCTTCTGGAATCGAAAGATGGTCGCGGCGGACTAATTCGTCGACGGAACGGTCGAGGGTTTTGTCCGCAAGTTTCTGCAGGTGTGCAAGAGGAACTCGTTCAAAATCGTGCAGCGGAGATTGGTTCGTACCCTGCGAAGCGGCATAGCGGACGTCACCGCCAAGGGCGATCAACTCGACGCCTTGGTCGTCCGGTCCGTCCGCCGCAGGCACGTGGCGGATAATTTCTTCGACCGTCAACGCGATCTGCGTCCGCATAATTTGACGTTCTTGGCTTCTCGTTTCATTGTGAGAATCCAACATCTTCCGGAGCCGCAACGAACCCAGCCGGAACGTATGCGAGTACAACACATCACCCCGATGGACGACAAGAATCTCCGTACTTCCGCCGCCAATCTCCATGATGACCGAACGCGCAGCCGCCAATTCGGGTTTCGTTTTTAGAAGCGGTTGTACGCTGAGATAGGTGATCCGGTTGACTTCGGCCTCATCGAGAGCCTGAATATCTAATCCCGTCGCGCTGTACACGCGGTCTAGAAACGCCAGCCGATTGTCCGCCTCACGAACGGCACTTGTCGCGACGACCCGGATCTGATCGCTATGGTCGATACCGTATTCTTGCAGAAGTTTGCGATAACTTCGGAGGACGCGGACCGCATCTTCAATCGTCGAGCGAGCGATACGTCCGCGTGTGAATGTGTCTCGCCCTAGGCTTACCGACTGCGATAGCGTTTCGAGCGTGCGGTATTGGCCGTCAGCGTGAATCTCCGCGACTGCCATACGGATGGAACTTGTGCCCACATCGATGACCGCCACCGGATGAACAGGAGTGGCGGGCCGATGGGAAATGTCGGTGCGGGGTTGAATCACATCCATCTCAATTCGAACCATTGGGGGATAATGGTTACGCGATCGCGACAAGTTCTTTACCGCATTCGTGTTTGACGATGTCCCATGATAGTTAGTCCTCTTGCAAAGTGGGAGGTTCCGCGTCGTTGGTCAGGACATGTTTGGCCCAAGCTGCCGCTCCGAGCACGGCTGCATCGTCACCGAGCTTTGCGGTTTCGATCCGGTAGGTATCTTTGTACGACGGCATGATGAAGTCCGCGACCGTTTTCTCGACCGTTTTGACGTACAACTCCGGCATGGCTTCCACGAGTCCGCCACCCAGCACCACGACCTCAGGTGCGAGGAGGTGAATCAATCCACCGACGGCGTTGCCGATGTAGGTTGCCGCCGATTTGATAATCTGTTTCACGGCATCGTCACCGTTTGCCACGGCATCGGCTAAGGCTCCGCTGCGAATGTTGGCGATATCAGTTCCGACCGCCTTGCGAAGATGCGGTGCTCCACCGCGATACGCCTGCTGAGCCGCCGCTGCTGCAATCGCCAGCCGACTCGCGACCGACTCCAAAGAACCGTGTCGGTTGTTGCCGGTGATCGGTCCGCCGGCCATGACTTGAGTATGGCCGACTTCCATGCACGTGACGTGACGACCCTGGATAATCTCGCCACGGTAAACACATCCGCCGCCAATGCCGGTTCCGGGAAACATCCCGACGACACACCGGGCCCGTTGACCCGCACCGAACAGATATTCTCCGTACACGCCCGCGTCGACATCGTTGAGCACGACAACGTCGCACCCGTATTCCTTTTTCAGTTTGTCGGCAATATCGACGTTTCGCCAGCCGAGATTTGGGGCTTCGATCATTCGTCCACGTTCGACATCGATCGGACCGGGACAGCCAATTCCGATCGCGGCGAGATCTTCGGCTTCAACCTCCGCGTCTTCAAGGGCTTTCGAAATCGTCGATTCGATCCGCTGAAAACCGGCCTCTAAGCCTTCGTAACCTTTCGTACGTTTGCGTTTGCTGCCTAGGATCTTGAAGTTTTCGTCGAATACGGTGGCAAGCATCTTGGTGCCACCAAGATCGAAACCAAGCCAATGTTTTTTCGCTGTCTGCCCATTCATTCGGATCTCAATCGTGTTGGAAGGAAAACGCGAGCGCATTAGAGAACAACACCCAACCGGATGCAAGATGTTCCCGAAATCACCATCAACCGACAGACTGGAAATCATCGAACGCCTATGTTATACCGAGCGCGTCACGGAGGATACGCTTTTTCAGCCGTCTATCGTGATCGTGCCAAGGTCAGCACACATTCGTTTGAAAAGTCGGTGGGGTACGCCCTGCCCAACACCCATCTTGAGTGGAGAATTCTGATGTCGTTCCAAATTGGTGAAGCTCTCGTCGGCGAAGGCAATGAAGTCGCTCATATCGACTTGATTATCGGTGAAAAAGACGGCCCAGCCGGTACCGCATTCACCCAAGCTTTGGCGAACCAAAGCAAAGGCCACTCGAACTTGCTTGCCGTTTTGGAACCAAACTTGGCTGTCAAACCAGCCACCGTGATGATCACAAAAGTCACGATCGACGGAGCCAAGCAAGCCGTCCACATGTTTGGACCGGCTCAGTTCGCCGTTGCGAAAGCTGTGGCCGACAGCGTCGAAGCGGGCGTCATCCCCGCTGATCAAGCGGAAAAACTCGTCATCGTTTGCGGCGTGTTCATTCACTGGTTGGCCGAAGACGACAAGAAAATCTTCGAGTACAACTACGAAGCCACGAAGTTGTCCATCGAGCGCGCGATGAAAAACGAGCCATCGGCCGAAGAAATGCTCGCCAAGAAAGACAGTGCGAAACACCCATTCTCCGGCGTGTAATTCGCTGCAGTTCGGTTAACGTCGCCCGCTTCAACGCTCCAGATCTCTCCGGACTTCTATGATTGAGAGATCATAGGAGACCGAGGGTGGAGAACAGAAAGCCGGATTCTTTCGAATCTTGCAGTTCATTTGGTCCGATTCTCGACTGAGATGACCACGGTTTCTCACGGGAATCATTTCCATTGCGTTGTCCGAGGCGACAAAACCATGCGCAAAATCTTGATCCAACTCGACACCGATACCCGCCCGTGTAGTTTTGACCGCGTTGTTGCGATCGACTCCGGAGTGGAAGAGATGTTCTGTTACGGAGATGTCGATCCGGATTCTGTCCCCGGCTTGGTACGCGGGGGCATGTTCACCCGCGGGTTAGAAGATCTGAAGAACACTGCGGTTTTTGTCGGAGGAAGTAGCGTTTCCGCTGGCGAAGCTGTGTTCGAGGAAGTTCAGAAAACCTACTTCGGGCCTGTTCGGTTGTCCGTCATGATGGACTCGAACGGCTCGAACACCACCGCAGCCGCCGCTGTCTTGACGGCTCGGAAACACCTGGATCTTTCTCAGTGTCAAGCTCTCGTGCTCGGCGGCACGGGTCCCGTTGGCTTGCGAGTTGTCCAGCTGCTTGCGATGGAAGGAGCGTCGGTCCGGGTGGGTTCACGCTCTCAAGAACGAGCCGACGAGGTCTGCAAAACCGTCGGAAAGACCTATGAAAATGCCCAGTTAACCGGTCATGACGTTCAGAGCGACGAGGACCTGGGCAAAGCACTCGAAGGATGTGAGTTACTCGTTTGCGCCGGGGCTGCGGGAGTGCAGTTGGTTTCGAAGTCGCAGCTGCAGGCGGCTAATGCCTTACAAGTCGCGATCGATTTGAACGCGGTTCCGCCGCTCGGCATCGAAGGTGTCGATGTGATGGACAAAGCCAAATCGGTGACGGATGCCAGCGGCTCAGGTGACCTCCTCCTGTACGGCGCGATCGGCGTCGGTGGCTTGAAAATGAAGATTCACAAGGCCTCCATCCGTAAGTTGTTTACCGCCAACGACCACGTTCTCGACACGGTTGCAATTTACCGCGTTGGTGAAGAGTTGGTCGGTTCTGACTTGAAGGCATAGCGTTCAGTTGCCAGACTGGATGGTAGGTCGTTGATGTCAGCAGTGAAGGATGCACGAGCGTGCCCACCGACGTGGAATTGATGCTGCAAGTTCAGCGAGGTGATCGCAACGCGTTCGGCGAACTCGTTGAACGTTACCGTTCCGCTTTGACACGCGTTGCCCGTAGCAAGATTTCCGATGCCGACACTGCGGACGATATTGTGCAAGAAACGTTTCTCGCTGTTTATGGGGCTCGTCAAACGTACAATCCCAAATTCGCGGTTCGAACTTGGGTCTGGACGATTTTACTGAATTTGTGTCGGAAGCATCTTGCACGACAGCAGAAACAAGCGACACGGATGAGCAAACTTGGCGTGCTCTGCTCGACCGTTTCCCAAGAGTCGGGGCTGACTGAACTTCTCCTGAGTGAACGTCGCGACGAGATCGCTGCGGTTCTCGATGAACTTCCGGAAGCCCAAGCCGATGCACTTCGGCTACGATTTTTCGGCGAGCTCAAATTCAGCGAAATCGCCGATGCGATGGGTTCGAGTGTCAGCGGTGCCAAGGTTCGAGTCCGTAAAGGGCTCATTGCCTGTGCCCAACTGCTGCGTGACCGTTCCCCATCTGAGGAAGGGGGCGAGTCATGAAAGTCTCCGAGCATGTTGTGCCATCTCAAGTTTTTGATGCAGCAACCTGGAACGAAATATTGTCAACGTTGATCTCGCCAAATGCGGGAGGCCAAAGATGAACTGTGACGAAGCTTTTGATGTTCTCACACAGCCCAATTCCTCGCGTCGTCAGGAGTTGCTTTGGCATCTCGATTTGTGTCCCCGTTGTCGCGATTTGCAGAAGGTCTTAGAGCCTGCACTTGCGATGTTCGAAACCAGTGGACCTGCTCCATCGGGTTCACAACAAGACTCGTCCGCCACGTTCCCAACCCGTCAGGCGTTGAATTCCGAAAGTTCTCGTCTGCCGATTTTGTCGGACGAAGCCCTCGATCTTGCCGAGCAAGCTGCCGCCAATTGGACGAACGCTCGTGCGAAACGGATGTGGCGGCGTCTGTCGCTGGTTGCGGCAACTGCCTGCTGTTTGTTCCTCGGAGTTCATTCTTGGATGACACGGAAGCCCGACTTCGGCACCAATCCTGCGTCGCCCGAAGCTGCGACGGTATCGCCGAACTCGTGTTTGTGGGTGGCTCAGGACAATGACACGGCAGTTCCTAAGGGTATGAGCAATCATGAGATCATCCTTTCGTGCGTGGCCTGTCATCTCCAGTCGGACGGGGCTCTGTAAAGTTCGGAATTGGGGTCAGGCGTAACGGTATTGGCAAGAAAACGCAAACTGTGTACTCTTGCCGGGCGACCTCACCATTCGTCGGGAGGAAGCCGTCGCACAGGAGGCTGCGACCAGAGAACTGTTGTGTTCACGCCGCGATGTGAAAGGATTCACTGATGAGTGCTGTCCCGTTGCCCACTTCAATCAGTCGACCTGACCCGATGAAGTCGACGACGGGGCGATCCACGCCCATCGAACTCGAATCCGTGTCGTGTCTGCTTTGCGACGGAAACCGCTTTTCCACCGTGATCGTTGCGTCCGATCCTTTGACGAAACTCGGTGGCAACTTTCGAGTTGTCCGTTGCAGCGACTGTGGGTTGCATTTCACGAATCCGCGTCCAACGGTCAACTCCATCGGCATGTTCTACCCGGATGATTATGCCTGTTGGACTGGGCACGAAAAGAAACCGAAGTGGAAAGATCGTCTTCGGCAGTCTTCCGAACATCTCATCCTGCGACGGTACTTTGGGTATCCAGAGCCGACCGGGATGATGGAGTCGTTCTGGGCTAATGTCGGTGCTGCATGGATTAGCCGAAGCGACCGTCGGCAAGATTGGATTCCGTGGCGAGCACCAGGGCGGTTACTCGATTTCGGCTGCGGTGCAGGTGCATTTTTGCAAGCGATGCAACGACACGGTTGGGACGTTTGCGGCATGGATATGTCTGCCGCATGTGCCGCCGGTGTGACGGAACGGACTGGAATTCCCGTCCACGTCGGTACGCTGCCCCATCCCGATTTGACGCCGGAATCCTTTGATGCCGTCACGATGTGGAATGCCCTCGAACACGTTCACGAGCCACGCGAAACGTTGATGGCGGCCAACCAATTGCTTCGGCGTGGCGGCATTGTTGTGGTCGGTGTGCCGAATATTGATTCCTGGGCGTTCCGACAGTTTCGGCAAGATTGGTATCCGCTGAAACTGCCGCGACACCTTACGCACTTCACGCCACTGACACTGCAGGAAACGGTCTTCAAGTGCGGTTTCCGTCCACTGACACTCGACCACATTTCCCGCCCGCACTTCCTCAGGAAGTCGGCTCGGATGGCGGTCGCTAGTGGGCAGAAACTGCGGTGGCCGCGAATTCTCAAGAACAAGCACGCCGCCACCGCCGTCGCTAACTGGACGGAACGGACCCGCCAAGCGGAGTTCATCCGCGTCGTCGCGGAGAAAGTTTGACGCCCCCGACTCTTGATGCGACGCAAATGTGACGAGTCTCTGCGCCGTTCGTCGAATGTCAAACATACCGATAGTTGGGGCCGCAAGAGCTACTCTTGCTGGGTTAGCTCAGCCGCGCCGAAAATCTTCGTTCCGCGTGGACCGGTTGATGAATATGCCAAGCCAACTTTGCCATCAACGAGTTTTCCTCGACCAAACATTTTGTCTTTTCCCGCGGGCGATTCAATTATTACAACGCCGTCACCCTCGGCAGGTGCTGTCCCCTTAATCGGAAATTCGAACTTCCTTCCTTTGTTGTCGGCGACAGCGACTGCGCCCTCGAATTGACCGCCATTTCGTTTGGAAATCGAAATAGCCCACCTGATTTTCGTCTTATTGCTATCGACTGCGGTGCCTCCCCACACACTGCCGACTTCGAATTGATCCTTCATTTTTGGTTTCGCCGCCGGACGTGACCGATCAGCGACCTCGCGCGAATCATCAGCGTCGGAGAAGCGAAATTCATAGTGGTCTTCTATTTCGGGCGTGATCGGTCCATGAAGGTAAAAATTATTACCGTTGGCTCGACCGACTTGAGCGAGGCACTTCCCAGACCGCTTGTGCAACAGGTAATAGGTACCGTTATCCTGTTTGATCAACTTAAATTTGTAGCTTTCTTCGTGCCCTGATGGGATTGGTCCAAATAGGAAAGCAAGTGCTCCGTTGTCGTAACCATCAGTGACCAAGTATTTTCCTGCGAGTTGATGGGCGATGTAGTAGAAGCCGTCTTCTTCGGTTTCAACAAGCTTGAATCGATAGGCCATCTTATCTCCCTCGTGGATCGGTCCCCAGATATGGACGCCCGCTCCATTGAGATCAGAGTGTGCCGACATGTACTTGCCCGACCGCTCGTGTTCGATAAAATAGGACCGCCCAGCCTTCGGTTGTGCGAAGACTGGTCCAGCACACATCAGAAGCAAAACGAGAGTGAGCAGTAGTCGATCGCGTAGTCGCATGTCGGGCTCCGGGTTTCACGATGGTTGTTACGTTGACAGACCTTTTCCCGACGTCTCAATCACGTCGGATGGAGTAGTCTGTCATGTTGACTGGACTAATGTCAATGCCGCATCGAACGTTGCCATTCTTTCGGTTTGACAGCCATGTCCGAGTCGTCTTCGTAGTGGTCCTGCAAGTCTTTGAGCTGTTCTTTGAGTTCTGCAATTCGGGTTTGATTTTTGGGGTTGTTGTATTGGTTGAGTAACTCATCAGGATCGTCATTGAGGTTGTAGTATTCCCATTCGTCGAACTGATAGAAGTGAATGAGTTTTTCCGTTTCCGTCCGAATGCCATAGTGACGCGGAACCATGTGCACGCTGGGATACTCATAGTAATGATAGTAGATGCTTTTGCGCCAATCTTCAGGACGTTGCCCCTTCAGTAGTGGGACTAGTGATTTGCCTTGCATGTCATTAGGGATGTCGAGACCGGCGATGTCTAGAAAAGTCTCGGCATAGTCTAGGTTTTGAATCATCAGGTCATTGCGTGAGCCGGGTTTTGTGACGCCGGGCCATTTTGCAATAAAGGGCATCTTCAGCGATTCTTCATACATCCACCGCTTGTCATACCAGCCATGATCGCCGACATAAAAACCTTGGTCGGATGAATAAATAACAACTGTGTTATCTGTAAGACTTAGGTCGTCTAGTGTCTTCATGAGACGACCAACGTTTTCGTCGACGCCTTTGATACAACGCAAGTAATTCTTGGCATAGCGTTGGTATTTCCAGCGGACGAGATCACGACCGCTCAGGTTGGCCGCGTGGAACTGCTCGTCTTTCGGGCCATAGGCGTCTCGCCAGGTTTTGAGCTGCTCCGGCGACATGCGTTTCATGTTTTGCCAGGCGGACTTGTCTTGGCGTTCTTGCGATGCTGGCGAGGAGAATTCTGGAGTGAGATCGACGAACAGATCATAGTTCAAATCCATGTGTCGATCGATTTCCAACTCTTGATGCCGAGCCGGTGGCGCATTGTCTTTGTAGTCATCAAAGAGTGTCGCAGGTTCAGGAATTTCGATGTCATCATAGAGATGTAAATGACGAAGGGCTGGCATCCAATTCCGGTGTGGTGCTTTGTGTTGGCACATCAGCATGAACGGCTTGCCGGATTGATGATTTTCTTCGAGCCACTCAATCGCCATATCGGTTACGATGTCGGTGCAGTAGCCGTCAACACGAACCTTGCCGTCTGGTGTCAGGAAGTCTGGGTTGTAGTAGAGTCCTTGGCCCGGAAGGACTTTCCACTCATCAAATCCTTGCGGACGACTCTTGAGATGCCACTTTCCGAAGAATGCCGTTTGATAGCCGCCCTTGCGGAGTAGTTTCGGAAATGTTTGCTGGTCGCCATCGAAATTATTGCCGTTGTTCATGAAGCCATTTTTATGGCTATGTTTTCCCGTCAGGATCACGGCTCGGCTTGGTCCGCAAATCGAGTTGGTACAGAAACTATTTTCAAATAGCATTCCTTGACTAGCAAGCCGATCGATATTGGGCGTCGGGTTGACGGATTTCAACCAACCATCATAAGCGCCGATCGCGTGGGGAGCATGATCGTCGGTAAAGATAAAAACGATGTTAGGTCGCTCGGCTGCTAGTCCGATCGAAGTCAACATCAGAGAACTGATACTGAAGAAGCAAGCTAGCAATGGTTTTAACATAGGATTCGCGCTAGTTAGAGATGTGGATTTCACTTGGCACTGTCGCTGACACTCTGTTCGAGTCTCGATGCAGTCATCAACAAGTTTACCTGTTCGCGGGGGGCATCCCAACCGAGCGCGTAAAAAAACAGAGGCCACCTTCCTTATGAAGATGGCCTCTGTGGTCATGAGATTTCGTTGTTCGCCGAAGCTCGTTATGGCTGTGTCGTCTGACGCGAAATCGGAGTCAGGCGGCTGGCTGGTGTGCCGTGGCTGTAGTTGTAGGCGTGCTCCACGTTCGGTGCGAGGGGCATACCGACCGGCATTCCATACCCTTGAGCCGCGTAGACTTTTCCGTCACGCGGGTCGAAGTAGTACGGGTTGGCCGGGTATATCACGCGAGACGAACCAAACGTTGGGAAGTCGATTTGGCCGTGGATGTCCAGGCCTTTCTTCGACATTTGTGGTGGTTCGCATTGTGACGGGCACCAGGGGCAGCAGCACAGAAAGCAATTGCGAAGGTAGTCGTCGAGGTATGTTGGATACGCTTTTTTGTTGTGATAGCCTTCGACCAGACCGTCCATGCATTCCCGCGGCGATGGCACAAGATAAAGAATACTGCGAGGTGCAGGACATTCCGCTGTTGTGCGAGTGTACGGCTGCATGGGGCGTGGTTGCGGTGCGTGATACTGCATCGGTGCGGCATGTTGTGGCGCAGGTTGCATAGTCGCCGGCGGTGCTAGCTCCACGACCCCGGGTTCGTCGTCAATGACGATGGTTTCCGGCTCCGCAGTGACAGCTGGTGGGGGCACTGCGATGTCCGGTGGTAATGTTTGAGCGGTCACGCTTGCGGAGAATGCTCCGCAGACGACACCGGCAGCGATAAGCGACGACGAAATCGATCGACATCGCGGCATTCGAAATTGAATCATGGTATGGGACTCCCGATATGATTCGATGCAAATTTGGGTCGGCATCGAAACGGGGGTGTTGTTG
Source organism: Thalassoroseus sp. (assembly GCF_984380535.1). Taxonomy (NCBI): domain Bacteria; kingdom Pseudomonadati; phylum Planctomycetota; class Planctomycetia; order Planctomycetales; family Planctomycetaceae; genus Thalassoroseus; species Thalassoroseus sp. The sequence continues at coordinate 104,456 of NZ_CFHRBF010000006.1, forward strand.
CGGGAAAAGCCGAGTGTCTGGGAGATGAACCTGCGAGCCGGCTGATTTTAGCCGACTCGTGGTGGTTCAGCTTCCGATCGATTGATTACGGTCCAACGATGTTCAAGCCGACATTGTCGGTGACATTGACCGTCGCCGTGCCGCCGTCCGACAAGATGACTTGTGGGTTCGGAGTGTTGACCGTCAAGTTGCCATCGAACAGGAAGTTCGCGGTGGTGTTTGCACCGGCGAAGCTGCCGGAAACCCCGGAAAATCCGTTGGTCGTCGAGAGCAGTGATGGTCCGGCGTTGCCAAGCAGATTGAATGTTAACGAGGATGCACCGCCGACGTCGTCCATTTGGATCAGGATCGGATTCGCGATGCCTGGGTTCTGAACGGTGACGGCATCGAGGTTGACGGAGACGTTTCCACGAGCGGGATTTCCGTCGCCGGCGATCCGGATTCCACTGCGGACGGCGTTGTCGAATGTCGAGTTCCGCACGTTCAAAGCAACGGTGCTGTTAGCGGCAGAGGCCACTTGCAGACCATCGCCGATCAAAGCAGCGTTGGCGTTGTCAAAGCTGGAGTCGGCGATGTTCGCGTTGATCGTGCCAGCGCTGCCCGTGCTGATCAACATGCCCTTGCCATTGTTGTCCGCATTGACGTTGTTGATGTTGGCGTTGATGGCCGTGTCGGTTGCGAATAAGGCGATCCCGAAGCGGCTTCCGGAAAGTTCGGTGGCATTGTTGATCGTGAGATCAAGCGAAGGTACGCCAGCATTGACGACGTTGATTCCCGCAAACGAGTTGGGATCGGAACTTGCGAACCGCACGTTTTCGATTCGGCCGACACCCGAGGCGTTGGTCAGCAGAATCCCACTGCCCGCACCAGTGGTGACTGGCGACTGAATATCGCGGTTGATGTTGAGGATGTCGAAGTCTTGAATCCCTGACCCTGTGATCGCGGCGGAACCTGCAGAGGAAATCAGATTCAACGAATTGACTTCGTTCTGGCTTGCCAATGCGATCACTGGACCACCACCGGGTGCATTCACGAATGGAGCGGGGCCAGAGGTTGCGAAGTTCGGGAATTGGAACGTGCCACGACCTGAGGCATCGAAGAAGTGCGTTTGGCCTTCCCCGAGAACTCGTGTGCCGTCGATCAGTTGAATTCCGCCGGCCATGGGATTCGAGATGCTCGTGCCAGCACTGCGGACGAGGATCACGTCACCCGGGTTTCCGCCAGCAGCAGCAAGGTTGTTATACGGATTCTCTGCCGTCCCGTTTCCGCCAGCAGCGGCGGTTGCGTTCACGTGATTGACGAAGTACGCCTGACCGGTTCGTGGATTGATCGCGTTATTGAGGATCGGGGCACCCGCCGACTGACGCACGGCCACTCGGTTGTAGCGGAAGGGTTCCTCATACATACGATCGGCGAGGGCGGGTTGGCGATACCAACGACAGCAGTCGGAAAAGTCCCAACGATTCATGCGTTTGACGTCGAGTTTGTAGTCCACGCCAAGCACGACATTCGTGCCGAAGAAATCATCGTCGGTCACGCGAACTTCCGCAGCTGCGGCGTCGGTGATGTTCGCTCGGACGATTGCCCGAAAACCCGTTTCGGCATCGCTGACCTCGGGGTCATAGATGTAGGCACCCAAGTAGGTTTTAATCCACGGGTTGCCCGGCATCGGGAAGCCGATCGAGAAATCACCACCGGTCATCGCGTTTTCGGAGAACTGCGTATCTGCGAACACGATCCGATTGCCGGCGTATTGTGGGTTGGTCCCGGTGACCAATCGTGAATCACGGGTTTCGGTTTGCAACGGGAAGTAACCGTTGACAACGATATCGAAATTCTGCGTTAACAGTTCGACGCCAGCTGCAATTTGGTCGTAACGATTACCGAACTCGCTTTCGTCCGAGTCGTACCAAACGTTGCCGCCAAGAATGTACGACGTTTGGTTGAAGTGTCGATAACCCAGGCCGACGTTTGCTCCAAGATCGCCGTCGAATTGCACCAACATACGCGAGTTGCTGTAAATCATGTTGGTTTCGTTTGGCTCGTAAATCGGCATGAAGTAGCCGACGGTCCAGTAGCCGTCTTCGTAACCGATGCCGTCACCTTGATAATAGTGACCGACCCAGTACGCACGTGGGACGTCTTGGGCATGCTCAACGGTTTCCCCTTGGGGGGTGCCGACCCAGAACGAGCCATTCGCCGCTGTGACCGGTCGCTCGCCACCCGGGTTTGGTTCGCGTGAGAGCAATTCCAACGGTGCACTCGACGTGTTGGTATTGATACGTGGTCGGGATGTTTCCGGGATGACCTGGATCACGCCTTCGTCATCCGGCGCCGGAATCATTTCAACGACGCCTTCACCGGCCGGGCTGTCGCTGATTGCCCCCGGAGCTGGCGGCAATGGTCCCGGAGACTCGTCCGCGGTGGGAGTGACAATCGGTGGCGAGAATCGCTGGCCGAGTTCGACGACTCCCTCGGAACGCGGGGCCGAATTCGATCGGCTTCCCAACTGTACGATTCCGTCCTGATTGGCTGCGGGATTTGCAGCCTCCGTCCTCGCCAGGGTGCCAAAGACGGCTCCCGTCGACAGGATGAAAATAGACAATCCTCTACGCATCGGTCGCTCCGTAGATGGGAGAACACTCGCCACGGGGTCGGAGTGATCCGCCCTGCGGTCGGCTGGGTCGTGCTATATGACTCGGAGACTATCGGGAACGATCGCGGGGGTTGCCAACAGCGTCAGTCGACGGCGTCGGCTTCGATCGAAAATCACGAATAATCCGTGAGAGCCTTGAATTCGGTGTTCGCGTTGCGAGACGCAAACGCCGAACAATATGTCAACGCGAAAATTCGCGCAATATCGCTATTGACAATATCGGCGCTTCGACCGTCGAACTTGGGAGCATTCCTGCAATCGTCAATATCCAACCCAGATCGGGGCTGATTTTTCGTCGATCAAACTGTGTCTGACGAAAATGGGATGGATACGAAGCATTCTCCGGCACCATCTGACCGCCAGGTAGAGCCAACACTGAGCGCGCGAAAAAGCCGGCTGCCTCTTTTCAGAAGCGGCCGGCTTATCAGAAGGTGGAAACTCATACGGGATCAGCGTATGGGTTTCCGGCTCTCGTGAATTCGGACTCAGAGTTTCGCAATAGATCGGGAGAGAGACGTTCGCGACTTTCTAGTTGTTCAGCGTGTCGCAGGAGTTTTCGATGCTACAGGTGGTTGCGCCGCTCTCGCCGACTGCACCCGCACAAGCGATGGAGCACGACCCGTCACCGTCACAGGCGTCGATCGCGTCCGAGAACGCGGATCCCGGTGTGTACGCTTTGAGTCCGCCACCAAACCCGTATCCACCACCGAAACCGCCACCGAAACCACCGTTGAACTTACGACCGAGAAAACCGCCGAAGTAGTAGCTTTGGTTGAGACGCCCGATCGACTTGCCGACGTCGTTCAATTCGCTGACAACGGCGTGTTGGACCTGAGACAGCCCCACGACGAGGCCAATCACGAGTAGCGTGGCGATGATGACGAGTTCTGCGGAGACAATGAAACCGTTCTCGTCGTTGACGAATTCCTCGAAGAGTTGCAGGGCGTTGCGGGTTGGCATGGTGTCGAGTCCTTTGAGAGAAAACAGTCGTTGAACCTGATCGTTGAAACCAGTCTGACTGATCCATTCCGCATGATCGTTCCAGCCGGTTTCGTCTTACTGTTTCCTACAAAAGGCACATTGCGTACCACTGACGGAATTGGCACAACCGGTATAATCGGACTTTTTGCTTCGTTCCACATAAGTCCATATTCGTCAATGACTTCAGGCCACTGATCTTTCGGCAAGATCAATGGCCTGAATTTTGAGATGGCTAGCACGTGTTTCAGAAAATCAACGTTCTGTCAAAGAGGATGTTTGCCGTTTGAAACGTTGAGGTCTCCGAAGACTTTAGTCAGAGGATCATCAGTGCATCGCTTGGTGGCTTTGATCTGACTTTTAGTGGGCCGCGACTTGTGTCGTCTCGATGCGTTCGTGGTTGCTGCGTCGTGTGCCTTCTCGTTCTTTCCCCTTTGGTCGCTTCATATCACGTTTGTGGCCTTCGGGCTCATGGTCGTGATCGTGCTTATGATGATGGGGCGTGGCTTTGTGATGGTGATCGTGCTCTGTGTGAATTCGTGGGACATCGTCACATGCCAGAGACTGCACGCCGTCATCGCAGGCGTCTTTCGTATCGAAGAACGCCGAGCCGGATGAATATGCCTTCAGATGGCAATCAATTGCACTCTCGCTCGCAAAGCCTTTGTAGTAGTAAGACTGGTCGAGACTGCCAATCGCTTGGCCGACATCGGACAACTCGCTCACCACGGCATTCTGCACGCTGGTCAAGCCGACGACCAAACCGAGCACGAGCAATGTGCCGATCACGACTAGTTCAGCGGAAATCAGGAATCCTCGTTCGTCGTTCCACAGATTCGTCATCGTCAATTTCATGTCTTTTTCTCCGGGTTCGTGAGTTGTCGATTTATGGAATGGCCGGTCGTTTCTCGGCCGTTTTCTGCGAGGAAAACTATCGGAAAGCCCTGAACGATCATGACTTGCGTCACAAATTCGTTTGAAGCGAAACGCCGGGGGTGGAACTCGATGACCCCGTCCCGCGCCGATGGCTCGCGACTTGGACGACTGGTCCGCTTCGACTTTCCGATAGTTAAAAGACCGGGGATCAGCCGGTCGGCTTGAGACAGTGGTCTCTCAGGTCACCGCCTCGTGGCGCCTTCTCCACGCCACACACGCTCTCTCGTTAAAACGGTTCGACGGCGGTTTGGTTTGTCGTTCGAATCGTGACAATCGTCACGTCCCGAACAACTCTCCCAACCAGGAAAATCCGTCGTTCCGTTACAATTGCTCTAAGTTGCACAGTCCGTACCAAACGCAGAATCGGTACAATCGTCAAAATCGGACGTCTTGTCGTAACCTGTTAGGCGACTGAGGTTTGGAGACTTGGTTTGGAGGGGATATTCTATGGGAAGGCAATTTTGATCATGGTCGGTGTTTCGAGTTCTGAACCGATTGTCTTGGCGAACTGTTTCAAACTTTGAACACGATGGAAGCGGCGGTTCTCTAGGATTGCTACGCAAGAATCGATACGGTAAGGCTTCGCTTGAACGTGACATTTCTGGAGAAGGCCGAAACAACGATGGGTAACTGCTTGGTGACGGGGGGAGCCGGTTTCATCGGCAGCCATCTCACGGAAAAACTGCTTGGCATGGGACATCAGGTGACCGTGCTGGACAACTTCTCCACCGGACGCGAACAGAACTTGTCCGGGGTGAAAGATCACCCGCGACTGCGATTGATTCACGGCTCGATTTCGGACCGCACGATCCTGACCGACGCCCTACCCGGTACCGACACCGTTTATCACATGGCGGCGGCTGTCGGGGTGAAACTCGTTGCCGACGATCCGGTACGGACAATCGAAACCAATATCTATCCGACCGAATTGCTGCTCCAGTTGGCGGTTCAAGGCGGGCAGCGGTTCTTCTTGGCTTCCACCAGCGAGGTCTATGGCAAGAATCCAAAAGAGACCTGGACCGAAGACGATGATCTTGTGTTGGGTTCCACCGCGAAACCGCGTTGGGCGTATGGATGTTCCAAGGCGATCGATGAGTTTCTCGCGTTGGCGTACGCTCGGAAGTACAACCTGCCTGTGGTCATCGGGCGGTTTTTCAATGTGGTCGGACCGCGACAGGTCGGGCATTATGGAATGGTCATTCCACGGTTTGTCGATCGGGCACTCGCCGGGGAACCTCCGGTAGTTTACGATGATGGTGGCCAAGTTCGCTGTTTCGCACATGTTCGTGAAGTGGTGGAGTGTGTGATTCGGCTGGTCGACACTCCGGCGGCTCATGGGCGGGTGTTTAACGTCGGCGGTGATTCACCGGTTTCGATTCGTGAATTGGCCGAGCAAGTGGTGGCACGGGTCGATCCTGGCTTGTCGATCGATTCGCTTCCCTACAATGCGGCCTATGGAGCCGACTTTGAAGACGTTCGTCGTCGAGTGCCGTGTTTGGATCGTTTGCAGAGTGTTCTAGGAATGACACCAAGTTTGTCGCTCGGTGAGATTCTAGACGATATCATTCGGTGGAAACGTGAACAGAGAAACCACGCTGCCCACGATTGACGACCGCTATTTGCTCGAGTTGGCAACCGCGCCCGCCCAGCGACTGTTTCCTGTATTGGATCGGACTGCCGCGTTACGCCCATTGTTGGTGTTGTTGGCTGTCTTCCCGGTCATGGTCGCTGTGGTGAATCGCAGCTTTTCCCCCATCGATGCCGAATGGGGTCTTCGTGCCTTGGAAGTTCGCGAGGCTTTCGCGGGCGATGGCATGATCTTCGAGCGGGAATTGCTAGGGCCGGATCAGTCATTAGACGAGTCTCGCTTGAATTGGCAGCCGCCGCTTGTGAGCTGGCTGACAGCCGGGATCATGCAATTGACCGGATACACCGAACCATGGATCGTCGTGTTTGTATCCGCATGCGCGACGATCGGGTTGGTCTTGGCGACATTCGCGCTAGCGCGAGTATTGTGGAACGATCGTGTGGCATGGTGGTCTACCGTCATCATGGCGTTACATGGGCCGTTCTTGATGATGTCTCAGGCTGCGAATCCGATTGCACTGCCGATGCTGTGTTGCGTCGGGACGTTCTGGGGTGTCGTTCGGCATCTCAAGAATCGACCGAGACTGATGTCCTGGCCGTTGCTGACAGCCGGGGTCGCACTTGGGGGCTGCCTCTTGAGTGGCGGTCCGCTGGGAATCGCTGTGCTGGTTCCGATTGCTCTGTACTGGTTCCATTGGAATCAAGATGTGTCTCTGGAACGAAAACGAGCGGGTCTGCCACCGAAACGACGTGCGAGGAACGTGACGCTTGGTGCAATTGGCTTGATGGTTTTGATCAGTCTGTCTGTGGGCGGATGGTGGTCGATCTGGATGACTTTGTATCACGGCGGAGACTTTGTCGGGCAATGGCTGACAGGTCCTTCAGTCAGTCGAATTCACAACGCTTCCGCCAATACCGATGGCCTGCTGTATCGACTGCTGTGGTCGAACGTGCAAGTGTTTACCGCGTTTTCGGCGTTTGTTCTGGTCGGCGTTTGTTTGGCTGGCATGCGGTTAGTTCGCAGAGTCGGTTTCGTCGTCGGCCGTCGACCGCCAGCCGCGTTTCTGTTGAGTTGGTTTGTTTTCGGTTGGATCCTGTGGAGCATTTGTGTGGCAAGTGGACAGGTCTCGTTCGAAACTCGCCAACTTTGGCAAAGTTTTACCCTGCTGGCCGGAATTTTGCTCGCCGCCTGTGCCGTGGAAGCCGTGACGCAGCGACGATTGGCGACGTTCTTGGTCGTCACGATGACCTTGGTAACAGTGTTATTATTGATGGCGGTTCCGCCGCAACTTGGGTTCACAAGATCGCCGCTGGCATTTGCACGTGGGGTTCAAGCGGAGTCGGTAGATGGTCCGATGGCTCTCGACGAGATCGACTCGATCGATGACGATCTTGTGGAAAAACGTCAGCGAGACCTGATCCTATCCTTCTCGCAGATCCGACAGAAAGTTCCGCGAGCGATCGTGATCTGGTTGGCTCTGTGTGTCAGTTGTGTCGGGGTCGTCGGACTCTGGCGACTGCGTCAGTTTCTCGATCGACACGACCAAAGACACCGATTGGTTCTGATCATCTGCCTAATCATAATCTTTGCGTTGGATGCTGTGGTGAGTTATCGAGGCATCCAGAATCGGCGGTTGGAAGATGATGTGTTAGCGATGGTGCGTCGCGATTTCGAGTCAATCGAATCGGTCGAACAATGGAGTGTGTTGGCATCGCAACCGATTCCGCCGAGTTTGGCATACACGATACGCAGCGTTTGGCCGAGTGGTCGGCAAATTCTGATGAATTCCTGGGACGATGTATTGATCGATTCCCTTGCCAAGAACAAGTACGGCTTGCGGGAGACCGTCATCATCGAGTGGAAAGAACACACCACCCGACCGGTCGCGTTACGAATGCCGAATGTGCGTATCCGGGAAGTCGGACAGCCTCGCTTTCTCTGGAAAAAGCGGTTGCGGGCCTATTACATTGTCGAGGAACCCGCCAAGTTTCCAACTTAACTTCCCTGCAACTAGATTCGGTTTCTCGAATGTTACCCGCTGAAAATTCCGAGGCGTTGATGCGATTTCCCATGCGAATGTTTGTTGGTCTTATTTCACTTACGTTGACATTCGGATGTAGTGGCGGCGAAGAACCGAAGGAAGCCCCACCCGAGAAAGAAGAAAAAGCGGGGCTGCCGGCGGATCCGGTCGAAGCTCCGCTGATCGCGGCTCCAAGCGGGAGCGGTTACGTTGAAGGTGGCGCAACGGTGCAACTCTTGCCGGACCCGCCGATCCGCGAAGTCGACACACCTCAGAACGGTCCGGAGTTCTTGCTGGTTCGGATTCCCGTCGAAAAGCAGGCTCAGTTTGTGCCGGCGGATTACAAAATTGAAATCGACCAGAAACGTTACAAGCCACATGCTGTTGGGTTTGGTCAGGCGGGGCAGATCTACGCTTCGGTCGAAGAACTGGTTGGCGAGACCGTCGAACTTCAGCCATCCGCCAAAGACGAACCGCAACACGACGGTCGCAAAATTCGCCGCGTGTTGTTGGGAACACCGCAACTGGTCCTGCTTTACGATGTCCCCAAAGTCGCCAGCCCTGTTCTACGACACGGCGAGAATGCGTTTCCGTTAAGTCCCGATCTTGGCACCCTCAAAGCACAAATTGGAGATGATGCGGTTTCGTCGATGGCTCAAACCACGGGGGTTCGCAACCCCGAGAGTATGAATGAAGGCCCGTCGTACACAGTGCAAATTGTTGACGCGGAGCGGTTGAATCTCGAGATCACCGGCAACAAAACGAACGCGATTCGTCTGCTCGTTGAGATCGTACCGGATCAAGCCGGTCGTGTGACACTGAGCCGAAAAGATCTGGCGTTGATTGCCACGGATTCTGGTCCCACCGGTCGCGGCGGACCGGTGTTTTTCGACTTTATGGGTATCAAATACCAACCGGTCTATAACTCGGAGATTCAAACCGGAGAGCGATTCGAGAACAAGGAATTGTTCGGATTGCTTTCGGGCGGCGTGACTTTCCCTGTGGATCCTGCGGAACCTTCGCGGTTGCAGATCTTCTTCCCGAATCCGCCGGGAACTTCGGAGTTGTATATGCATTTCCCAGGCGTTTCACCGATCAGTTTGGCAGACGCCGTCGAGCCACTGAGTAAGTTTCCGACACCCGAGACTCGGATGCCCGATTATGTCGCTCGATCGCCGATTGTCGGCGAGGCGGTCGACGCGCAGTTTCGCACCGGATCGGTTTCGGTCGCCGACAGTCCCGGAAATTGGCAATCCGGTCGTCCCCAATCGCCAGGTGAGGGAAACCAATTTTTGGCAATTGAGTTTCAGGTCTCGGGAGATGAGGAATTCACCGCCAACGATTATGTGCTGTTTACGCCAGGTGTCGTTCGGTATCAACCATTCGCGGTCGCATTCGGTGGGGAGGCGACATTCGTCCGTGGACTGGGGTATCGCCAACTGAAGCTTTCAGCGGGGCCGCAAACCGCACCGATCGGTTCGTCACAGCCGACGGGTTGGACACTCGCGAAACCGACTCTCACACTACTTTACGAAGTTCCTAGTGAACCGAGTTATGTCTTCGTCCACGGGGAAACGCAATTCTCGATTGAAATGAAGAAGTGATCCTCCTCACGCACCGACGCGAACTTAAGGCGTTGGTCGGCATGCTTTGAGAGGTGATCTTGACCGATCGAAAAAGAATGCGGGAATTCCCCGATTGCAGCGACTTTGCCTCTGGAGGGTTGCATTCGTTGAGTCTGACCGTCCGCACACGGTATACTGAATTTGACGGACGGTCTGGATCAAAACCTACACCCAGTGGAGAAACGGAATGTCGCGGCGACAAACATTGTGGGCATGGGGAGGCTTGTTGAGTGCGGTGGTGCTGGCGTTTTTGTTCGGCATGCCAAAGACCGATGCTCAGGAACAAGCGGTCACGAAGAAGAAGCAAGTTGAGGCAAAGACGGTTCCGGTGACCGAGTTGTTGCCTCAGAACGCGGTGCTCCTGTTGCACTGTGCCGGGAGTTCCACACACGCAGAAGCCTGGAAACAAACCGCTGCTTACGAATCGCTTTACGAGTCCGGGTTGATGCCCGCCGTGATGAAAGTCGTCGATTCCTTCAAAGTCCAGGCCATGCGATCGATGCCGCCGGGGGCTGCGGACTTCAGCTTGTTCACAGACCTGTATGAACATGTGATGGAAAACGGCGTATCGCTGGCTGTTGCCCTACCCGCGATGCAAGGTCCACCGCTGCCATACGGTGTGGTTGTGCTTCCTGGTGCGGCGGAAATGGAGCCCGAGATCAGTGGGTTCATTCGCAAGGCGAGTGCTGGAGATTTGGAATTTCGTGAAGCCGAAGTTGAACAGCGTGCCGTCGTCAGCGCGACCCTGCCCGACAATCCGATGGTCGAGTTCGGATGGTGGACCGAAGGCGATCACCTGGTGGTCGCAGTCGGCGTGGATGCCATCAATCAGGCGATCTCCGTGGCATCGAAAACGACACCGAACGCGTTGGCATCGCCGGTTTGGAAATCGTTGCAGTCGGAAGTGGCAGACGATGTCGCCGTGGTGTCTCAAGGCTGGTTCGATTTCGGTCAACTCCGCAACACATTCGGTCAAATGCCGATCCCGAATCCGAACCGCGATCCCCAAGCCGAGCCCATGCAAGTCGACGATGTCTTGACGGTTCTGGGAATTAAAGATCTGGGGCCAATTCGCTTCCGCACAGGATTCCGTGGCAAAGCTCAATGGAGCGAAATTCACGCGATCGCACCTGGCCCACGAAAAGGTCTACTCGCATTCGACGATCAACCGTTGATGACACTCGAAGACCTGCCCGTGTTGCCGGCTTCGACCGAGGCTTTCGCGGTGTGCAGTGTGGATTGGTCACGTTCCTATGACGAACTCATCAACATCATTCGTGGCCTCAGTCAATTCGGTCCGCCCGATGCAGCCGCAATGACCGATGGCATACTACAAAGTTTGCCACAAATTGTCGGTTTCGATCCAAAGACCGAGTTTGCTGACGCTTTCGGACCGGTGGCTTGTATCTACACGGACTCAGCCAATGGTATGTTTGGCCTCGGGAGTGCCGTTGCCATTCAAGTGAAAGATAAGGATACACTTAGCGACACGCTCGACCATATCTTCGGTGTCATTCGCGAGCAAACCACGCCTCGTGAATTTCGTCTACGATCCAAAACCAAGCATGGGGTGAAGATTAAGACATTGGAGATTGCCGGTGGAATTGTGAATCCTTCGTATGCCATCGTCGATGGCTGGTTGGTCATCGGGATCTTGCCACAGAGTGTCGAGGCGTTCTCGTTACGAGTTGATGGCACATTGCCTCATTGGGAACCGAACGAAGAATTCCAGGCAGCTTTCGAAAGTTTGCCGCAGGAGTTTACGTCGCTCGTTTATGTCGATCCGCAAAAGAGCGTCCAGACCTTGGCAGGATTTGCACCGGTCGTGCTTCCCATCATCAAACAAGCGACAATGGGTTTTCAGGTCAATCAGTTTGATAACGGAAATCGGCCGTTTGGAGCACCGCAGCCGTTCGATCTCGCATTGGCGGAGATTCCGCCGGCTGAGTTGATCGCGGCCAACCTGTTTCCCAATCTTTCTGTCACAACCAAAGATGAGAACGGCTTCCACTGCTATAGTCGGACATCGCTGCCTGCAATTCCGTTGCTGGGAAGTGGGGGCGGGAGTGGTGTGGCCGTGGCGGCTGTGGGTGTGGCTTTGCTATTGCCCGCCGTTCAACAAGCCCGCCAAGCAGCCCGACGCACACAGTCGAAGAACAATCTGAAGCAACTTGGACTCGCGTTGCACAATTATCATGACGTTTTCCGTCATCTCCCGATCGGCACACATCCCAATACAGACCTGAAACCGGAGAAACGTCTGAGTTGGATCTACGATGTCCTGCCGTTCATCGAACAAAGTTTCCTCTTCGAGCAGATCAAAGCTGATGAGGCTTGGGACTCCGATCACAACAAAGAGTTCGCAAGACCGGTGATCGAAGCGCTTATCAATCCGGCGAGTCAACCTGAGCCTGTCGAGGGTGATTTCGGTGTCACAAACTATGTGGGGATTTGTGGTGTCGGCAAAGACGCTGCGACGCTGCCTTTAGGTGACAAACGCGTCGGTGCGTTTGGTTACGATCGGAAAATCAGCTTCCGAGATGTGACCGACGGTCTTTCCAACACCGTTGGGATTTCGGAAGCGTCCGGTAAGATCGGACCATGGGCCGCCGGTGGAGACAGCACACTGCGATCCCTAACGACAAAGCCGTACATCAACGGTCCCGATGGAATCGGCAGTCCATTTAACGGTGGATGTAACATGATGATCCTCGACGGTTCCGTCCGCTTCGTTTCCGAGAACATCGATCCCGAAGTGATGGAAGCCCTCTCAACCATTCACGGTGGAGAAATCATCGGCGATTTCTAAACCGAAACGATCTTCGTCAAAACTCGTTGCCCGTCGACACCTCGGCGGGCTTTTTATATTCTGTAAGAATGTTGCCCCCACTGAACGACACCGACGAAAACCGTTTTCAGACGATCCTCCGAGATACCCACTCGGCGGTTCGTTCCTATTTGGCCGGTCTGGGTGTGCCAACCGCGTCGGTCGACGAGTTGGCGACGCGATGCTTCTTGGAGTTGTACCGGAACTTCCACCGTATGCCGCCGGATGCTTCACCGGAATTTTGGGTCAAGGGAATCGCCAAAAACCTGGTACGGGAACTGTTGGCCGCCTCACCCAACCGTCTTTCGCTGTCGGAGTCTCTCAGTGAGACCTCGTCGGCAATCCAGCGATCCCTGTCGATATCGAATTTCGATACCACACTGACGGAGTGCATTGAGAAACTTCCCGATGACCGGCGGTCGCTACTAAAGTCGCGTTATGAAGCCGATGTCCCGGCGACGCGGATTGCGGGAACATTGGGCCAGACCGTGGGGATGATTCGCGAAACGCTCTTTCGAATTCGTGGCGGTCTCAAAGACTGTGTGACGCGGGGAGTGGGACGCGACTCATGAATACACACGACGAACTGGTCCGATTGTTTCTCGATGACCCGGACGCATTATCTGACGACGAACTCCAACTGCTGTCGAATGAAGTAAGGCAACAATCGGCGATTGCGGAGCGGCTCAAAGATCATCTGTTACTGGCCGAACTGCTCTCTCGTCGATTTTCCCCGAGTCGACAGAGTTTCGTCGACCAAGTCAACCGCCGAATTCGTTCCGAAACTGCCGCGCAGACAGCGGTGAAGTCGCAACCGGTCGCGCCAGCAGAAACTTCAGCGTCTTTGCCCGCCAAAACGAAAACATCTGGTCGAAAGACGCTGGTGTTCGTTTCGGCGTTCGCTGTATGCTGGGCGGTTCTTTTGGCTTGGTTGGAAACAACGCCATGGGCGAACAAGATCGGATTTGTGGCCAGTGTCAACGGGCCCGCCTTTCTGGAGCGGAATGCTCATGGCGTCCGATTGGTCACAGGAATGCCGATTGTGGCGGGCGATCAGATCGAAACTCTCGACGACTCCACCACGACCATGGAATTGTCCGACAAGACTCGGTTCGAGCTTTCGGCGAACAGTATCGCGCACATTGCCAAGAACGCAGCGGGCCAGCCGCAGATTCATTTGGATCACGGTCAGTTGTCCGTCTCCATACCGACGACCGACCAGCAGCAGGCAGTCTATTGCACGACTCCAATCGTGACAGTAAAAATTGCCAAGGGACGATTCCGGTTAGAACACACCGAGGATCGAACGATCATCAATGCCGAGGAAGGTCTGGCACAGGTTTCTCTCGTTGAGCCGGGTCACGCGGTTCGGAAAATATTGAGTGGTCAGATTGCGAACGTTAAACCGCAAGATATTACGATTGAAACAGGGCCTTGGCCGTCGAATGCTGATCGCGTTGTGTTTTTGTTGCCTCCGGATGCGTCACAGACTTTTACCGCCGAACAAGGTTTGCAGGTATTCGCGACCGGTCCGGCGGGGCCATTCCCACTGCGACCACGTCAAAATGCTCGGTTCGAAGCCGGGGAAATGGTTTTCGAAAATGGGGCGTTTTTAGCGGATCAGTCCGCGGGCGAAGCGATCTCTCGTGCACTGCGAACCGACCCAATTCTTGCCATCGAGTTGACGATCCTGCCAGAGAATGTCTCACCGGATGAATCCGGGACTATACTCGCGTTTTCGACTGATGACGGGACCTCACCTCTGGCGTTCTATCAAGACGGCGACTCGCTCGGTCTCAAAGTGCCCGGTCCGCCTGCGGAAAGTCGGTTCTTGGGTCGGCTCATTGATACCGATCCTCAGCATGTCGTTGTTGTGATCACTCCGCAGCGATTGCAATGTTTTATCGACGGGGAGTTGGCGGCCGACCATCGGGATATCGAGTTCGACCTCTCGTCGAGACCAGCCGAATACCTTGTGTTCGGAAATGACTGGCTTGGAGAAACACCCTGGAAAGGCACTCTCGAAGGAATCGTGATTTACTCCCGTGAGCTGTCACGCGATGAGATTCGCCGAAACGGTTTGCATTTCCGACTCATGCGACAGTCGACGAAAACGGTAGAGCCGAAGTAATGCCCAGTTCGTCAAGTCACTTCGCGCACGAATCCAAATTTGAGCCGCGATACTGCCCGGATCGTCCGTTTCCCGGGTACGCCTTCGTTCCTGGCGTGCATCCACATCCGGTGAGTGATCCGGCTGGTCATTCATTTGGAAGTGTTCGCCCCGAACCAACCGGTGACCCGACAGACCCAGAGTTCCGCGAGGAATTTTTGTTCGGAGTCGATTTGTTCAATGCAGGATACTATTGGGAAGCCCACGAGGCATGGGAGTGCCTGTGGATCGCGTGCGGTCGAAAAGGACAGCGTGCAAGGTTGTTACAGGGCTTGATCAAACTCGCCGCCGCGGGGGTGAAGTGCCGAACGGGGAATGGAGTAGGTGTTGGTCGTCACGCGAGTCGGGCAATCGAATTGTTGAGCGAGTCGCGGGAACTGGCCAAGGATTTCGGCATTCAGAACCTCAACGAAGTCATTCAATTCGCCAGAGAAATCGTCGATTCCCCGATCATCGATACCACGGAAACTCGCAATGGGCGAGTCGTGTTACCTATGAGGCTGGTCCTCTCAATCGCGTTTCTTGAGACCGGCTTTCAGTAAAACTTTTCCGACTTCCCAAAACTGCTGCATGACACGTCCGGCTTTGTTCTTGGAAATGTCTTGATGTAGAGATCGTAGTAGAGCGGATGCTCTCGCGTCGCCGAGTAGTGGTGTCATCGCGGGTAACAGATACTCTTCGACACCGAACACACGGTCTTGCTCACCATCGGTGCACACTGGAATGACGCCCGCTACACGATCCTCCAAGACCTGATTGTGGTACTCAACCGCCTCACGAATGCTAAGTTCCTTGGGCCGCTCGCCGTCCGGCCATTCGTATGGCGGAGCCCACTCGCGGAGTGGTCGTAAACGATCAATGTGGGTCAGAACGCCGAGAACGGGGATGGGCGTCAAATCCCGACGGGACTGGAACCAGTCTTGCAACATCTTGACGACTTCCGCGTCCGGTTGCTTCGCCGGGTTGGCGGCATTCATCACCATCAGGACCAAGTCAGACTGTTTCAGGGCCGTCTCCAACTCATCACGTTGCTTTGCAGTGAACCCCTCGGTCGCATAACCGATCGTGTCGAGGACGGTTAGGTGGTCGTTGGTTTCCGTCCGGTGAAGTTGATACCGCGTGATCGTGGAGGTCGTCGGCACCAAATCAACTTGGGCTTTTTGCTCCCCGAGTAATGCGTTAATCAAACTCGACTTGCCAGCATTTGTTTGACCGACCAGACAGATCGTAATTTCACTTCGTTTCGAAGGTTCTGGAACGTCTGATGTCGTATCCGATGTTGTTTCGGGAGTTCCGGTGGCATCGAAGTTCTCGTTCATGCGGTCCATCATGTCGCGGAACCGTTCCGCTCCGCCGGCCAACCGACCGCTGTTCAATTCGATGACATAAAACCCGAGTCGATGCACGTAGGAAACGTAAAACCAGGACAACAGGTTTTCTTGAATGTTGTCCTTGATGGGAGAAATCACCATACGTGAAGTTGCATAGCGAGCAACCACAGTGGCCGGTGCAAATACGGCGGAAACTGGCCAGTAAACTTTACTGAACCGTTCGTACCATTTGGGGACCTGCGAGAGACGTCGCCAATGTTTGATCGTTAGCAGATGCCCCGCGGGAACGTACTGGTCGACCATTTTCGCAAGGTCTTCGAACACCAACTGGGCAGCGGCAAGAATCTCCGGAATGGTCAGGTTTTCCACCGGATCGGAACTCTTGGGGTGATAAACCACCGCGAGTTCGCTTGCCAGTTCCAAGGCCAGGTCGAAATACATCTGTGGACGGAGCAATCGTTCCTGATCGAGATTCTCCCCTGCCCTAGCTTTCTTCTCGACGATGGCCCAGGCGTCGCGATCGCGTGGAGTCCAGTGCGGAACATTTTTCGGTTTGGGAGACTGCAAGATCTTCCAGCGGGTTCGCCAGAATCGCATCAAGATCAGTGCCGATCCCCAGCATAAAGCGATCGGAAACCAGATCCATCGCGTCCAGCCGATTTGCCACAACGCATAGGTGCCAAATCCCAGGATGATCAGCCAAGGCAGAATCAATAGAGTCCAAACGAGAATCAGTCGCCAACGGCTCACAGTGTTTCCTTTTCGTCGGTCACGGACGTGGAACTTGCCTCGCCGTCGGATTTGTGCTTCGCCCATAATTTGTGAGCTTCAGCAATGCGGTCTTTCAAGACGACCTTCAATTCGGCTTGCGTCGGGGAATGCCCGGCCAATCGTTGCCCGTAATACCAGCAGCAGGCTTCGCCGAGTCCATATGTCGAGGCGAACGCTAACGCGGCATTCGCAGCCTGCCCGACAAACGGGATGAGCTTCAACGGTTCCCGGATGGCTTGCCGAAGCAGCAACCGACCGCCCATTGCACCAGCCATTTGCAGGAACTGTTCCCAGTCCAATTTCTTGCCATAGAGCAAACTGAGCCGACGAATCAGTTCCGACTGAATCCCCGCGACGGCCGGAATGTCCACCCAGGGCAACGGCACCGCTGCGGCGGTTGCTGCCATTGTCGATGCACCGAGAATGTACGGTGCTGCCTGTTCCTCATGAAGTTCCCGGAGAGATCCCATGACATCGGTCATCGTAAGGAATGTCTGCCGGTAGGCGGCGGGCAACTGGTCGATAAAGGCCTGCTGTAACCGATGACCGCCAAAATCGATCGGCGTGTAACCATCTTCCTCCAATGTGAAGTCCAACGGAACGATGACGTCGACCAATTCTCGAAACCGATTCCGTTGTTCTTCAAGCCCCCGTCGCAATCGCTCCGGCAGACGGTCAGTTTGCCATTCGTCGTTTGGTGATTGTCCGAACGGATCTGGTTCGGGGTGTTGTTCTTGTTCGGGCGGATACAGTTCATGCAAACAAGTAACGGCAAGGATCACCGGTCGGTCGGGCTTAGCCCTGCGGATCCGTCGGAGTGGTTCCAACATCGGTTCCAACGCATGGTCAGTCACACGAATTGTGACAAGCATCAAATGGGCGACATCATCAAACTTGTCGATGTCTTCCGTCGGATCGTATCCAACTTCTCCAAGTCCTCGGGTATCAAGGAACTGTAATAATGGTTGCTCGGATGACGGAAAGTCATACCGTTGGGATTGCTGGGTTTCCGGCCGGAATCCGGTGCCGATCGTGGCCCGTTCCGCCTTGGTAAGATACTTGATGATCGATGTTTTCCCACTGCCGGTTTTGCCGAACAGCCAGAAGACAGGTACCGGAGTCGCCGACATCAACCGCGTGCGTTCGGCTTCGAACGCCTCGTGGGACCGGGGACTCAATCCGCGTTTCTGAAACCAACTGCGGACTTTTTGAAACATCAGATTTCGCTTCACCTCTATGGTACATCTTGCGGGTTTGCTCTGGTGTGAAATTATATCCAACTGACGCGGTGCTGTCGCCTGCCGATGTACCAGCATTGAACCCCTGACAGACGTCGGTACGATGGAGAGTATTCAGCGGACCGAACCACGGTCTTTGGAGTCCGGATGGAATGTGGAACAACTACGGTTTTCGAAACGCCACCGGACAAAAGTTGATCCGATCCCAAATCCCCCGCTCATCAACAACTCACCGACGGAGTTTCTGAAATGATTCGAAAATTGACGCGAGCCCTGCTGATTGTCAGCATCGCGGTCTTGTCGCATTCTGCAAACATGCTTGCCGACGATGCCCCTGCCAAAAAGAAAGACGCCCAAAAAAAGGAATGGCGATCGCTGTTCGATGGGAAAACCCTCAAGGGTTGGGAAGTTGCGAAGTTCGGGGGTGAAGGGGATGTGACGGTCGAAAACGGGGCGATCTACCTCGAAATCGGCAACTACATGACGGGCATCCGAGCCACGCAAGAGATTCCCAAAATCGATTATGAAGTCGAGTTGAAAGCCCAACGTGTCGCGGGCACGGATTTCTTTTGCGGAATGACATTCCCGGTCGGCGATGATCCCTGCAGTTTGATTCTTGGCGGTTGGGGAGGCGGCGTATGCGGTCTGTCCAGTATCGATGGGTTGGATGCCTCCGAGAATCAGACCACGTCGTATCGCCAATTCAAGAACGGAACGTGGTACCAAGTCCGCCTGCGAGTCACCAAAGAGAAAATTGAGGCGTGGATCGACGATGAGCAAATCGTCGATCAGGAACTCGATGGCCGAAAAGTCTCCATTCGTAGTGAAGTCGAACTCTCCAAACCATTCGGATTCGCCACCTGGGCAACTTGTGGAGCGTTGAAGGACATCAAAATCCGAAAAACTGCCGCCGCTTCGAAATCCAAGGAAGACAACGGAAAACCTGTCTCGCAATAATCAGGTAAAGCCCACCGGAAACGTGTTGGCACGTCTCGCCGGGTCCACCAACGGTGATTCTAGGCGACGAAGCGATGACGTTTGTCAACATGTTGAAGGCGGCGTGAGCGGTTCTGGCTGGGTTTTTGGCGTATTTTTGATTCTCTGTTCGCTTGGCACCATGTTTGCGACTCTGGTCAACCCAATAGAACACTGTCGCCCCACGCAGAGTGAAGTTGCTCCAAGGAACCCAACGTGAATCTCAGGCAGACAGCCGAACTGGCCGGCCATTTAGCCGCGGAAGCCGATACCATCGACGACATCAGCCGGTTGCGGATTGCCCGTTCTGTCGGGCGTTACCGCGATTGTTGTCGTCGCCGTCTGGATATCTGGACGGATCAGATCGTTCCATCTGCGAAATGTGATGTCGAACAGATTCGACCAATCATCGCCGAAGTCTTCGTGACCGAAATGCTCACCAGTGTGTGGAGCGGTGTGTTTCACGCATTTGGCCATCGAACCGACGATGCCGAAATTGCCGCCGCAGCACACGAAGCATTCCAACTGCACCAGTCTGCGCGGCATCGTGCAATGACTTGGATGCTTCAGCAGTCCGATGAATCGCCGCGTGCGATTAGCGAAATCGACGTCATGCGTCGGAAATGCGAACGCTGGACGGACGTTTTGCTGGGCATCACGACAGCTCCTGTGGATTGGCATCGGTACGCTCACGAACCCGAACGTGCTCGCGATTTCTCGGAAGAGCACCTTGGAAAAGAGGCGAGCGTTCGCAATCAAATGCTCTATCGGTCACTACGGACCGCCTATTCGACGGTTGACTGCCACTTTTCACCCGCCATTTTATGTCATGATGAGATCGCAGTCAGCTTGACCACAGTCTTACCGTCTTCCGCACGACTCTTGGCAAACTCGGCACCACTACAGTTTCGTAGTCGGGCTGTCAAATCGCCGATCCGATTTTCACGTCTCATGGCGAACCGAGAACCAGCTGACCCCGATCAGGATTGATGTCATATGGACTTCATCGATCTGCAACTCTCGCACGCCCGTTCGTTGGTATACATCGGTGAGGTAGCCGTGTTTTATGTGCCGATTGTGAAGCTCGATGAAGAGAAATTCGGAACCAATGGCAAAACGCCGCGTGCGATGTTTGAAGCATTCCTGATTGGCCACTTCAACGCTTACACGTTGGAAATCAGCGATACCCAAGGATTCTGGCGACAACACCGACGGAGCAAAATTTTCCGTGACAAAAATGCTCGCTATGAAGTCAGTTTTCGTGGCCAGGAGAATCTCTCCGACTTCGTGCAATTTCTGTCACGCATGTGTCGCGTGATGCGTGAAGAGGCCATTTATCTCACAATGGGCCAAAAGAGCTGGTTGGTTCAGCCGGAACCGCCACAGAAAGACTGACATTGCTCCCATCCGAAGGGATGTGCTAAAAGCCGTCGGCCGCTGGTTTCCAGCGGTTTCTCACGGTTTGCACTCTCCACTCCGGGATTGACGAGCATGACACAGACCTCGTCCACCATATCACAAGGTTGGTTTACCAGGAATTTCGCTGCCAAAGCGGTCTGCCTATTGGCCGTTGCGATTCCATGTTTCGTGTCGATCGGCTTTCGACAGGCGGGCGCAAGACCCACGGAATCCGCTGGAGTGGTCGATCGGCCAGGCTTAACCTTCGATCAATATGCGGTCAATCTTGGTAAAGTCCCGGCTGCGAAAGTTGTCCAAGCACGCTTTGGTTTTCGCAATACCGGCGATGAACCAGTGACGATCACCAAGCTCGAACCAAGCTGTGGATGCTTGCAACCCAAGATCGAGAAAACAACTTACGCACCTGGTGAAGCTGGGACATTCTACCTTCGCTCCGATGCGGCGACGCAAGAGTCGGGACCGAAAGAGTATTGGCTGACCGTCAATTACGAAGACCCGGAACCAAGACAAACGAAGCTTCTTTTCAAGCTCGAACTTCCTGAACAGCGGGTCACAATTTCACCCCGGGCATTGACCTTCTATCAATTCAGCAACCAACCTACGACGCAAACTTTCACCGTCAGCGATTTCCGTAAGCAACCACTAACCGTACTGCGAGCAAGTTGCAAGTCGAGCTTCGTCGATGTTCAAGTCAATCATTTGTCGGCAGAAGAGAAAGTCGCCGGACCGCAGGCGGAGATTGCGGTCAAGGTTGCGGGAGAAGTTCCCGCTGGGTTGCAGGAAGGTGTCGTCAAAGTCGAGACCGACGACGAAACCTATCCTACGCTATGGATTCCCATTCAGATCGTCGGAAAACCGCAAACCCCTCAGGCGAAGACGACCGTCAAAGAACGCCACCTAAAACCGCAATGACAGCGACGATTCCGGCAATCCCTAATAGGACGAACCAAAACGGTTTGCCGTCGAACGTCGATGTCGTTTGCGTAACGTACCATCCACAGTACGGACACTGTTCGGCATCTTCGTAGACTTCTTCGCCGCAGTTCTCGCAGTTGACAGTGTCGGTGGTCTCGTCGTCCCATTCGTCCATGCGGGTCGTTCCTTTTTCCGTGCCTTGTCAACGTTGAACAACCGGACGGAAATTACGGATTCTTGATACTGCCAAGCCGTTGACGGAAATAGTCTGCCTTTTCTTGTGAAGACATGCGACCGAAGTCGGGCGCGGCGTGCTTCGGTTTTGCCGACGGAGCGGCGGGTGATTTGGTTTCTGATCCGGTGGGTTGGTCTTTGCTTTCCCCATAGCTCGTTTGAGTCGCCTGCAGCACTAAATCGTCCTCTAGCGACCGATGCGGTGGGATGCCGAGTTTTTCGAGCACCGCATGGTAAGCTCGGACAGCTTCTTGAGGTTCGAGCAAGCCATCAGCGATGTAACGGAGAAACTCGATAAACGCAAGCTGGCATTCGGCCTGGTTGATTTTTCGTCCGAACAGTGCCGCCCTCGCCCCGTATTTTTTGGCATCGTGCAATAACTGGAATGCATCGAGCGTCGTCCCCGCTGCACCACCTAAGACGCCGACAATCAAATGAGGATCGTAGGCAACCAGTTGCTCCATCGCCCGTGGACCTTGGTAGGCGATCTTCAGGAAGATCGGTCGTCCTGCTGAGGCAACACCTGCAAGAGTTCGGGCGATGACATCATTGATGAAATTCGGTCGCTGTTCCTCGGTGATTGCTTTTGGAAGATTGGGATTGAAAACTTCCAAAAAATGGCGAAACCCTTTCCGCTCGGCTTCGACACGAAACTCGTTGTAGGCTTCGAGTGTCGCTAGATCGAGTTCGCAGTCATTGTTAAAGGTCACAGAGTATAGACCAAGATTCGCCCCCCGAGACCGTTCTTGCGGTTCGCAGTCGAGGTGTCCGCACTGAGCGTGATCGAGCTGAGTCGTGCGGAACGGTTTGGCAGCCGCCTCACCGATACGACTTCCCCGAAAAACATGGACATCGGTAGTATCGTTGGCCCGAATCGCTGGCGTGACGTGGGACCCGTCGAATAGGTTCTCTTGAAGCGTCAAGACTTCACTCGTGCTCGTCGACATCAAAACGATATCGACGATACCTTGTCGGATGACCTGACGAATTTGCTCGCGGTACTCTGCCAGTGTCTTGAAACGCAATTCGCCGTCATGGCGTTCCGGCGATACACCAGGGGCACCGATGCCGAATGCCATGTCAGCATCTTTGGCATCGGCAATGATAAACTCCTTAGAAGTCGAAGGGTTCGCATGGATGTCGCTAAGCTTCCAATCCAAGGATTTCATCGGCACATCACTCATGAATCGGCTCACGGACAGTTCGGCGTCAATAGAGTTCTCAGCGGAGCGTCTTGAGAGTTCACTTCAAGTCTGGATTACAGGACTTTCTGAATCGTCTCACGCAACACACCGGCGGAATTGACGAGTCCCATTCGTTCCTTGGGCCACAGATCGATTTCGATTTGCTCCATCACACCCGCACGTCCCACGACCGTCGGCACAGACAGACAGACTTCATGGATGCCATATGCACCCGTCTGCAATGACGATACCGGAAGAATTCGTCGTTGATCCAAAGCGATGCTATGCACAACTTCGGCAATTGAAACACCCACTGCGAAACCGGCTCCACCTTTCTTCTTGATGACTTCCGCTCCGCTGCCCCGCGTGCGACGTTCCACATCTTGGAGAAGGCCAGGCGTGACACCAGGAAACTTGTCGATCGGCAAACCGGCAATCTGAGCGGCCGACCACATGGCAACCATGCTGTCACCATGCTCACCCAGCATCATTGCCGAGACTTGTGTCGGAGGAACCTCCAATTGCAGCGACAACATCCCTCGCAGTCGAGTCGTGTCGAGCACCGTTCCAAGACCAATCACTCGTTCGGGCGAAAGTGAAAGCTCACGAACAGCTAGGTACGTCAAGACATCGACCGGATTGGAAACCACGAACACAGTCGCATCAGGTTTGTGTCCGTGCGTTTTGATATCTGCCAGAATCTTCCGGAACAGTTCGACGTTGCGATTGATGAGATCGAGTCGACTCTCGTCGGGTTTTCTCCGCAAACCCGCCGTAATGACGATGACGTCGCTATCGACAACAGCTTCCGTGCCCGCTGCGTAGATGACTTGATCTGCCAGAAACGATGCACCATGGATGAGATCAAGTGCTTGCCCTTCGGCCGCTTCTCGATTCACGTCGATCATTACGATCTCGCGAACGACTTGACCTGCTTGCAACGCAAATCCGGCACAGGAACCGACAAGGCCACCGGCCCCAATAATACTAACCTTCATGATGTCTACCTATATATGAAGTTCACCGAGCTAGTAACCGCGTGAGTCGTTCAATCCTAACCGTTGCGGTTTCTGTCCCGTGTTGGCCGAAAGTCAAAGGCGTTTTCGTACTGCGATGCGGTCTAGCGTTGCATGGCGGCCATGACTTGCTCGGTAATTGCTTGGACAACCGCTTCCGTGTCCATCGATGCTTGGCCGTTTGACTTGGCCTGCGAGTTCGATTGGGCCTGCAAGTAACCTGGGTACTGCGGAGCCGGTTCAAAAGCGCGTTGCTGGGGCATCTTTTCTTGATATCCATCGCGGAACGCACTGTTACTACAGAGATCGCAGTCTTCGACGTGAAATCGCGGATCGTCAAAGCCTAGTTTCTTTTTGAGATCTAGCAACTCGGTCGACTCGCGTTGGTCGAGGTACTGAATCGGACCAAGCTGTTTAGCAAGCAGCAGGATTCGGCAATATGCGTCGAGGATCTCAGTCTTCCAGTAGGCCTCTTCTAATGTCTTCCCGAAACTGACGGTCCCGTGGTTTGTCAGAATAATTGTGTTCGTACTCTTCAAGAACGGAACCACAGTATCAGCGAACGCTTGCCCGCCAGGAGTTTCATAGGGAGCAAGTGGTACCTCGCCCATGAATACTTCGATTTCCGGAAGCACACACTGAGGGATCGGCTCGCGGGCAACGGCAAACGCAGTTGCATGCGGCGGATGACAGTGCACGACCGCTTTCACATCCGGGCGATGTTTCATGATCGTGAGGTGAAGAAGAATCTCACTCGTTCGTTTCCGTTCACCGGCAAGTTGCTGGCCGTCGAGATCGACCATACAGATATCTTCCGGTTTCATGAAGCCCTTGCAGATCATAGTGGGAGAACAAAGAACTTCATTGTCTCCAACTTTGAAGGAAATGTTTCCATCGTTAGCCGCGGCGAAACCTTTGTCATAAACGCGTCGGCCAATCTCACAGATCTGCTCTTTGATTTCTGGATTATTAAAGAGTGGGTGATACATAGAACTGGTTACTTTCGTGTACTAGGTTTCTGGCTAAATGACTTCAATATGATCGAGAATAGCCGCGTTATAGGCGTCGATCGGTTTTGTGTCCGGGTGAAACGGTGCAGCTGCTTCCGCACCTTCACTGATAGCAATTTTCGCGTCTTCATGAGCCATGAGTTCATCATAAACAACTATTGGCTCGCCGCGTCCTTGGGTGGAATCGTTGATCCCTTCAAGCATCAAGGGAACAACAACTGCCCACCTGGCACCAACTAGGGACGGATGGCATTCGGACAGCGTGAGTTTTCCAATGACTTCGCCAATTCGCATCGTGCTAGTCACCCCACTTTTGAAATGTTGGCGGTGCGGATTGAGTGATCTCTCGGATCAAGTTTCGCACGGTATACAACGGAACTGGTTTCGTATGAATACAGAACACATTGGCTTGGATCTGAGTTTGTGTTGCCCGTACCTCTTCAGGGGTGCTGACGACCGCCGCACGTACTTTGGGCTGACGATTCACACGACAGGCAACTTCATAGACATTCTCTGTGCAGATGAGTACACCCGATGAACTAGCCCGGCAAATCTTCGAAATCGTCTGAGCAACAGCTTCAGAGTTAGAACTCACCAGTTCCAAAGAGACGTTCTGCATGTCTTTGATCACAGGCTGAATTCGCGGTGCATCATTCAGGAGCAGCACCGACCATCGCGCCGATTCTTGCTCGGAAGCTAACTGCGAAGCGGATGTCCGTGACCATGTGATGTTTTTGCGGCGAAGGTAATCTTTTGCCGATGGTGTGAGGATCGTTCGTTCCGAGACGAGAACCTGGCGGGTGAGTTTGAGTCCCTTAAGGATGTCCTCTGTCAGTACCGAATTGCTCAGACGCGTCGCAACTTCTGAATTGGCTTTGACAGGCTGACCATTGGTTCGGTTGTTTTCGCTCGAACGTGCGTCACCGAAATCGATACGCTTGAGAACGTCGCGTACGACTTGGTCGATGAATTCGGAATCAACATCCGACCGGACCACAGGGATACCTTTCAGTTTTTAGCTGCTGACTGCGAATGAGTAGGATCGACAATACCAATCACTGCCCACCGGACAGGAGTTTGGTCCGAATCCATCATCATCCGAACTTCTTTACCGTCGCTTGTGATGAGGACATGATCACCAATCGCACTACCAAGTTTGTCAATTGCTAGGAATGGATAGCCATCAATGCTGTCGTGCATACCAAGAGGTTGAACGACTAGTAATCGCCACCCTTGCATGCTCTGGTGTTTCACGCTGGCTGTCGCGTGTCCAACGACTTTGGCAACATTCATCGGGGACTACTTCTAGACCACATTCAACGCGCCAGCGAGGACGCATCGACGTTGGCGTGTAAAGGTCAACGGATTCGTGACGCCTTCGCCTGTCGGAGTGGCGATGCTGAATGAGAGATAACCCTCGCCTCCCAACCCCAGGCCGGCCATCGAAGGACCGTTTTTCACGAATAACGTGGTGTTCATTTCCCGACCCATGTGTGTCATGGTGTCGACGTTTCGACTATGAATAATCGCCGTGTGCCCAAAACCATGTTCGTAGTGTTTTGCCAGCTCAACCGCATGATAGGCGTCTCGAGCACGCACGAACGGAACGCAGGGCATCATTTGTTCTTCAGCGACGAACGGGTTGGATTCATCGCACTCGGCAAACAGGATTTGAGTTTCCTTAGGAATACTCAGACCGATTTGCTGGGCAAGGAACGATGCATCCTTACCGATCAAATCACGGTTCAGTGCAGTTTTGGGTTTTCCAGTCTTAGGATCCTGGACGGTCTTGAAAGCAACGGCTGTCATTTCTGCAAACTGCGACGGTGAGAGCCGGTAACCTCCGTGTTTCTCAACGGAGTTCAGCAGTTGGTCAAAGATCGCGTTGACGGCGAAGACTTCCTTCTCGCCAATGCAGAGCAAGTTATTATCGTAGGCGGCACCGGCAACGATGGAAATCGCGGCACGTTCGAGATCAGCGGTTTCGTCCACAACCACCGGTGGGTTACCCGGACCGGCGACAATTGCCTTTTTGCGACTAGCAAGTGCCGCTCGTGCAACACCAGGGCCACCGGTAACGCAGAGCAATCTGACATCCCGGTGATTGAAGATTTCTTCAGCCGACTCAAGCGTGGGCTCCGCAACAATTGTTACGACGTTTCGTAGCCCGGTTTGTTGCTCGATCTGTTGATTGAAACGACGAACACCTTCGGCGGCGATCCGACGTCCACTTGGGTGAGGGTTACAGACGAGTGAATTCCCGGCTGCGACCATGTTCACAATGTTTCCCGCGAGTGTCGGGAGGGAGTGGGTCACTGGCGTGATGACACCGACCACACCAAACGGGGCATACTCGGTCACGGTCAGTCCGTTGTCACCACTTACACAGTCGGCACGCAGCCATTCCGTCCCTGGCACATCTTTAATGATCTTGAGCTTCTCGATCTTGTGCTCAAGTCGACCAATCTGAGTTTCTTCGAACTCAAGACGCCCAAGTTCTTCAGCTTGTTCGAGACATGTCTGCTTGACAATTTCAATGATCTTCTTGCGAGCAGCCATTGGAGCTTTGCAGAGCTGCTCATAGCCAGACTTGGCAGCTGCGATCGCGGATTCGGCATCTGCAAACACACCGAATTGCCCCGATGAACTTGCAGGGCTCGGCTGCGAGATCTGATGACGAATACCGGGGCGTGCAGAAGGCTGCTTGCCGAGCTTTGCGAGAACTTCCTCGACGACTTGGCGAATGGCTTGTTCGTTTGCTTGGACCATTGTGAGACCTGATTTGTAGATATCGCGATAACAGACGCTAAAAGGAAACGCCTGCTTAATTCATAGTGTCTTGTTCAAACATGGCGATTTCACGACGTCTACGAAGCCACTGAGTGACTGACGCGTGGGTGGGGAAAATCTTGACCATGAGAAACAGGATGATGACAACCGAAAGTAAGGCTAGTGAATGGCGTTCGATGAAGTATGCGACCAGGCTGAAAAACGCAGAGCCTTCTAGCAGTGCATACTGAATGATTTTTTGAATTTGCAAAGGAGCAATCTGGGCCTGTGCTGACTCTGGGTTAACCTGGTCATTGACGCTTGGTCTGCCAGGTTGCTGCTTAGGATTGATAAACCTAGGGATCACCAAGGCGATCGGTATGACGATAATCGCCTCAAACAGGGCAAAATAAGTCAATTGCGGGTTCTTAGCCGGTCCATCCGAGTCTTGAAGCAGAGTGAAAATGCCAAAAACGACAACTCCAAACATGAGTCCAGCGCAGATAATCTGCAGTACGAGGACTGCTTGATTAAAATCTGCTGGTTGATCGTTTTCGGTGTTGCTGCTCACTATGAATCCATTCCGGAGTTGAAGATTTGTTTTCCCTGAATGTTGACGGTATCGACGATACCTACAATGGCGGCGTCAATCGGCAACGACTTGGTTTCCGGTGTGAACCGTGCACTTGATCCTTGGACGCAAAGCACCGTTTCTCCTACTCCCACACCAATCGGGTCAACAACGACAAATGTTCGCCCAGTCGGTTGAAGATTCGACTGATCGTGCTCGTTGACTCGCAACGGTTCGACTACGAGAAGTTTCTGCCCAACCATGACCTGCACCTTGTGCGTTGAAACGAGGCTGCCGGTAACACGTGCGACGAACATAAAATACTTTCAAGCAATTCTGTGACCTTGCGAGTTCAAACTCGCGAAATCGAAATCCAAGTTTTTCTAACTGCCTGAATTGGTAATGTTTTCCAGGGTTTGACGGGCAACAACCAATTCTTCATTGGTAGGGACCGTCCAGACTTCAATACCGCTACGCTGATCCGATACCTTTGCCTCACCTTTTGCAGTCTTGTTGGCCTCTTCATCTAAAATAAGGTTGGCCCATTCCATATCGGCACAGACCGCACCGCGAATGTAGGTGCTGTTTTCACCGATGCCGCCAGTGAAGACGAGTGCATCAAGTCCGCCTAGCAAAGCCATGTATCCCCCCACATAGTGGCGGATCGACGATACAAAATGCTCTAATGCTAGGGTTGCTCGTTCGTGTCCATTCGAAGCTGCTTCTTCCAGGTCGCGAACGTCTTCACTCAGACCACTTAGTCCTAGTAATCCTCCTTGGCTCGACATCTCTTTGAGGAGTTCCTCAAGAGATTTTCCTGACTTCTTGAGCAACAACGGCAAAGCGAATGCGTCGAAATCCCCCACCCTATTATTGTGTGGAAGACCTGTCTGCGGACTCATGCCCATACTTGTGGCAACAGACTTTCCGCCTCGTGTCGCACAGATCGAACTGCTTCCGCCAAGATGACACGAAATTACCCGAAGATCATCTCGCTTGAGAATCTCATGGATTCGTTGGCTAACGAAGCGATGACTTGCACCGTGAAATCCCCATCGTCGAATCTGGTAGTCCGTTGCCCATTCGTATGGGACTGCATACAAACGGTTCTTGAGAGGGATTGTCTCGTGGAAACCAGTTTCCAAGGCGGCGACTAATGGCAACTGTGGAAACGCTTGTTGCAACGACCGCATAGCCCGAACATAAGGCGGGTTATGTGCCGGTGCGATTTCTGCCAAGTCCTCCATACTCGCCAATAGTTTCTCATCGACGCGACGCACCCCGCTAAGGTCTCCAGCGAATACCGCTTTGAAACCAATGCCAAGCACTTCATCGATCGAGTTCAGGCATCCTGTATCAGCATCTGTCAGTGCATCGAAGCACAACTGGACTGCGGCAGCGTGGTCGGGAAGGCTCGCTTCGAACCTGGTGACTTCACCTCCGCACTCGATGGAACACTCGCTCTTCTCGCCACCAATGCGATCCATGCCTCCACGAGCGATTTGAGTTTCCGTGTCCATTTCGAACAGACGGAACTTAAAGCTAGTGGAACCGAGATTCGCAACGAGAATCTTGCCAGCGGACATGGGAATCCCTTCGTTAGAACGACGTGGCCGAATTGTGCTAGCCGAATAGAATCCAAGTTCTGATCGGCTTAAAGAAAAGCTTCCAACAACGAAGGTTCAGGACGTGGGATCAAGTGAGCGCTAACCAGTTCGCCTGATTGGGCAGCAGCAGATGCTCCCGCATCGACAGCAGCTCGCACGCTACCCACATCGCCTTTAATGATCGTTGTTACAAAGGCGCCACCAATTTGAACCTGTTTCACCAGGCTAACATTTGCCGACTTCAGCATCGCATCGAGGGCTTCGATCTGGGCGATGAGTCCTTTTGTTTCAATCAAGCCAATTGCTTCGTTCATGTTTCGACTTTGCGTAGAAGTTTCAGTGGATTTTTCAACTGTTTCCGACGTTTGGTTTTCGTCTGACATTAGGCACCTTTGTTCGGCAGCACGCCACTCAATTCCTCGTGTGGTCGAGGAATCACTTGGACACTGACAACTTCACCGATTTTGCTGGCGGCCGAGGCACCGGCATCGATTGCTGCTTTGACTGCAGCGACATCGCCCACGACGAATGCAGTGACTAGCCCACTGCCAACTTTCTCCCAACCCATCATTTGAACATTGGCTGATTTCAACATAGAGTCGACTGCCTCAACGAGACAGACAAACCCTTTGGTTTCGATCATTCCCAATGCTTCCATCCGATTTGCCATGAGTGCTCTCCAGTTTTGAGTTAGTGCTCGAGAAGTCTAGATTTCAACAAAGTTTGTACGACTAATGTGTCTGGCAGCCGCAGCTAGCCGGCTTGACGAGTTCTACGTTTGTGGCATTGTCGAGGTTTGCCGCATTGCCCTCGTCGGTGTCCAAGTGAACTTCAAGTTTGATGTTGTCCCCCGCGCGGACGACTAAGTTTTCAAGCGTCGTCGTGCAGCCGGGCGACTCGATTCGCAGGTTAAGCTCGTCGCCATTCTTGACGTTGTAGAACTCGAGATCGCTCGGCCCCATGTGAACGTGTCGCATCGCGCGGATAACGCCTTGACGGAGATCGACCACACCTTTCGGACCAACGAGAATACAGCCAGGTGTACCCTGGACGTCACCACTGATGCGAACGGGAAGATCGATCCCGAGGGAGATGCCATCCGTGAACGCGAGCTCGACTTGCGAGTCCCCACGACATGGTCCTAAGACGCGAACATTCGGAATCATCCGACGACGTGGACCAACGACCGCAACTGTTTCCTCGGCGGCGTAGTAACCGTCTTGATAGAGGTCTTTGGACGGTGTGAGGTCGTCTTTGCCGAATAGAATGCGGACGTGCTCGTGTGTCAAATGACAGTGTCTTGCCGAAATGTTGACGACGAGCGGATTGCGAGCGACTTGAGGCTTGGCCGCTTGCAGTCGATGCGTCACGACGTCGCGTACGAGACGCTCGACATCGGCTCGCGAAATCGGATTAGCCAGCTGAGACATATAACACCAATGAATGAACAGAATCAGGTTTTGGAGGTTGCAAACTTGGTTCAGGCGTCGACAGCGATCAATTCAACGCCATGATTGATACACGTTTTTTTCCAGGCATCTTTGACATTGGAATCGGTCACGATCGTTTGAACTTCGCTTAGCTCACAGAGATGTGTCAGCTCCGAGTGGCCAAACTTCGTGGAATCGGCAACGACGATGGTTTCGTCGGCAACAGACATCATTTGGCGTTCCGTCTCGACAAGTAGGACATTGCTGTTGAAAAGACCTTTCTCAGTGATTCCGCCAGTACTCATAATAAGTCGACGGGCTGAGATGCCTTTGAGTCCATCGATCGAAATCGGACCGAGGCAAACGCCAGTTTTGGGGTATAAGTAACCTCCGATAATAACCAGTTCGATTCCAGGTTGATGGGAGAGGAGTGTTACGATCGGGAGTGAATTGGTGACGACTTGCAGTTCTTTGCCGATCAATTGTCGGGCGACTTCCAACGTCGTCGTTCCGCCGTCGAGTAACACGGTCTCATTGGGCTCGATCTGAGCGGCGATAAATTGGGCAATGGCTTGTTTTTCGTGCGATGACTGCTTCTCTCGATCGTCGAATGTGACAAGCGATTCCCCGGTGAACGCTGCTCCGCCGCGTGTCCGTCGAATCGTCCCGCAATTATCAAGGTGTTCCAAATCCCGCCGTACCGTCGATTCGCTCGCGTCACAGAGTTCGGAAAGCTCTTGGAGTGACACAAATCCTTTCGACTCAACGGCTTTCAGTATGTGCTGCCGACGCTGATCGACGAGCATTCACTCGTTCCTTCGAATGGGGTAGATCATGTAATGGGAGCAGTCTGCCGAAATGAATCACCAAAAGCAAGCATTATGTTTCAAAAAACGTCAAGATGTTGCAGTTGTGATGGTAGATTCCCGGGTTGCTCGTGTCCGGCACCGAATACATAGACCATAGATCCTGTCAAGGAGGGGGAAATTCGGTGGGATTTCCTTTTGTGACGGTTGTTTGAGGCCGCACGCAAGTACGACTGGCGTAACCGGTGCACGTGTCAATCGAGAGGTTGTTATAAGGTGTGAAAGATGCGGCTGGATGCCGGGAGGTTCCGCGTGCTTGCTTGTTGCACTTCAGGGGAACTAGAATTCGTGAAAGCAACGCAAAGCGAACCTTAGTCTCTGGATGGACTGCCAGAGATTTTTGACTCATGGGACCGAATACAGATATGCGCGACAAAACACGATTTCTTCAGCAGACCATTGAACACATCGATATCACTCAGCACGACGCACGTCCACTTGTCGAGGCGTATCGTCACGCTGCGTTTACGGCCCGTGATCTTGCTCGGGCTGCCGATATCTACGATCAGATGGTCCGTGATACCGACTGCGGAATCATTCTCTGTCTGGCGGGGTCCCTCATTTCGGCTGGGCTGAAAAAGGTCTTCATTGACCTGATTCGTCACAACATGGTGGACGCCATCGTTTCGACGGGGGCGAACATTGTCGACCAAGACTTCTTTGAAGCTCTTGGATTTCGCCACTATGTTGCGGAGGATCGGCTGAAAAGTGGTCTGTTCGATGACGAACTGCGAAAACTCGCGATCGACCGCATCTATGACACGTTGATCGACGAAGATGAACTTCGGATTTGCGATGACACCATCATGCAAATCGCTGACGAATTGGAACCGCGTCCGTATTCGTCGCGGGAGTTTATTCAGAGTATGGGTGCGTGGCTCGAGCAGAACGGGCGAACGCAGACCGACAGCATCGTACTGGAGTGTTACCGGAAGTCGGTACCGATTTTCGTTCCGGCTTTCAGCGATTGTTCCGCAGGATTCGGGTTGGTTGCCCATCAAGCCAAACGTGAAGACGGGGAACGGCTCAGCATCGATAGCGTGAAAGACTTCCACGAAATTACGCAGTTGAAAGTTCAATGCGGCGAGACCGGATTGCTCATGATTGGCGGTGGCGTGCCGAAGAACTTCGCGCAGGATGTTGTGGTGGCGGCTGAAATCCTGGGGCATGAAGTGCCGATGCACAAGTACGCGATTCAGGTCACGGTCGCCGATGTCCGGGACGGGGCTTTGTCCGGGTCGACCTTGAAAGAGGCGTGCAGTTGGGGCAAGGTCGATATCGCATACGAGCAAATGGTGTTCAGTGAGGCGACACTCGCTGTGCCATTGATCGCAGGCTATGCGTATCACCAAGGCAATTGGCAAGCGCGTCCCGAACGCCGCTGGTCTTCACTGTTGACACCCACACCGGCCACGTAAGCCGCTTCGGTCTGACGCTTCCGCGTGACCTTTTCAAAGATTCGAAAGATTGAGTTGTTGATTTTGGTTTGGCCTGTCGTTTCTAGCTTTGGCAGGCCTCGCCATCGTTTAGCAGTTCAATCTCTTTTTTGAAAAGGTGACTCTGTGAGAATCTTTCAGGGACAGTGTTTTTGGGTGGCGGGTCTTGCGTTGGCGGTCAGTGTTTTCACTTCCGGCGAGGGGTTTGCGCAAGGTCGATGTGGAGGTGGAGGCGGCGGTATGATGCCCGGGAGTGGCGGTCGACCACCTGGTGGCATGGGAATGATGGCGGGCAGTGGCCAAGGCGGTGGTTCGAACTTCATGCAGACGATGCAAGCTGCTCAGCAGATGCAGACGCTCCAGGCTCAGCGAGTGCAGGCATTTCAGCTTCAGCAACTTCGAATGCGTGAGCAGATGCAGGCGTCCTTATTGCAACCACAAACGCAAAGAACGACCCAGGGGTTTTCTGCAAACCTGCCAATGAATTCCGCGGCGATTGGTCCCGATACCACTGCCAGCGTCGTGCGTCGGCGGCTACCCGGGTATGGTCAGCCAACAGCGAAGGAGTTGCGGGAAGAACGCCGCGAACGCCGTCGGGCAGAACGGTTGGCCAATCGAGATCAGTAACGGTTCCACGCGTCCTCAGTCAAAGCCGGCCTGTTAACTCCCTGCCGATCTATTTCGGTCGAGAGATTGGCCGGCATTTTCCGAGTGATCGAGTCGGCTGGAACGTGAGCGTTCGAGGGGCGGTGTTGGCTGCTTGTTGGATCAAACGTGGGCTGCGGACGGATGGACCAGTCAGTGGTGCCGGAGGCTCGGGGGCTGGTAGAGGTTGTGGCGCTACTTCATAACTTGGTGATCCACCAGGAACTGCCGTCGGCTGATGAGGTTCCGGGTGAATTGGTCCTCCATGAGTCATTTTGCAAGATTCGCACCAAAATGGTTCATGTCCCGCCAGTCCACAACCAATCGCTGCGGTTCCCTGGGCTTTGAGCAACGACACTTCGGCTTGCTTAGTGGCGAAGAACGCCGCAAGTCGATCCGATTTTGCCTGAATCCGTTCTAGCTCGGCCTGCCGGATATCGAAACTGGTGATGGTCTCATCGACTGCCTGCTTCTGTCGAAGTTCATCGAGTTGACGATCCCAACTGGAAACAAGTCGATCTGCAATGTGCCAGCGTTCGGTGGCGGCGTTCCAGGCGGCGATCGCGGCATGTATCTCGCCGCGAACTGCTTGTTCCTGACCGTTTAACAGTACCACGAGTTGCGTTGTGCGAACTTCGACGTCCCGGGTGCGGCAGAACTTCGTAAAGGGCTTGATAACGAAGATGGTGTCGCTCAACTGCTTAAGGATATCTAACTCTGAAGCGGTTCCGAGACTCGCCTCGGCCTGCTGCAAGGCGGCAATGGCTGCTGACAGAGTTTCCGCTCGGATGCCATGAATCAAGACGCGTAGCAACCGCAGTTCCGGTCGCAGGTGCATTGCCGTCTGAACCGCAGTTTCTCGGGTTGGAGCTGACGTGGGTCGTTCCTCCAATGTCATGAAATCAGGCATTGGCGCGGTTGGTTCTTCGCCCAATAGTGGTTGGAGGCGGGCCCATCCTTGAGCGAGTTGGCCTTCGATTTCTTGCTGTTTTTGCTCGATTTCCAGTTTCTGGCGTTCTAGATCACCTTGGCGGATTTCGACGGCGAACCCGCGTGCCAGAATACGGGCAACGTCCGACTGCATCATTTCGATGTTCTGCAAGCTCTCCTGCAAGTAGCCGAGTTGAGCATGGCCTTCAGCGAGTTGGTAATAGAGCTGCAGTGCCGCAACGGAGGCTTCGTTTCCACGGATTGCGCTTCGAAGCATCAGGAGTTGTTGGACTTGATTGGCAACTTCTTCGCTGATGCACCGGGTGTTCGAAGTTTTTTCGAAGGCGAATTGCCGTTCGATCTCGATCAGTTGAACCGGTGTCGATGCAAGTGCCGCCTGACAACGGACCCGTTCAGCAGCCAAAGCTGGTAATTCTGGACTTGCTTCGATCGAAGACGGTATTTCGTAGTTCGTCTGCTGAATTCTTGGACGGCTGACTGACGAGCGTCGCTCGAGAGCTGGCTTTCGCGTGGAATGATCGACGCGTTGATTTAATTGGGGATAGATCGGCGCACGATGGACCATTCGCGATCTTGCGGATTCTGAACGAATGTCGGAATCATAGAATCCGGGGCCGACGCAACCGGTCACGATCGCGAGACAGGAACACGTAAGAGAACCCCACAACCGACGTTTCCACATCGTCACGTTTTGGGGTGTCGTTGTTATTGCCCGCATCATTTCGGAATCCCTGTCGCTTTCACCGCTTTGATCGTTTGTAGCTCGGCCTGTATTCATGTGATCACAGCATTTCCAGGTTTTCGTCGGAGCGGATACCGCAACCACAAACCCAGCCCGCACAAACGTGACGGCTCTTATCTGGAAATCGGTCGGTTTAAGTGGGATCCGTGGGGTTTTGCCGGTTATGCCGGAAATCCGCGCGTCTTCATGCCTGCCAGGCAGAAAGTTTTTTCAGGACTTCCTATTTTTTCTGGTCCGCGTGAACTTCCGTGTTTGCGACAAGTCCCATCGCATTTACCATGAGGTGGTGCATCGCCCGCCCTTATCAAATTGCAAACCACGGCCTATTCTGCGAGTGGTGCGAGGACGGATGTACCCTTTTCCTAGTGACTTAGACAGATACATGTCTCATGCGTTATTTACTCACACTGATAATCGGCCTAGGGATCGGGATGGGCGTATTTGCCCTTTGGAATCGACAGGAGTCGTCAACTGGGCATGAGGACGGAGCGAATGGTGCTGAGTCTGCGTCTAGCTCGGAAGCGGCGTTTCTGGGGTCGTCAGTTGTTGCGGTCGGGCGGCTAGTGCCGGCCAATGGAGTCGTCAGTATCGTTGGGCCCGCCGAGCAACAGATTGTGAAAATTCTTGTTGACGAGGGAGATTCAGTCGATGCCGGAAGCCCCCTCGTTCAGCTTGATTCCGAGCTAGCGGATCTTGAGTTGGACGTTCTTCATGCTGAACATAAGACCGCTCAAATCCAGGCTGAAGCGGCGGTCTTGGCCGCTAAGGCTCAGAAAGAAGCTGCCGAGCTACAGTTGCAGCAAGCCGAACTAGAGAACCCGCAGATCGATTCTCAGCAACAGGAAATCAATGTTCTAAAAGCGAATCTTGCTGCCGCAAAAGATTCGTTACAAAAAATGCGAGAGATTCCCGATCTCGTGCCGAGCCAAAAAATCGAACAGCAAGCCCAGTTAGTCCGATCGACGGAAGCCCAACTCGCGGCCGCCAATAATTCGTTGAAACAGCTCAATGTAGCCGCCGAGCAGGCGATTTTAGTCGCTCGTTCAAAGTTGAAACTCGCGGAAGCCGACCTGGTCAAAGCTCAGAACGCATACTCGAAAGATGCCTTCGAGACTCGGATCAAGAAAGCGGAGTCGCTTCGCGACCGTTTGACGATCCGCTCTCCAATTGAAGGCACCGTCCTGGAAATCGCGTTGCATCAAGGGGACACTCTTGGCCCGCGTCCGATCATGGAAATCGCGAATTTGAATCCCATGTATTGTGTCGCAGAGGTCTATGAGTCCGATCGTGCTGCGATTCAAAATGGAATGACTGCCGAAATCACCAGTCCAGCCATCAGCGGACGACAATCGGCAGCGTCTTCCGAGTTGACAGGCACAGTCGTGAGTGTCGGGCAAATGATATCACGGACAACTCTCGACAATCTCGACCCCTTCAAGCCGCAAGACAAACATGTCTTCATTGTCAAGATTCAACTTGACGAGCCAAGCCAGCGGATTGCGGCTCAGCTGATCAATCTGCAAGTTGAAGTCGAAATCAGAACCGATCAGGAACCAAAATCAACGAGCACAACAAGTAATGGACTACAACTAGGCGCACTCTGAACGATGCCTAGTCGTGTACACTGTGCTCGTTATTACAACGAGTTGTTTAATGCCAGTCTGGTTAGCGTTTCGAAACTTAGCACAAAGTAAAGTGCGGACATTCGTAGGAGTGGCCGGAGTTTCGTTCGCAGTTGTACTCTTGTTCTTTCAGATTGGAATGGTGTTGTCTGCCGCTCGGACAGCGACGCTTGTCTATAGTGCACTCGATTTTGATCTTCTAATTCGCTCGAAACAGTACGTCGAGTTTTCCGATCCTAGAAGTCTGCCGATTCAGCGTCTGCGTCAGGCGGATTCCATCGCCGGTACGGAATCTGTTGTGCCGGTTTATCTTGGCACTGGTGAGTGGAAACATCCAACGGAACCCAAATACCGTGCAATTCAAGTCATTGGATCTGAGCCGGACGATCAAGTCTTCAATCAGCCACAAATTTTGGCAACGTTGAACAAGCTTCGT
This sequence comes from Thalassoroseus sp., assembly GCF_984380535.1. Taxonomy (NCBI): domain Bacteria; kingdom Pseudomonadati; phylum Planctomycetota; class Planctomycetia; order Planctomycetales; family Planctomycetaceae; genus Thalassoroseus; species Thalassoroseus sp. The sequence goes on from NZ_CFHRBF010000006.1 coordinate 142,424, forward strand.
CTGTCCGATGACGTGTTGATCGACGAATTGTCACATCCAGGTTTTGGTCAGTTTCAGGATTCTGACGGGACGACTAGCAGTCAACAACTAACATGGTTGAACGATCAACCGGTTCAGGTTGTTGGCGTATTTCGCCTTGGGGCAGGATTTGGCGCCGACGGTACTGTACTTGTCAACGAACGCGGGTTTCGACGGCTTTACCCGGGCAGAAATTTAGCCGACGTAAGTCTAGGACTAGTACGCTGTCATCCTAATGTCAACAAGCAAGACGTACTGCAAAAGATGCGGTTGCAACTTCCAACTGGCGAAGGGGGGGATGTGGCAGTACTAACGCGTCAGGAAGTGATTGACTACGAAACGACGCTCTGGTTATGGCATACTCCTCTCGGTTTGATTTTTGTAATGGGCGCTGGCATTGCGTGCGTTGTGGGCGTGGTCATTGTTTATCAGGTCTTGGCGAGCGATGTCGCCAATCGGTTGCCTGAGTACGCAACCCTCAAGGCCATTGGTTACCGTGATCGGTTTCTTTCGGCGGTTGTGATTTTTCAGTCGATGCTACTCGCGATCGTCGGGTTCCTAGTCGGCTGGGTGGTTTCGATCATACTGTATCGTGTGACGCGGGAGATGGCTCGGATTCCCGTCGAAATGAGTGTGCCGCTTTGCCTCGGTGTTGCAGTGGCGGCAATCGTAATTTGCGTGGGGTCCGGTATGGCTGCTTTAGGAAAGCTTCGAGCTGCAGCGCCGGCGGATTTGTTCTAGTTTCTTTTTGTCTATTCGTTCGGCTTGAAAACACGACGAACACGAATCGCACCTTATGTTTCAGAGACGGGTGCCACTCGCGTGGCGTAACTTAGTTCATAACAAGCGTCGGCTAATGCTGTCGGTCGCGGGCATTGCCTTTGCGGTTGTGCTCATGTTTACGCAACAGGGGTTCTACTACACCTTGCTTGATAGTACCGCCGAACTGATTCATCGTATGGATGCAGATTTGGTGCTGGTCAGTCCACGTCGTCGAATGCTAACCACGCCGCAACCAATTGAGTATCGCTTTATCCTACAGGCTGCTGGAAATCCAAGTGTTGTCAGTGTCGAGCCGGTTTACCTGGAGTTTGTGCAATCAAAACTCCGAACCGGAAAACGATCGCCGCGGCTTATTCGAGTCATTGCGTTTGATCTGACGAAACCTGTTATTGAGTTTCCCGCGTTGACTAGCGATATGATCGCCAAACTGCAGCATCCGGGGACGGCGATGATCGATCGTCGTTCGAAGTCGAAATACTTTCCACTTCCATTCGACGATGCAACTCGCATGAGTCAAATGCCGGTAGAACTGAATAATCGTGAAGTTCAGATTGTCGGATCCTTCGACCTGGGGACGGACTTTATCAATACCGGGAATCTTCTAATGAGCTCGCAAAATTTGGCAAGCTATTTTCCCAGGCGTCTTGGTCGGTTTGATGATCCACTACACACGGTCGATATTGCGTTGATCAAACTTCGTTCCGAGAGTAATGCCGACGAAGTTCGTGGCCAACTTCTTGAGCAAATGCAAGTTGGTCGTCAGAGGTCGAATCAACAACAACCGATTCGGAGGGTCGATGTTCTCACGAAACAACAATTTCTGGAGAGAGAACAGAACTACTGGCGGAAAGGCACTCCCATCGGCTTTGTGTTTACACTCGGACAAGGCCTTGGTTTCTTCGTAGGAGTCGTGATTTGCTATCAGATTATCTTTTCCGGACTTTCTGATTTGCAAGCCGAATTCGCAACCGTCAAGGCGATTGGTTATCGGAACCGGTTTCTCGTGGGACAAGTCTTTGCTCAGTCGATCTATTTAGCCGTGTTCGGTTTTGTGCCAGGTTGTATTATTAGTGCAGGTTTGTTTCATGTTTTGTCGTCTGAGACTGGTTTGATCATGGAAATGGTTACAAGCCGCGCAGCCTACGTTTTTCTCGCTACGTTAGTCATGTGTCTCGTTTCGGGGGGGCTGGCTGTTCGCAAGATTCTCAAACTCGATCCTGCAGAATTATTTTAGAAGCGGTCGAGTCTTCGCCTTTGAAGTCAGGTTCGTTTCTAACACACGAGTTGTAAGTTGTTTTGGAGTTAGGTCGTTAGTAGCTAGTGTGTGAAGCTAGTGGGCGATCGTGAGTTGGTCACTATGTTGGCGTCAATTATTTCGATTCTCGGAGTCTGTTCGTCCTATGTCGAATGTAGAGTCTCAAGTCGATGACCTAGTCATTCCCCCGCCTCCGAAGACGGGGGCCGGCATTATTCATGTTGCGGGAGTGAATCATCGTTACGGTGAGGGAGCGACACAAACGCAGATTCTGCACGATATCAATCTTGATGTTCGTTCGGGCGAAGTGGTGATTGTCAAAGGGCCATCGGGTTCCGGGAAGTCGACCTTGTTGGTGCTGATTGGCACATTACGCGGTCTACAGGAAGGGAGCATCCGCATTGACGGCACGGAACTGCTCGGTGCTAGCACCGAAGAGATATTAGCCGTCCGCCGGAAAATCGGGTTCATCTTTCAAGCTCATAATCTGTTTGGTTCACTCACAGCTTATGAGAATGTAAAGATGGCACTGCAACTTTCGAACGATCGAAGTCACGAACGAAAACGAATCGAAGAGTTGCTAACGGAACTTGATCTTGGCAAAAGGATTTACTATCGGCCGAAGTCCTTGTCTGGTGGGCAACGTCAGAGAGTTGCGATTGCTCGCGGGATCATTCATAAGCCGCGGATTGTCTTAGCGGATGAACCTACTGCGGCTCTTGATGCGAAAACGAGTCGGATCGTTGTCAACAAGCTCCGAGCACTTGCGAAGGACCATGGAAGTGCGGTCGTTATGGTGACGCATGATAATCGCGTTATGGATATCGCTGATCGAGTCATCACCGTGGAAGATGGTGCGATCAAGAGTGACACTCACATTCGCGAAACCGAACTGATCTGTCACTTTCTCGATAAAGTCATGCTGTTTCAGAATGCGTCTCGGGCGCAGTGGTTGGCTGATATCGCAGCGAAAATGCAGCGTGTCGATTTCCGAAGTGGAGAGAAGATCATTCGCGAAGGCGACGAAGGGAAGGCGTTTTATCTGATTCGCAGTGGTCAGGTCGGAGTGTTTCGCGGCGAAGACCAGCAGCAGGTCGCCAGACTCGGTGAAGGAGAATACTTTGGTGAAACGTCGTTGGCGAAAGATCAGAAAACCAACGCCGATGTCGTCGCAGAGGGGAAAGTCGTTACTTATGTTCTTGGCAAGTCCGACTTCAAAGAGCTACTCAAGAACAGTGACGCATTCGAAGAAGAGCTTCGGCGTGTGATCTATGCTCGGCAATAGGTTCGTTGTACTTCGTGGCGTTATGCGTAACGCTCTCGTCGCGGAACTAGTAACGCTCTACTTTGCTAGTGGCTGTGATTCTTGCTCACTCGGATGCTTCGGAGTGTCTCTGCCAAGTTGGTCGAGTATATAGCGTTGGAAGACGTAAATTCGCTCCTCGCGTGTACCAATCACCCCGCGGTGATTGCTAACTTCTAACCCTTTCTGCTGGTCAGCGAAGATCTCCCAGTCCTCGAGTTGCACTTGCTTCATCATATTCTTGGCGAACCGAGCTGAAGCGAATGCGAGTAAACTAGCAAATGGGCCTCGTTTCCGTCCCCGGAACGAATACATTCTGAGATTGATTTTGCATCGAGTCGGAGACAACGGGAGATACGTGAGCACGTACGAGAAAACGTCCGTTGTTACGAAGATAAGGTTCGGGTGGATATGTTGGTGGATGTATAGGTTAGTTTTCTCACCACCAAGCCACTGGACTATTCGACCTTGCCAACGGTCCACACGTGGGTCTTCGCCGGAATCGTATGCTAGTTCCGTGTACTTCGGATCTAAGATATGATCGGAAGCCGCTTCACTGGGGTAGATACCGCCGAACGACTCCGGGTGGAGATGCGGAATATGATACGACTCTAATGTATTCTCAGCCGGCACTTTCCAATTGCAGGGACATTCATATTCCCAGATGTGCAGAAGTCGCCAATCAGGAGTCGAGAAGAAACGATCGTTGCGTTCGAACGTCGGGCCGAGGTATTCGACGAGAGACGGCGGTTCATCGGTCAGTGCGACAAATAGCAGATCGCCACAACTCTCCAATCGATACTTCTTGAGCCGGGAATTCTCACGGTCCCATGGGCGAAAACAACGGGCATCGGGGATCCGGCCAGTCAAACCGTCTTGATTGTATTCCCAGCCATGATACTGGCAGGCCATTTTCGGTGTGTTGCCACGACGTTCGTGAGTCAGCAAACAATGCCGATGTGCACACACGTTCTCGAACGCATGAAACGTACTATCAAAGTTCCGCACTTGGACCGGATGACCAAACAGGTCAATTGTGAGATAATCACCCGGCTTGGACAGTTCCGATTTCGTGCCGACAAACTGCCAACTCGGAACGAACAATTCTTGAATTTCAGCCTGATGTTGATCGGCCGATCGATAGTCGTCGGAAGACAGTAGGTATTGAAGGTGCGTCTGGTTTACAAACACCACGACTCCTTTGGGGCGATTCTCGTGTCAGTCATCGAGATCGTGTGAAACTAGACCACGACGGTCGAAAGTCGACTGCTCCAACTCGACTAGGGTTTGTTCTTCATGTCGGAGCGAGCATCGCGGACTTCGGCTTGCACAACCTGCGGCAATTTGGAAATCAGCAGGTTCCGACCGCCGAACCAACCTTCGGGTTCCGAAAAAACGACGTGAACTTCGATGAAGAGACCATCTTTGTAGTTCTTGAGTTTCGTGACTTTGATGTACATCCCTAAATGTTCATAGGGATGTTTCGGGCCCGTCGGTTTCTTACGCACGAGGCTTTGCCAGTGGTTTGGGAATTCGGGATCCCCGTTGAACTCCGGCGCAAGCCGTGTGGCGAAGATTAACGAGTCTTCCGTTTGACTCCAAAACGTTCGCACAGCGGCATTGATTTCCACGTAGTCAATGAGATTCCGCTCGATGTGTCCGTAACGTTCATGCTTGGCGTCGATTTCGTCAATGCCACGCTTGACGAGTGCGGCTTCGTCGATGGTTGTCCAGTCGTCGTCCTGTTTTCCATTGGTGGCCAAGTCTTCGAAGTTACCGTATGCCACAAAGTAGGCATTGACGAATTTGGCTTTCGCGTTCACCGTTGGGCAATCGACTTCGTCGATCTTCTTCAGAATGTATGGTGCGTAGATGAAGTCGCGGGTCAGACGGTCTAGCGGGGCTGCTCGGCCGCCGACCGCTTTCATGATCTTGTCTTGCTGCTCACCGGTCAGACCGTCGTCCATGGTGGGAGCGGGCAACGTGAACGGTTTTTGCTTACCAATCGTGAGACCGGTCTGGCGAAGCTCCGAGTAGACCGGGTTCGCTGCGATATGCTTAGCGTCGGCCACGCCATCGGCGGACAGAAGTGCGGCGGTTAAGCAGAGTAGTGTCGTCATTGTCGACCCTATGAAGTTGAGCTGGCGGGATGGCAAAGTTGACCTGGCTGACACGAACGGACTGATTGATGTTGTGTCGCCAATTTGCCTCCCTTCAACCTTATCGGGCGCCATAACCATCGGCAAGACCGCTTGAAGACTTCCGGGTCGCCGCGCTCCAGAGAGCTTTTCGCAGTCCGTGTTCCAACGCTTGTAGGGATTCAGCATTCAAGGTCGGTTGTCCGGCTAAGTCGGCAAGCGACTTCGTGAATTGAACCGTCATCCGACCTTTCGGCGGTGCTTTGACGGCAAATGCATTGTCTGATGGAATTCCCACGGTGAATTCGCGTCGGTCGACATAGAGCTGGCAATCATCGACTGCATTACCCGCGAGCCATTCCATATGCGAGTTAACACCGACGTATTGGCCTCTTTCGTCGAGATCAATCCCGAAGGAAAGCGTTTCCAGTCGGCCTGTTGGAGCATCTACCAATAACACATGCCGCATGATTGCCGGTCGGTGGGCTTGTCCTCGAACCATCACTGCGTGAGTATCAATGACAGCCATGGTTGGCGTTTGTGCGCGTAATCGAGCCATCATCAGCTTCTCATAACAGGTGGAAATGAGAATCCCTTCGAGAAACCCGAATTTCGTACCAAATCGATTTTTGGTCTCAGGAGTGATAACAACATCTTGTCCGCGGATTTTGGTGCCCATTCCGAGCCCGATGTTCCCAATGTGGAACTCGCGTTGGCCGGATGCGTTGACCGATTCCCGAACATTTGCCGTGACAGCAGTGAAGATCAGACTCGACATCCGGTACGTTTGCTCATTGACTTTCGAACGGTGATCGGGATGGATCCGTGGTAAACTTTTCAACACGAGATGCGACCAGCCTTCGGGGGCACGATCGGTGATGACGGTTCCAGGGCGAATCAGAACAAGTCGCGGCTGGGGATATTCCGGCCGATTGACCGTATGAAACTTCGGAAGCTGATTCCCAGGAAGTTGCTTGGAGTTCTGGCGAACGGGAACGGCGGATAATTCTTGAGGCGTCACATCGCCTTGGAGCATTGCGCCGGCGGAAATCAGGCAGACGGCCGAAATTCCCAAGATGGTTGAGCTTCCGTGCGACGGCATCGTCGTAGTTCCTTTCACAGTCACACGTGGCATCGGAATTCTCCGCTCCCATGCTCGGCAACAAAGTGTCCAGTTCAAATTGACCCGATGGTCGAGGAAATGCCCACGATATGTCGTACGGCTATCTGGTCCTGACCGCTTCAGCCCCGGCTTACCGCGATTATGGGATTTGGTCAAGACCGACTTTGATTCCCGCTCGATTCACCAGCGTGTTGCCGATTCGCAACACATCCGTATTGCCCGTTCGAAAATCCACACGGTCGCTGCAACCTTGCCACGAATCCGATGAAAAGCTTGCGTGTGGTCGGCGCGTAGCGTAGCATCTTGGGACAGGGGAACTAGGTAAAGTGGGACGGATAGAGCAATCCCGATGGGTCGTCGGGTTGCTTCCGTCAGAAGTTGTGGACCGGGAATCCACACCTTCGTGAACTATCGTAGCTGCATCAGTGGGCCGACACGTTCGGCTCCCAGGGGTTATCTAATGGACTTAAATGCTCTCTTTGTGTTGACGCCGGCTGGCGAATGCGATCCAACAATGGCGATCGCCGCGTGTCGCGCTGGAGCCAAAGGCACGCTCGATTTGGAATATGCTTCTTCGATCGACGACGTGAGCGAAGCCCTGAATCGGCTCGGCCGATTTGCTCAGGGTGAATTCGGCGTCAAGCTTGGGGTGCGAGACGCCTCCGTGCTTGAACACGTCTTGCAGGCCCCACCTGAGAGTTTGGGATGGGTCTTGCTGAGCGGCGGCATCGAATCGAGCCAGAAGGAAGTCGTCTCGCGAATCCGGAAGAAGGGGCTCGGCGTCTATTTTGAGGCGACAAGCGTCCTCGAGATGGATTGGGCCGAAGAACTCGATGTCGACGGAATCATTCTCAAAGGGAATGAATCCGGTGGTCGGGTTGGCGACGAGACTGCGTTCGTCCTGCTGCAACGTTGGCAGCACCGGTTAAAAAATCGCACCGATGCCAAGACCTTGCCGGTATGGATTCAAGGGGGGATCGGTCTCAACACCGCCGCCGCTTGTGCCGCTGCCGGAGCAGCCGGGGTTGTGCTGGATGGCCAACTACTGCTCACGCGGGAGTCCACGCTTCCACCGCAATCGCGAAAGTTGATCGCCGCATTTGACGGTGGCGACACCCTCTGCTTGGGCGCACAACTCGGTGAGTCCTATCGCATTCACAAACGGCCCGGCAGTAAAGCGGTTGAAGAACTGACCAAACGCGAGCAGGACCTCATCGGCTCCGAACTCAGCCGCGAGGAAAAACTCTGCGAGTGGCGTCAGGCCATCCGCAACGCTGTGGAAACTGCACCTGTTGGCCAAGCGGTCTTCTTGGGGCAAGACGCCTGTCTGGCCGCTTCGTTGGCAGAAGAGAACTTTACGGTTTCCGGCGTGTTGCAGGCGGTTGTCGAACGGGTCCGCAAGAACTTGGATTCCGCACGTGATCTGCAACCGCTCGCAGAGAACTCGCCGTTCGCCGAAAGCCATGGCATTCGGTTCCCGATTCTGCAAGGTCCGATGACGCGAGTCAGCGACACCGCCGAGTTCGCGAACTCAGTTGCGGAAGCCGGTGCGTTGCCATTCCTCGCACTTTCGCTGCTGCGGAAAAATGCGGTTGTGAAGTTGCTGGACGAAACGAAGAAACTCGTCGGCGACAAACCCTGGGGAGCCGGTTTACTGGGCTTCTTGCCGCCCGAAATTCGCAAAGAGCAAATGTCTGCCCTGCTCGCGAACAAACCGCCGTTTGCCCTCATCGCCGGTGGACGACCGGACCAGGCCAAAGAACTCGAAGACCAAGGCGTGCCGACATACTTGCACGTTCCGTCGCCGGGTTTGCTCACGATGTTCCTCAAAGACGGTGCGAAACGATTCGTCTTTGAAGGCCGCGAATGTGGTGGGCATGTTGGTCCCCGTGGCAGCTTCCTCTTATGGGAAACCATGTGTGGTCTGCTGTTGAATCACCTTGGTGAAAAAGGACGTGGCGAAGATTTGCACGTCGTGTTCGCCGGTGGGATTCATGATGACGTTTCTTGTGCCGCCGTCGCCGCGATGTCCGCACCGCTCGCCGAACGTGGCGTGAATGTGGCCGTCTTGATGGGCACCGCGTACCTCTTCACGAAAGAAGCCGTCGACAGCGGAGCGATCGTCAAGAAGTTCCAAGAGGCGGCCGTCAGCAGTGGCGATACCGTGTTGCTGGAAACCGGACCGGGTCACGCGATCCGCTGCATCAACACGCCGTACTTCGAACACTTCAATGCCGAAAAACGCCGGTTGCAAAAGGAAGGCAAGACGCCTGAGGAAATCACGCGGGCTCTCGAATGGATGAACATGGGCCGTCTGCGGGTCGCTTCCAAAGGACTCGAACGTCAAAACGACGAAACCGGGGCCTCGAAACTCGCTAACGTTTCCGATGATGACCAACTCGCTCGCGGCATGTACATGATCGGCCAAGTCGCCGCCATGCACGATCGTGTGTTGACGATGCAAGAACTGCACGAAACCGTGTGTCTCGGCGGTATGAAACGCATCGACCAACTCAAGCCGACCGTCATTCGCGAAGTACCGCAACAGAAACCGAGCGATATTGCAATCGTCGGGATGGCGAGTTTCTATCCGCGATCGATCAGCGTCGAGGAATACTGGGAAAACATCCTCAACAAGACGTACGCCGTCACTGAAGTTCCCGACACGCACTGGGATTGGCGGCTGTACTACGATCCCGATCCGCGTGCCCCCGATAAGAGCATTTCGAAGTGGGGCGGGTTCATGGGCGATGTGCCATTCGAACCGATGCGGTATGGCATCACGCCCAAAAGTGTGAAGTCGATCGAACCGTTGCAATTGCTGTTGCTCGAAGGTGTGCGACATGCCATCAACGATGCCGGTTACGAGAACCGTCCGTTCAACCGTGAGAAGACGTGTGCGGTGGTCGGAATCGGTGGTGGTGGTGCTCCGCTATCCGTCGCCTACGGTTTCCGTGCCTGTTTGCCGTTGTTTTCAACGGTGCCGGGTTTGGACATCGATCACGAGCAACTCGTCGAAAAGAGCAACGCCGTTCTGCCGGAATGGACCGAAGACTCCTTCCCCGGTTTCTTGAACAACGTGACGGTTGGGCGGGTTTCGAACCGCTTCAACTTCGCGGGGAAAAACATGGCGATCGACGCCGCATGTGCGTCCTCGTTGGCGGCTCTTTACGATTGCGTCTGGGAACTTGAAAGCGGTACCAGCGACGTTGCGTTTGCGATGGGAGCGGATGCGGTGATGACGCCGTTCGCGTTCACCGCGTTCTCCAAGACCCATGCTCTTTCCGCACGCGGACAGTGCAGCCCGTTCGATGCCGCCGGTGACGGAATCGCATTGAGCGAAGGCGTTGGGATCGTGATGCTCAAGCGTCTCGAAGACGCGGAACGCGATGGCGATACGATTTACTCGGTCATCAAAGGCGTTGGGTCGTCAAGCGATGGTCGCGAGAAGGGGCTGACCGCTCCGAATCACTCCGGACAGGTGCGGGCACTCAAACGAGCTTACGAGAAGGCGAACATCTCGCCGGAACGCGTCGGGTTGGTCGAGGCTCACGGAACGGGAACCGTTGTCGGGGACCACACCGAAGCCAAAGCGTTGATCGAAGTCTTCCGCGAAGGCGGAGCCGATATCCAATCGACGGCTCTTGGGTCGGTCAAGTCGATGATCGGTCACACCAAGTGTGCCGCCGGTGTTGCCGGTTTGATCAAATCCGCGAAAGCACTTCACCACAAAGTGTTGCCGCCGACTTTGGTCGAGCGTCCCAATCCGAAAATCAATTTCGAAGACAGCCCGCTGTACCTCAACTCCGATCCACGACCGTGGGTGCACGGCGGTCCCGAACCGCGATGTGCCGGCGTGAGTGCCTTCGGTTTCGGTGGCACAAACTTCCACACGGTTCTTGAGGAATACGTCGGCGAATACCGCGAGGAAACTCCGCCTGCCATGCGACATTGGCCTGCGGAACTTCTGGTCTGGCGACGTGGTTCCAAAGCCGAATTATTGAAAGCTGTCGAGAAGGTCAATCACGCCATTTCGACAACCGCTGTCCCGGTGATGGGCAAGTTGGCGGCAACGCTGTGGAAAGCGAACACGGACGACGCAAGTCATCCGACACTCGCGATTATTGCGTCCACCGTCGACGATCTGAAAACGAAGTTGCCGGAAGCCATTGAAAAACTCAACGGCGATGACGCAACGATCCAAGATCCACGCGGTATCTACTTCGCCGAGAAACCCGCTGACAGTGGTGGGAAGGTCGCGTTCTTGTTCCCCGGCCAGGGGTCGCAATATCCGAATATGCTCTCGCAAGTCGGGATGAACTTCCCCGAAGTGCGTCGCACATTCGACAACGCCGAACGCACGTTGTACGGCACTTGGTCGAAACCGCTTGGTCGGTTCATCTATCCGCCGTCGACATTCACGCCCGAGGAAGACAAAAAAGTCCGCGAAGCCTTGGCGAACACCGAAGTCGCACAACCGGCTTTGGGGGCGTCTGGTCTGGGGATGTTCCGATTGCTCGAAGCTCTCGGAATCGAGCCCGATTTCGTTGCCGGTCACAGCTATGGTGAATACGTCGCTTTGTGTGCAGCGGGAGTGATTTCCGAAGAGGACTTGTTCCGGATTTCCTACGAACGCGGTCGCCTGATCAACGAAGCCGCCGGTGAAGATGCCGGCAGCATGGTCGCGATCGACGCCGATGCGGACGAAGTTGCGAAACTCATCGAAGGCATCGAAGGTGTTTGGTTGGCGAACCTGAACTCGCCGACGCAAACCGTCGTCTCCGGAACAGCAGCAGGCCTGAAAGAACTTCTCGCGAAGCTGCAAGAGAAGAAAGTTCGCGGGCGTCAAATTCCAGTCGCCTGTGCGTTCCACTCGGAACTCGTCGCCGATGCGGCTCGTCCGCTGGCGAAGGTTCTCAGCGATACAAAATTCCGATCACCCAAACACACGGTGTTCTCGAACACCTTGGGTGAGGCGTACCCGAACGATGGCGACGCGATTGCTTCGATTCTTGCCGACCATTTGGCCTCGTCGGTCCAATGGCGACCGGAAGTCGAAGCGATGCACAAAGCCGGTGCCCGGGTGTTTATTGAAGTCGGTCCACAGGGCGTATTGACCAACTTGGTCAAACAAACTCTGGGTGATGCTCCGCACATCGCGGTGCCGACCGATCTCAAAGGCCGAGCGGGACTGGTTCAGTTCCAGCACTGTTTGGCTCAGCTTCTTGTCAGTGGCGTCCCGATGGATTTGGGTCGTTTATATCGCGATCGTGAGCCGGAGACTTACGAACTTTCGCGGCTGGAGAAAGACGCCAGCATTCCGTCGTACTCACCCATGACCTGGATGGTCAACGGCGTGCGTTCTCGTCTTCACAATGAACCCGAACCTTACGTATTGGGACAGCCAATGAAGGACAGACTGCCATCCGCCACAGGCGGATCCCCGCCGCCGCCCTCCAACGGGTCGGCACCGAAGAATGGAGCGGCCTCCGCTGCTTCGTCCTCGTCAGCCACGAACGGTCATGCACACACCAACGGTGCCAGCCAACCGGCTGCTGAGACCAATGGGCATCACCCGGAAAAGAACGGCCATGCGAATGGTCATTCCAACGGACATGCGTATCCGGCTCCGGCCGCACCGCAGCCACCGGCTCAATTGCCAGCTCAGCCGCAACCGGCTCAATTGCCGATGCAGTACGGCCCGGCAATGGACGAGGCCACCGTGGTCATGCAAGGTTTCCAAAACGTGATGGGGAAATTCCTCGACACGCAACGCAGCGTCATGCTGGCTTACATGCAAGGTGATGCTGGCGAACCCATTCCGGCTGCGAGCTACCCGGCTCAACCGGTGATGATGCCGCAACCACAACCGCAATACGCACCGGCTCCACAGCCGCAAGCGTACCAAGCTCCGGCTCCGCAACCACAGCCCGTTCCGCAACCGGCTCCGGTTGCTGCTGCACCGGCCCCTGCTCCGGCCGCACCTGCACCGGCTCCAGAGCCGAAAGCCGAAGCCAAACCGGCCGCTGAAACCGGCTTAGCGAAGGTCAAAGAACCGGTTGTCGCCGAATCTGCTCCTGCTGCGTCCAGTGGACTCAGCCGCGAGTCGATGGCCGATCAACTTCTCGACTTGGTCAGCGAACGAACCGGCTATCCGAAAGATATGCTCGGGCTCGATCTCGACCTCGAAGGTGAACTTGGTATCGATTCCATCAAACGCGTCGAAATCCTCGGAACGCTCGCGGAAGGTATTTCCGCCGAGAGCGATGCCGACATGGAAGATGCGTTGGACCTCGAACAACTGACCAGTTTGCGGACGCTCCGTGGCATCTTGGATTACCTCGATGAGGCGCTCGTAAACCCCACCCAGCCCGCGTTGTCAGCTGAGGACACCGCGGGTTCCGGAAATGAGGATGAGACCAGTTCGGCCGCCGGGATGGCAGCGAACGGGTCATTGAATGATCAGTCCGCCCCAACGGAATCGGAGGAATCTGCCACCGGCGAGATTCAACGCGGATTGGTCCAATTGGTCGACGCTCCCCTGCCTTCCGGGGCGGGGGCGGTTGTCCCGAGTGGCACCGTCATCGTCACCGACGACGGACGCGGCATCGCACCAGCGGTTGCCGCCAAGTTGGCCGACTTTGACGTCAACGTGGCCATCGTACGGATGTCTGGCGAAGGTTCGAAGGGTTGGACGGCCGACCTGACCGATCCTGAAGAAGTCGAAGACCTGCTCAAACGCATCCGCGAGGAAGCTGGTTCGCTGGGTGGTTTGATCCATCTGATGCCGCTGGCGGAAATCGCGAATGACGGTGGCGACTGGGCCGAACGGGCTCACCGCAATGTGAAATCGCTGTTCGTGCTCTCGAAAGCCATCGGCGAGGAACTGCGAATCATCGGTGAAGACGGCGGAGCGTTCATTCTCTCTGCAACTGGACTCGGTGGTACGATTGGATTCGGCGACGATCATCTTCCGACGACGGCATCCGCCGGTGACGGTGCGGTGATTGGCTTCACCAAGACGCTTGGCTCTGAATGGCCGGAAGTCATGGTGCGGGCAGTCGATCTCGATCCGACCGAAGACCCAGCCGAGTTGGCCGACCATTTGCTGAACGAACTTAACGATCCCGAAGGACCGTTGGAAGTCGGTCATCGCGGTGCAAAACGGGTGACGTGGGAACCGATTCGTTCGGAACTCGACACCACTGTCGAACCAGAAATGGAACTGCCCAGCGGTGCCACGATCCTGGTGACCGGCGGTGCCCGTGGGATTACCGCTCGGATTGTCGAAGAACTGGCGAAACGCCATCAACCAAATGTGGTAATCGTCGGGCGTTCGGAATTGCCGTCTGCTGAGGAAGAAGCCGATACCGTCGGCATCGAAGGTCAAATGCAGATCAAAGCTGCTTTGATCCAACGATTCAAAGCGTCCGGCAAAGACTTCAAACCGGTGGACATCGAGAAGACGTATCAACAACTTCTGCGGGATCGAGAATTGCGGGAGAACCTCGCGAAGATCGAAGCCGCTGGTGCGACGATTCACTACCGAGCCTGCGATGTGCGGGACGCCGACGGAATTGCTGCTCTCTTCAAAGAGTTGGAGAACCAGTTCGGCGGAATCGACGGAGTGATTCATGGTGCGGGTGTCATCGATGACAAGTTCATCAAAGACAAACAACCCGAGTCGTTCGATCGCGTCTTCCTCACCAAAGTCGATAGTGTTTCGATTCTGCTGAAGCACTTGAACCCGGAACGGCTGAAGTTCTGCGTGTTCTTCGCTTCAATTGCCAGCCGATACGGCAACCGTGGGCAAGCGGATTACGCCGCCGCCAACGAGGTGCTCAGCAAGTTGGCCTTCGAACTCGATCGGCAATGGAAAGCCCGCGTGACGGCGATTTGCTGGGGACCGTGGGGCGAAGTCGGCATGGCTTCGCACTTGGAGAAACACTTCGTCAAACGCGGTTTGTTCCCGATTCCGCCGCAAGTCGGATCGCGAATGCTCGCTGACGAACTCCTGTTCGGCAAAAAAGGTGAAGCCGAAATCCTGGTCGCCGGCGGTGAGGAACATGAGTTCCAACCCCGTCACAGTCGACAACATCCCGACGCCCAACCCGCGACCGCGGGCTAGGATTGTCGGTCTCCCATAAGTGAACGGTGTGGGCTGTCGCGATTGGTTCTTCAAAGAATCTATCGCCGCAGCACACCCGTGAGCTACGCTTGTTTCAAACGATCAACGGAACTCAATCAAGGTCCGCGCCGCGATGGTCTCGCACAAGTCGAACATGACACCCTCCCCGGAATGGCCCACTGAACTTTTTGTTCTGCAAGGAACAAGCCGCGATGAATTGCGAAGCCACATTGCTGGGTTGTTGGCATATCTCGGTCAGAATCCGCACGTCAGATTGCTCGATTTGGCAGTGTCTCTGAATCGCAATCCACTGACCGGTTCGGAACGCTTGGCGATCGTGGCAGAGTCTGTCGAAAAGTTGCAAACCAACTTGGAGCGGGCCGAGGCAAAACTCGCCGATCCGAAATGTGACAAGATTCGCGATCGGATGGGAATCTACTACGCATCCGCACCACTGGGGCATGGTGGCCAGGTCGCGTTTTTGTTCCCCGGCGAAGGAGCACCCTATGTGGGAATGCTCGGCGACTTACTGCCGCACTTTCCACATGTCGCACAGATCATTCAGCAATGCGACGAAATGCAGGCCATGTCGGAACACGACAACCGTCCGCTGAGTCGGTTCCTGTTCAAGCCAGATGATCCCGCCGTTCGCCAGCAACTCGAGGAAGAACTTGGTGGGCTGGGCAACACGATGTTCAGCGTGCTGATGGTCGATTGGTGTCTGCTCGAAATGTTGAAAGGACTCGGCGTCCAACCGCACGCCATGGCCGGACATAGTGCTGGTGAATTGGCGGCTTTGTGGGTGGCGGGATGTTTGGGCGGTGATCCGCCATTGGCGACGGTGCATCAATCGATGCAGGAACTCGAACAGGGCGAAGGCACGGGAACGGAAAGCGAATCCGTGTTGCTCGCCGTCGGTGCATCCCGCGAGGCGATGGAAGAACTCGTCCAAAAGGTTGCGGTCGAATTGAACGTCGATCCGGGCATCTTCTTCCTGGCAATGGACAACTGCCCGCACCAAACGGTCGTCATCGGACCTCCGGAACCGATGAAAACGTTCGAAGCGGAACTCGCTCGTAAGAAAACCATGTTCGAACGGCTGCCGTTTTCGCGGCCTTATCACACACCGTTGTTCGATCCATTCATGGGACCGCTCACGCGGATGTTCGAAGGCATCCCTTTCCAACAACCGCACACGAAACTTTACTCCTGCACGAGTGCCCTGCCCTTCCCGCCAGATCCGAACGAGATTCGCGACTTGGCGTTATCGCACTGGAAATCGCGTGTTGAATTCACACGCATGATTCGTCAGATGCATGACGACGGCGTCCGAGTGTTCGTCGAAGTTGGACCACGCGGGAACTTGACGTCTTTTGTCGATGACATTCTGCGAGGCCGCGACTATCTCGCCGTGCCCGCCGACACCGCGCGTCGGGACGGATTGACACAACTGAACCACCTCGCCGGCCAATTGGTTGCCAATCATGTGCCGATGCGGTTGGAATCCCTTTACGAATCACGAGTGGCCCCGATGACGCCGACAATTCCCCAGCCGACTCCCTCAGCTCAACCGCAAATTCCCACGAGGTCCGGTTCGGCCGGTTCCGCAGCGGCTTCGTACTTGGGCCTGATGGATCAGTTCCTCGGACTGCAAAACGATGTCATGCATCAGTATTTGCATGGTCGGCGATCGGGACAACCGGTCCGACGTGGGCGACGCGGACGCGGCATGAGCGTGCCAGTTCAACAACCCGCACCGATGCAGCAACCACAACAGTTGGCACCACCGCCAGCGGCGGCTGCTCATCCTGAACCGACATCAACTCCCGAACCACAACCCGCAGCCGTTACCGCACCGCCACCGTCGACAGATCATCTGCCGATGATCGACGAAGTCACACGGTTTGTACCGGGGCACGAAATTACGGTGCGACGGATTCTCGATCTCGAAGAAGACGTCTTCGGTGCTCATCACACGGTCGGTGGTCGCGAGGTGAGCTACGTCTATCCGGAACGCAACGGGCAACCTGTTACACCGATGACGTTCAGCTTGGAGATGATGGCTGAAACCGCCACGCTGTTGGTGCCAAGTCATGTCGTCACAGCGATTCAAAACGTGCAGTTACTCAAATGGCTGGGCTTCGATGAAGATGAACCGCCGACGATCGAACTCACGGCGAAACTCATTTCGGTCTCGGACACCGAAGCCGAATTGCAAATGAAGATTCACGACCTGGGTCACAATCCGCAAGACGGCGAACAAGGTGCGCTCGCGGCTGTCGGGACCGTGCGGATGAACAACATCTATCCGGAACCGCCGCCGGTCGAAGATTTTCCTTTGTCGAACGAGCGACCGTGTCGAATTCCGTTGGACGTACTCTACAAGAACCTGTTCCACGGCGAATATTTCCAGGGCGTGTGCTCACTGGACCGGTTCGGAGAAGAAGGTATTCAAGGGCAGTGTCGAGTGTTGCCACGCGATGGGTTGTTCACATCGAACCCCGATCCGAAGTTTGTGCTCGATCCGGTCTTCATGGACATCCTGATGCATCCGCTCGCCGGTTGGCATCTGGAGCAACCGGATCAATCCGGGCGAATTCTGCTGCCGTTTGAACTTAAGGACATGCGATTCTACGGCCCGCGTCCGGCGGTGGGTACCGAGATGACGTCGCAAGGTCGGATCGTGCATGAATCCGGCCGACGCTTCACGCACTCGGTCGATGCGATCGCACCGAACGGTCGGTATTGGGCACAGATGCACGGCCTGAAATACTGGCGGTTCTATCTGCCGTTCGGCGAGTTTAACTTCCACGGCCCGAAGGACGATTACTTCCTCAGCGACAATTTGCCGGAAGCGGTCGCCGCTGCGAATGAGAACGCCGAACAACCGAATGCCTGGTGCGTGACACTGGAACCGCCTCGCGATTTGCAACAACCTGGTTTGATGATGGCAAGTGCCCGTGTCACCTTGACAGCGGAGGAATTGTCCAAGTTCCGCAAACTCAATGTGCCGGTCGCTGAGAAAATTCAATGGCTGTTCGGACGGATGGCTGCCAAGGATGCCGTGCGTCTATTGTGGCGAAGTCGCACCGGGGCCCGAATGGTTCCCGCCGACATCAGCATCGATCTCGACGAAAACGGCCGACCCGTTGCGACGCCACTCGGACAAGAACGACCAGACGATTACCCGAACGTTTCCATTGCTGAAGCGGGTGGGCTGATCGTGGCGGCGTCGTCGTTCGATCGTCCCGTGGGTGTCGACCTGAAGAC
The DNA here is from genome assembly GCF_984380535.1 of Thalassoroseus sp. Classification (NCBI taxonomy): domain Bacteria; kingdom Pseudomonadati; phylum Planctomycetota; class Planctomycetia; order Planctomycetales; family Planctomycetaceae; genus Thalassoroseus; species Thalassoroseus sp. The sequence continues at coordinate 160,442 of NZ_CFHRBF010000006.1, forward strand.
AATTGAGAATCGGGACGCGGCGACCGTTTCAAGCATCCTGAGTGCCAACGAATTGAAACTGATCGACCGTTTCGAGGACCGCGACGAGGCAGTCGCCCGGTTGATTTGTGCGAAAGAAGCGTTTGTCAACGCGGTTGGTCGTGGCTTGCTGGAAAGTCCGGCAAACGTCACGATTCAGGCAGCGGATTCCGCGACCGGACAAATCGAAGTGGCAATCAACGAGAAACTCGCCAGCGAGTTGCCCGACCTGCAGAATTCCACGTTCAGCGTACCGACGCTGAGGAAAGACAAATTCATCGTGGCGACTTGCATCCTGGAAGGAGTTCCCGCATGCACGTAAACAGCGAAGCGGAAGTGTTTGAGCATATCGTCCACATCCTGCGGAATTTTGAAGGGCAGGAATACTCCGGTCCGATCGAACGTGACACGATGTTCTTTGCGGACATGGGTTTTGCATCGATTGACGCGGTGCTCCTCGGCGAGCAGATGGAGTTCACCTTCAACCGCAGGTTTCCGTTCAACGAATTGCTAATGGAACTTCAGGCCGAAGGCGTTGAAGACATGCCGATTGGCCGATTGTCCGCTTTTGTCTATCAAGATTTATCATCCAGTCAGTGAGTGGAACTGCGATCGCCTCGCGCCGATCACGTTACGAAAGGTGAGACCATGCCACGCATCGATGTGGATGGCGTCAAACTGCATTACCAGCAAACCGGCGAAGGGCCGGATGTCGTCCTGATCCACGCCTTCACGAGCAATCTTGCGGTGTGGATGATGATCGGCATCATGGACGAGTTGGCCAAGGATTTCCGCGTCACCAGCTACGACTTGCGTGGTCATGGGCTGAGTGAAGTCACGCCGAACGGCTACAACTCCGCCGCGATGGCACGCGACTTCGCCCGCTTGCACGATGCGTTGGAATTGGATTCGGCGTTTGTCGTTGGTCACAGTTACGGCGGCGTGATCGGGACCCATGCGGCTCTCGAATACCCGGACAAGGTGTCGGGAATCATCTTGGCCGACACGTATTTCCCGGGGCTTGAACATATCGAGCCGAACGTGGCTGATACCGTTATCTGGCGGGAACTTAGCAACGATCTGGGCAAGAGTGGTATCGATCTGGGCGAGCAAGTCGATTTCGGTCGTTTGTTCGAAGCGGTCAAGAATCTCACACCCGAGCAAACCGAAGCCATTCGTGAGTCACTCGGGCCAGCATCCGTGCGTTGGTTAGCACCGCTCGGTAAGCTCGCCGGTACGACTGCTGGTATGGAAATGTTCGAAGAAGCTGGTCTGACTGCTGACCGCATTCAATCGGTGACTGTTCCGGTCGTTGGACTTTACGACGAACAAACCACGTTCGGGGCAACTTGTAAGTACCTTGAAGATCATTTGGCGGACGTCCGCATCGATGTGGTGCCCGGTGCTCGACACTTGGCACCGCTGCAAAGTCCGGTCGAATTCACACGGTTGGTGAAGACGCATCTGCATCGGATGGCGGGAATGGATACCGCTGTTGAAACCTCCTAAAGCCAGCCCCACATCCCACGAAGCACTTCACGAAGCGATTTGACATGCACTTCATTACGTTTCTGATCAAAAACCTGATGCGACGAAAATCGCGGTCGCTGCTCACGGTCTGTGGGTTCGCGGTCGCCGTCGGCACGACGGTCGCGTTGATGGGCGTGTCCGAAAGTTTTGAACGGGCATGGGAAGCTTCGATGAGCGGTCGCGGTATCGACTTGATCGTCGCCGAGAAAGGTGCCGTCGATCAATTGACGATGAACCTCGACCTATCGATCCGAGATCGAATTGAAGCGGTCGAGGGCGTGAAGATTGCCGAACCGACGCTCGTCGACCTGCTGGATTACGTCGACGATGAAGACAATTTGCTCAAAACGATCGTCCAAGGCTGGGAACCGGACGGTTATCTATTCAGTGAAATCGAATTCGTCGAAGGCCGACCGCTGAAAGATGGCGACTCCCGGAAAGTCGTTTTGGGAGATACGGCATCGAAGAACGTCCGCAAGAATGTTGGCGACGAACTCCTCATTGCCGGTGAACCATTTGAAGTGGTCGGGATTTACCACAGCTACGTGGTTTTCGAAAACGGTGCGATGACCGTACCACTACAGGACTTGCAAGAGATCACCGCACGGGAAGGCAAAGTCTCCGCGTTTTCGGTATTGCTCGAAGACGAGATGAAAGGCAAGGACGAGGAACTCGATCGTATCCGGGAAGCGATCAATGGCTTCGAGAACGAGAAAGGAAAGTCCCTCGGTCTCGACGCGAAACGCACTAAAGAATTCGTGCAGAATTCACTGCACATTCAGATTGCCCATGCGATGGCCTGGATGACTTCCGCTATTGCTGTCGTCGTGGGGTCCATCGGTGTGCTGAACACGATGGTGATGTCCGTCGTGGAACGGATTCGCGAAATCGCGATTCTGCGGGCGATCGGCTGGAAGAAACATCGCGTCATCCGCATGGTGATGGGCGAGGCGATACTCTTGAGTTTGATCGGGGCCACCGTAGGAACACTCGGTGCACTCGCCTTGGTGCAATGGCTAACCACGTTGTCGGTCACGGGTGGGTTCATTCAGGGTGACATCGCTCCGCATGTGATTGGCAAAGGGTTCGCTTTGGCATTGGCGGTGGGGGTGCTCGGCGGTGCGTATCCGGCGTGGCGAGCCGCCCGACTGTTGCCCTCCGAAGGTCTTCGACACGAATAAGCCGCATCATGACCACGCCCGACTCCACAACACGAACGGATGAAACTCCGATGCTGATCGAAGCTGAGAATCTTCGCAAAGTGTACCCCGATGGCAAAGTCAACGCACTCAATGGCGTGAACTTGCATATCCCAGTCGGTCAGTATGTGGCGATCATGGGGCCGAGTGGAAGTGGCAAATCCACACTCCTTTCCTGTCTCGGAGCATTAGACTTGCCGACCGATGGCCGCGTCGTTTTCCAAGGCGAATCTTTAGCGGAAATTCGCGATCTCGATGCGTTTCGGAGTGCTCAAATCGGGTTCGTGTTCCAATCGTTCTATCTTCTCCCAACGCTGACGGCTGTGGAGAATGTTCAGATTCCGATGTTCGAGGGCAAGTTGTCTGCCAGCGAACGCGCGAAGAAGGCGGCCGAGCTGTTGGAAGCCGTCGGCATGGATCACCGTGCCCGACACTTACCGATGCAATTGTCCGTCGGTGAACGTCAACGAATCGCGATTGCCCGGGCACTCGCCAACGATCCAGCGTTATTGTTGATGGACGAACCGACCGGAAATCTCGATAGCAAAACGACCGCTGAGATTCTCGATCTCTTCGACCGACTCCACGCAGATCGTGGTATGACCTTGATTTCCGTCACGCACAGCGACGACGTCGGCAACCGAGCCGAGCGGATGATTCGCTTTCTCGACGGCCAAGTCGTCGAAGACACGATGCTCCGCTGATCATGCTGTTTTCGCGAAATCGCATGCGATTTTCGAATTGAGTTGAGACTCGCCGAACACGGTTTCGTGAGCCGGCATTTTTTGCGTTCGTGACTGAACACGGGGTAACAGACTCGCTCTTATAGCTCACAACCGCTGAAATCGTCATAACCGGTACAATCGGCGAACGTACGGTTGGTTCGATTTTTCAGGCCGCAACGGTCGATACGCAGAATGGGAACAATCCAGTTTTGCGACTCTTGTGGTTTGAAGCAACATGCGGAAATGTCTCCTTCTGTACGGAATGCTGGTGTGTTTGGCTGGTTGTCGAATTCCGGCAATTCCCCCCGTCACCACATTCTCGAAAGTCGGCTTGACCGGAACGACGGATGTCATTGTGAACATGCCGCCGGATGCCGATCATGGTCCGATGGTCGAAATGCCGGTCGTTCCGTACCCGAAGAACGGATGCGGAAAGATCGCAGTCATCGATGTGGACGGATTGCTCGTCTACGAAGAGCGGACGGGACTATTCTCACTCGGCCAAAATCCGGTTGCGGTGTTCCGGGAGAAGCTGGATTATATCGCAAACAACCCCAATGGGTTTTGTGGGGTGCTTCTGCGGATCAACAGCCCCGGCGGTGGCGTGACCGCGACCGATATCATGGCTCGTGAACTGATTGCCTTTAAGGCTCGCACGGGGCTGCCAGTGGTCACGTGTATCATGGCTCATGGTGCCGGTGGTGCCTATTACTTGGCACAGGCCAGCGATCATATCATTGCCCATCCGACCAGTGTCGTCGGCGGGATCGGCGTGATCTTGAACCTTTACAATGTCGAAGGGCAGATGGCCCAGTTCAACATTTTCGCGGTACCGATCAAGTCGGGAAAAAACATCGACCTGGGCACACCGACGATGCGTGAAGGTGAAACGAAACAACAACGTCGAATCTTGGCGACAATGGCCAACGAATTCCACGAACGCTTTATCACGGTCGTCAAGCAATCACGACCCGTACAGGTTGAGGACGAACGAAGCAACTTCGATGGTCGCGTCTTCACTGCAGCTCAAGCGTATGAACGGGGGCTGATCGACGAAGTTGGCTACCTTGATGAAGCGATGAACAAAGTGGCCGAACTCGGGAACTGCCAGGATGCAGGTCTTGTGATGATCCATCGCAAGAACGATCCCGTGAATTCGCCCTACGACATATCGCCGAATACGCCGCTGCAGAAGACCCTCTTGGCGGTCAACGTACCCGGCCTCGACCGTTCGAAGTTGCCGACGTTCTTGTACCTCTGGCAACCCGAACCGAGTCTGTCGACGACCGACTCACCGTAGTGGTTCAACCAGGGAAGATGCCTTCGCCCGCGATCACGCCGTCTTTCATGTAGAACTGACGGCGAGCGTGCTGAGCGATTTCGGGTTCGTGTGTCACCATGATGATCGTGCGGCCCTCTTCGTTGAGGTCTCGCATGATCTGCATGATTTCCGCCCCGGTTGCACTATCCAAGTTTCCGGTGGGTTCGTCGGCGAGAATGATCGCGGGGTCGTTGATGAGTGCCCGGGCAATCGCAACCCGCTGTTGTTGCCCCCCGGACAGTTGGCTCGGTCGGTGATCGAGCCGGTCCCCTAGTCCCAACGACGACGCCAAATCGATGCAATGATTGACATCCCGCGAACTCAACGGCGGATGACCAGGACGGTACTGGAGCGGAACTTGAATGTTCTCTAGAACCGTGTACTGAGCGATCAAGTTGTACGATTGGAAGATGAAACCAATCAGTTGATTGCGAATATCGGAGAGATGGTCGTCACTAAGCTGAGACACATCATGTCCTGCTAACACATACCGACCCGAAGTTGGTCGGTCGAGTGCGCCGAGTAAGTTGAGAAACGTACTCTTACCGCTCCCGGATGTCCCCATCAGTGCGACATAGTCACCTTCCGGGAACTCTGCCGAGACACCGCGCAGCGCTCGAACGAGAACGTCGCCTCCGAGCCGGTAGTGTTTTTGAAGATTCTCAACGAGGGCGGCTAAACGCATAGCTGTATTGTCGTCGTGGTGATTCGAGGTCGCTGAAATTATTCGTGGCGTAGAGCTTCGATCGGATCCATCCGGGCAGCTCGGACAGCCGGGTAGACGCCGAAAAGCACGCCCACACAGACCGAAATCAAGAAGGCGGCGATCACTGACCAGTTCGCGATGATCGGCTCCAAGTTTGCAATGTTGCGTGGGAGAGCGACGATCACGTCCGGCCAATATTCATTCATCAGCCACTTCACCGAAGTGATGGCAGGGCCGCAGAGGAGTCCCAGACCCACACCCAATAAGCCACCAATCGCCGAAAGTAAAACAGTTTCCGCGAGGAACTGGATGACGATATCTTTTCGTCTCGCGCCAAGTGCTCGGCGAATTCCGATTTCTCTCGTACGTTCTGTCACTGTGGCGAGCATGATGTTCATAATGCCGATCCCGCCAACCACCAGCGAAATACCGGCAATCAGCACCAGCAAAATGTTGAACATCATCCGAACAACTTCGGCCTGCTTGAGCAGTTCTTTGGGAACCGTAATCGAGTAGTCCGGCGTTTTCTTGTATTTCGTGTGATACTTCGCGAGCAGAATTTCAATGATTTCTGCCGTTTCCTCGACGGACTTGAAGTCCTTCGCTGTCACCGTAATTTGACTGAGCTGGACCAGTTCCCCTTCGAGACTACCGACATTGCTGGTCATCACCTGATCGCCGATGCGGGCTCGCAGCGTGGCCAACGGAATGTAGACGTCGAGATTGTAGTTCCTGCCTTCCAGGCTCCCGCCGATGGAAGCCGAGGCTTGGCGGTTCTTGGTGGTGCCGATGACTACGTAGAAGTCCTCGTCGATGAGAATCGTTTGACCAATCGGGTTTCCGACGGGAAAGAGTTTCTCGACGACCTCGCTACCAATGACGGCTACGTTATCGGGCGGAATCGCAGAGTCGCGGTCCTCAATGAATCGACCCCGATCCAGGGATAACCGATTGATCTCCATGTATTCCTGCGTCACGCCGAGTAGTTCGACGTCGACGGTCCGTCCCTGCGACCGTGCTTGGCGTCGGATTGTCCGCATCGGGACAGCACGTTCGACGGTCGGGATGGCGAGAATCCGGTCAAAGTCGTTCCGTGTCAGACCGTAATCGACGACCAAACCTCCGCTGCCCGAGGAACGGGTTTGCGTTGGTTTGACGCTTTTGATGATGATGTTGGTGGCACCGAGCTCTTTGATTTGCTCTTGAGCTTGGTAACTAACGCCTTCTCCCAACGCGACGAGCCAAATGACTGCCGTCACGCCGATCAGAATCCCCAACATCGCCAAAGCCGACCGCAACTTGTGCAGGAACAGGCTTTTAAGTCCGAGGCGGAGCGTCCGCCAAATTTCAAAAATCACAGGAGTTTATGCCGTCACTGAAGAACATGCGGAGTGTCTTGGCGTACAATCAATCAACCGCCCACGGCGGTTTCGCTCGTGGTCTGCTCGGCATTCTCCGGACGCCGTTTGGGAGCTTGGGCTCGCATAGCCGCCCATTCCGCTGCTCCTACGCTTCCGTCCTTGTCGGTATCCACACTATCGAATAAGGTTTTCATCCAGGCCGGCGCTTCATCGCGACTGAGTTTCCCATTGCCGTCAGTATCTAGACTGGCAAGGGTCGGTTTAGCACCTTTGGCCGGACCGTTCTTAGCGACCGGACGACCAGGGGCATCATCACGAGGTTGACTGGGCTCCATCTTCGAAGGGATTCCATCCGGCAGAACCTTTTCACCTGCTGGTGCATCGGAATCCTGTCGAGCTTCATCGATCACAGCACGTGGATTCAGGAACACTTCTTCATCAATGGTGACACCGTCACGGAGGGCAATCACCTTATCGTTCGTTGGCCCTAATAGAACCGGTCGACGTTCAGGGCCCTTTTCACCGATGACCCAGACATAAAACTGGCCACCCTGCTCGACAACCGCCGAGACGGGCACCGTCAACTCGTCTTTGAGGTCTGCTACAAAAATTTCGACTTGGGCAGTCATCCCCGGTTTTAGGCGTTTGGTCTCGCCATCAATCGCAACGACCGTGGAATACTCTTTCACATCGGATGAGAACCAACTCTTCGATTCCGGTTGGTTAGCCACGGAGACGACTTTGCCCGAATACTCGCGACCTTGAACCTTGATGGTTGCCGGTGCACCGGGTTTGATTTGCTCGACTTTGCTTTCGTGAATCTTCACGACAACTTGCATTTGCGACAGATCGGGAAGACGGATCAACGCCTGACCTTCACGGACAGCCGCTCCTTCTTCGATGGTGGCTTCACTGCCACCGCGTCGGTTGCGTTCGTTGGCGTAAACCACCATCCCCTTCTTCGGGGCCTTGATCAGACATTGTTCTTTCTGCTTCACCAGTTGATCGAGCCGATCTTTCTCTAAGGTGCAGGCAGCATCTTCCGATCGCGCTTGGGCTGCAGCGGCGTCTCGGACGGCTTCTAACTCTTGCACCATTTTCGCACGGGTGAACTTCTTGAGCACATCCAGGGCTGTCTTAGCGGACTCGAGTTCCAGTTGGGCTCGCTTGACTGCAAAATCGTCGGCTTCGAGTTGAAGAGCCGTCACAAAGCCTTTGCGGAACATGCGTTGCGTGTGATCGTGCACATTCTTGGCACTCCGCAAGTTTTCTTCAGCGATCGTGACAGTCGTCTCAAGAATCTGTTTTTCTTGGATGTACGTTCCTTCAACGTATTCCTTCACCGCGATGTCCGCCGCCGCGTAATCTTGTTCGGCTTTAATTTTTGTCGCTAAGGCGCGTTCATAAACGATCTTTTGGGCAACGAGTTGCTCTTCGATCGTAGCCTGATCGAGACGAACGAGTTCTTCCCCCTGCACGACGTTTTTACCGTCTTCGACGATCCACAGAATCGTACTACCGCCAGCGACTTCACACTTAACGTCGATGTTGCTCGCACTCTCGACGTTGCCGTCTTCTGTGACGGAAATCACGAGGCGTTGTTTGGAAACCGGAGCGGTCAACCAACCCTTATCTCGTTCGTCAGCCGAGAGTTCCGTCAGACGCGGATAAAGAAAGAACCCGCCTGCCACCAGGACGGCAATCACACCAACCGCAAGCAACCATCCCGACTTTTTGCGTCCGGGAGAGTGTTGCGATTCATTACGGAGGTTCAATCGGGATTCCGAACGAGGTTGGGTTTCGTCCGACGCTTCTGTCGATTTGGTGGGAAGACTGTCGAGCATGGCGTAATTCAGGGTCCGTTGACACAAAGAACTCTCGCTGTACACCCACGATTCCTAAGTCCGTGGCCAACGGACCGATTCACTCCCGATTCACGGTTGTGAAAGTGGATGTTTGTTGAGGTCTTTGTGTAAAGGTGGGGGATGGCCCAGGCTAATTACCTGTATTATATAACCCACTCTCGATGAATAGCGACCGGTCAAAATGAAACTTTTCCGGCGGATTCCCAAAAATCAGGCCTGGCTTTAGCCTGTGACATGAGACATTAGTGCGATTTTGGGGTGCTCAGGAGCCGGAATTTCCCAACCATCCTTTGTGTCGGAAGAACATCAATAAGCTGGCCGCGATTCCGATCATGAGAGTGATCGCGAACGGATACCCATATGCCCATTCGAGTTCCGGCATGTTCCACGGAGATGACTCGGGGTCGAAATTCATGCCGTAGACGCCTGCAATGAACCCTAGCGGCATAAAAATGGTGGCGATCACCGTGAGGACCTTCATCACTTCGTTGGTCCGCTGACTTTCGAGCGAGAACTGTAACTCACGCAGCCCCGAGCCAAGATCGCGGTAGGTATCGGCTACGTCACTGAGATGCGAGATATGGTCGTAGCAGTCTCGCAAATACATCTTTGTTTCCGGTTGCACGAGAGGATGTTCCTCTCGAATGAGCACGTTTACGGCATCGCGGTGTGGCCAAATTGTTCGTCGAAGATGCAGGATTTCGCTGCGGACTCGGTGGATTTCCGGAATCACATTGTGTGCTTTTCCGGAGAGTAGCCGTTCTTCCAAGGCATCGAGTTCGACACCATAGTGTTCCAAAACCGGGAAATAGTTGTCCAAGATTGCGTCGATCAGGGAATAGGCGAGGTAATCCGGTCCGCGACCTCGGATTCGTCCGGAACTCTTGCGGATGCGTTGGCGGACGCTGTCGAAGCAATCCCCTGCTTGTTCCTGAAACGTGACAACGAACTTCTCACCGACCAGCATACTGACCTGCTCGGCCCACAGCCGTGGAGTTTGCCGGGCCATCCGTACGACGATGAAGAGTTGCCCATCGTACTCTTCCACTTTGGCCTGTTGATGCGTATTGACGACGTCTTCCAAGGCCAAGGGGTGCATTTTGTGATATTCCCCGATTCTCTTGAGCACTTCCGCTGTGCCAAGACCGACGACATTCACCCAGCAAACGGCAAAACGCTCTGCCAATTCGGGAATATCGTCGACGGTCGCTTCGAGGCGTTCCTCGATATCGACAGGACCGTACGCCACGATGTCACAGACTGTCGGCGGCAGCGACGGGTCGGTCCGAATCGTGCCAGGAACCGAACCGGGTTTGGTGCGGCGACGGAACGGGCGGTAGACGGTTTGCAGCAAAGCTTCACGGACCGGCATAGGAAAATCCTCGTTGATTAGGCGAGAACAGTGTAAGTATCTCGGCGATTTCGACCAAGATGAATCGGGGTTCCCGGAATTCAGGGATTTCGTTAGATTTCCGCTCCTCTCTCGCATTGCGGTACTCAAATCCGAGCGGTTCTCATGTCGCGAAAATCTTTTCAACTAGTCACGCTGGTTGCCGTTGCGTGTGTAATGACATTTGCAACCGGGTGTGTGACGCCGTTCAACACCGAGCTGCCGCAAGTCGCTCCCACACCATCGCCGATCGAACGGGCCAAATACCGATTGCACGATCCGTTCGCCGACGAAGACGCCGGGCCGGACACGTTCACCCGTCCGCCCAGCTTCCAAGAGCAACGACCGGAACCTCGACGCACGCTCGAAGGTCGGACAATGTTGGGAGCCGACCCGTTCCTCGCACCGACATTGCCACCAGCGGTTTCCACAAACTACCCCGACGCGGTACAATAGCCGGGAACGAGGGGATGAGACACTCCGTGGATTCGTGTCACTTAGCTGACCGAGTCCATTGTGTTTCGTCGTCCCCAATTTGGCACCTGGAACCCGCAAGGATGCAGACGCCGGTGTCTCTCATTCCGGAGCGGATTTATGCGTGTTGTGTTCCTGGGGTTGATTGTTCTCGTCTCCACGACCGAACCGGTTGTTGGACAACAGGATGACACCTCCGAATTGGCAGTGGACCAGGTCACGCCGGAGACGCAGATTGCAATCGATCGCGGGTTGGCGTGGCTGGCAAGTCGGCAGAATGAAGACGGTTCTTTCGGGTCTGGCAACAACTACGGTCGCAACGTTGCGGTCTCGTCCCTTTGCGGAATGGCGTTTCTCTCCAGTGGCAGCACACCGGGGCGTGGACCGTATGGCGAACACGTTCAGAAAATCGTCGGATTCTTGCTGTCGAAAACAAAGCCGAGCGGGTTCATTATCAACGAGCGTTACAAATCGCATGGTCCGATGTACGGTCATGGTTTCGCAACGCTCTTTCTAGCCGAAGTTTACGGAATGACACCCGACGACGAGATTCGGGAGAAGCTCGCGAAAGCCGTCCAGTTGATCATCCGCACGCAAAACCGTGAAGGCGGTTGGCGTTATCAACCGGCACAGGTGTCTGCTGCAGATGTCTCAGTCACGGTTTGCCAAATGATGGCGTTACGGGCGGCCCGTAACTGTGGGCTGTCGGTGCCCAAAGAGACCGTCGATCGCTGCATCGGTTATATCAAACGGAATCAAAACCCTGATGGCGGTTTTCGGTATCAACTAGTCCGTCAAGCCGAAAGCATGTTTCCACGTTCGGCTGCCTGCGTGGTCGCTATGTACAACGCCGGTATTTTCGAAGGCCCCGAAGTCACACGGGGGTTGAACTATCTAATGCGGTCTTTGCCCCGAGGCGAGATTTTCCGTTACGAAAGCTACTATTATTACGGGCATTACTACGCGATTCAGGCCATGTGGCACGCTGGAGGACGTTACTGGACGGAGTGGTATTCCGCGATTCGCGAGGAACTTCTGCAGAAGCAACTCCCCAATGGTTCTTGGTCCGACACGGCGATCTGCAACGAATATGCAACCGGGATGGCATTGATCATCCTGCAAATGCCAAACAATTATCTGCCCATCTTCCAACGCTGAGACCTAGCACCTGTGGTCATTTCTAGCCGACTGTTCTTGATCGCTTTTCTTATCCTGTTTGCCGGACTCTCGTCGAATGCAACTTCGGCGGAAGTGTTCGAGTTGCTCACCGTCTCGAACCAGCGACTCACCGGCCAGATTCAGACTTGGAATGACGATGCGATCAAATTGTTGACCAACGATGGCAAAACGCAGTCCATTCCGACCGGCGATCTTGTCTGGCTGCGATCACCCGGTCGACAACCGCAAGTGGTCAACGGTGGGCCGCTTGTTGTGTTGGCCAATGGTGATCGGCTCCGCGGAACTGTCATCGGGATCGATGAACTTGCCGTTCGGATGAAATGGTCGGTGTTCTCTCAACTGCCCGTCGCCGAAATTCCGTTTGAGACCGTTCAGGCCATTTTTGCCGATGTACCCCGTCTGGCTGATCCCCGTCGACGCGTCATCGCCTTGGGGCTCAAACCGTATGCAGGGCAGGACCTAATCCGCCTCAAGAATCGCGATGAACTGACGGGCGTTCTGTTGGGAATGAAAGACGACAAGCTCACTTTAGACCGCAACGGCAAGGAGATCCCTGTCTCCACAAAAGATGTGCAAGCGGTTCGTTTGGATGACGAGATCATCAGCTTCCCTGCACCGACGACGGCCCGTGTTTTATTGACGCTTGCCGACGGCAGTTGGATCACATTGACTCGTTGGAAACTCATCGATGGTCGTGAAATTACCGGTCAGGCGGCTTGTGGTATCGAATTGACGTTACCGCTGGCGGACGTGATTTCCGGGCGACTTCTCGGCGGAAAGACGACTTGGTTGACCGAGTTGTCACCGGCTCAATTTCGTTTCATCCCGTTTCTGCAGACACAACGGGATCTGCGGGTCAATCGGAATGTGCTCGATGGATACCTACAACTCGACGGACGCGAATATCCCATCGGCTTGGGAGCAATCAGCCACTCGGAAGTCACCTACACACTCGGCAAGCAATATCGGCATTTCCGCGCAAGGATTGGGCTCGATGACGCGGCGGAAGGTCGTGGCATGGCCGTTTTTCGCGTTGATGTAGATGGAGAAGAGCGGTTCCGAAGCGAACCTCACACGGGGAAAGAGTCGGCCGAATCCCTTGAAATCGATGTCGCCAACGCGGAGACGCTCACGCTGATCATCGAGTTTGGTCCACGTGGCGATGTGCGGGACTATGCCAATTGGATCGATCCCGTTCTACTTCCCTAACGTGCGTCCAGAGTCTTCACCTGAAACTGCTTGCGTGACGCATCAAGATTCGCTAACCTGATTGATGGTCCGCAATTGACCTCGCTGGCCATCCCCCTGCCCTCACCCGCCCCAACTCCAGATGGCTGCGGAGACAAAATGATTGCGTTTCGATCGGCCCGCATCGCCTGCCTGCTTGGTTTGTGTTTCAGTGAATCTCTCTTCGCCGAGAACCAACCGTCCGAGCCCCCGCTTTCTCAGCTAATCGATCAAAAGATCGATGCGGCCAATCGAGCGAACGAGATTACCCCGACCCCGCTTGCAAGTGATTCGGTCATCCTTCGGCGGACAACGCTCGACTTGGCAGGCCGCATTCCCACCGTAGCGGAAACCAAAGCGTATCTGGACGACCCGGCTCCTGACAAAAGACAAAAACTCGTCGATCGGCTACTCGATAGCCCCGACTTTGCGTTTCATCAGGCGAACTGGTTCGACGCGGTTCTCATGAATGAAAATCGCACCGATAGTAAATGGCTCGAATACCTGCGAGTCGTGGCCGCTGAAGATCGTCCTTGGAATCAGATGTTCGAAGACCTGATGGTTCCACCGACGGAATCGACAGACGACGACGTGAATCAATACGCGATCACATTCCTGAAGAAACGCATCCGCGAACCGGACGATATGGCCAACGACACCAGTCGTCTTTTCTTCGGCGTAAGCATCAATTGTGCTCAGTGTCATGATCATCCGCTCGTCGAAGATTGGAAGCAGGATCACTATTTCGGCTTCAAATCGTTCTTTGCACGGACTTACCTCACGAAGTCGGACAAGCTCGCGGAGAAGTTCGATGCGGAAGTCAAATTTAAGACGACTGCCGGAGAAGACAAACACGCCAAGATGATGTTCCTCACCGGCGATATCGTCGAGGAACCCAACGTCGAAAAGTCGAAAGAAGAACGCGAAGCCGAACGAAAACTCGTCGAGAAAGCCACGAAGGAAAAAGACGCGGAAATCCCCGTTCCCGATTTTCGCCCGCGTGAGCAGTTGGTCCAAGTCGCATTGAAGCCGGAGAACCAACACTTTCTTGCCAAGTCGATTGTGAATCGGCTTTGGTCTCGGTTCTTTGGACATGGATTAGTCCATCCGCTCGATCAAATGCATTCGGAAAACCCGGCGAATCACCCGGAAGTTCTCGAATCGGCTACGAAGTTTCTGATCGAAAACGGCTACCACCTCAAACCGCTGATTCGCGAACTGGTCCTGTCCGACACATACGCGCGAAGCAGTGCCTGCGACGAAGAAAAGCCGCCTTACGTGGATAATTTTGCGATGGGGCAAACACGAGTTCTGTCGCCTCGGCAGTACGCGATTTCACTGATCATCGCCACGACGGCGGCCGACCGGTTTCCGCTCGATATGCCCGCGGAGGAATGGTCCAAACAGCGTGAGAACTTGGAACGACAGTCGTATTCCTTGGCGAACGAACTGGAGCTACCCGGCGAACATTTCCAAGTCAGTGTCGACGAAGCGTTGTTGTTCAACAATAACTCACGTGTGCAAAACGATTTGCTGCGAACCTCGAACGATCGGTTGGTCGGGCAACTCCGTTCGATAGACTCGCCCAGTCAGCAAGTGACGTCCGCGTTCTGGAACGTCTACGGACGTGAGCCTCAGCCAGAAGAACTCGCCGCTTGTCAAGAATATCTCGAATCCCGGACCGATCGAACCGATGCTGCCATTCAACAACTCGTATGGGCGTTGATCACAAGTCCCGAGCTCCGCTTCAACTACTAACCGCTTCGATTGACCGTGTCTGTGTGAGACTGCGAACGTCATTCGAAAAAGGAAACGCCATGCCGAACCAACAACCGTCGAGCCGTTTAGTGATGCCGAGTCGTCGTCAGTTTCTCGGGTCGGCAGCAGCGTTAGGGACGGCATTCGCGGCGGACATGACTACGCTCGATGTACTGCAAAGCCCGACATTCGCGAGCGAACTGAAGCAACAACAGAAGCACGTGATCTTGCTGTGGTTGGCTGGCGGTGCGAGTCAGCTGGAAACTTGGGATCCGAAACCCGGCCAACCGACCGGCGGACCGTACCGGGCGATTTCTACCAACGTGCCCGGTGTCGAGGTTTGTGAACTGCTGCCGAAACTCGCCCAACGAATGCAGCATACCGCGATTATTCGCTCGCTGAACACGAAAGTCGGCGATCACGGTGGCGGTGCCCAATTAATGGAAACCGGCCGTCGACCGGAACCGGGGACCGAGTTTCCCGATCTAGGAGCCATCTGCGCTCGCGAACTCGGACGACGCGACAGCCAAGTTCCCGATTACGTCTCCATGTACACGTCGACCGAAGGCCGACGCAAAGGCACGTCTGGTTTTCTGGGATCGCGTTATGCTCCGATGTTCCTGTCGGATCAAATGAAACCGCAAAACATCGCCCGTTTGGAAGCGGTGAGCGTGTCGGATCATCAAGCTCGCAATGATCTCCGCACTCTGCTCGCAAAGGGGTTTAGTGAGCATCGCCACAACGATGTCGTCGCCAGCCACAATACCGCCTACCAACGCGTCAAAGGCTTGATGGCCAGCGAAACTTTGTTCGATGTGTCCGGCGAACCGGAATCCGTGCGGGCCATGTATGGACCAACGCAATTCGGCGAACAATGTCTGGTTGCAAGACGTCTCGTCGAAGCCGGAGTGCCATTCGTGAAAGTCGCGCGGGCATGGTGGGACAGTCACGGGCAAAACTTCGAGACACACCGCGAATTGTGCGCCGATTTGGATCAATCCATGTCCGGTTTGCTGGACGACCTTGAGCAACGCGGGTTACTGGAAAACACGTTGGTGATCACGCTCGGAGAATTCGGCCGGACGCCCCGCATCAATCCGAGTCTGGGGCGGGATCACTTTGCGTCCGCTTGGAGTTGTTCGCTGTCAGGGTGTGGAGTTCGCGGCGGTTCCGTTTACGGGAAAACCGATCCCCAAGGAAACACGGTTGTCGACGGTGAAGCGAAAGCCGGCGACTTGTTTGCGACGATTTTCGAAGCGGTCGGAATCTCGACGCACCACGAATACTACCTCGGCTCGCGACCGGTTCCGATTGTCGATTTCGGTTGCAAAGCCATCTCGGAAGTCTTGGCGTAATCGGACTGACAGACTTAGCGAATTCACTTCCGTAGAGGGCCTCTTTCATGACAGTCGATCCCAAGAACCTGAAAAAGATAGCCGAACGAGGAACGCAAGACATCGCGTTCTGCATCACGCGGCAGCCGAATTCTTCGACTTTGTTCGTCGGAAATTCCAGCTTTCAAGTGGTTGCCTTACAGACGGATGCCGAGAAACCAGAGTTTCAACCGCTCACTGGGGAGTCCCACCAAAGTTATGTCACCGGAATCACGGTTGGTGGCGACTCGGGAAACGTATTGGTATCGGGAGCGTACGACGGACGCTTGATCTGGTGGGACCCGCAAGAACGGAAATCCATTCGAGACGTCGAGGCTCACCCGAGTTGGATTCGGGGCGTGATTGCCAGTCCTGATGGCAAACTGATCGCAAGTGTGGCCGACGACATGGTGTGTCGACTTTGGGATGCGAATAGCGGCGAAGCGATTCGGTCATTGGAGAAACACGCTCGAGAGACGCCGCATCATTACCCGTCCATGTTGTATGCGGCTGCATTCTCGCCAAATGGCCAATTCTTGGCGACCGCCGACCGAATCGGGCACGTGATCGTCTGGGAAGTTGCAACAGGCGAGGTGGCTGCCGAGTTGGATGCGCCGGTCATGTACACCTGGGACCCGCGGCAACGCCGCCACTCCATCGGCGGTATTCGTAGCGTCGCGTTCTCTCCCGATGGCAAACGCATCGCGGTTGGCGGGATCGGCAAGATCGGTAACATCGACCATCTCGGTGGACCGTCGCGAGTCGAGATTTTTCAATGGGAAAGTGGCAAAAGACTACACGAGATCGAAGACGACAAGCTCAAAGGACTCGTCGAACGGTTACACTTCTCGGATTCGAGTAATTGGTTGCTCGCTGCTGGTGGAGATCACGGTGGCTTCCTGAGTTTCTATGACACGGAAACCGGGAAACTCATCCACCAAGAAAAGGCACCCATGCACGTTCACGACTTTGTATTCGACGACCAAGGCGAAAAACTCTACACTGCCGGTCATAATAAACTTGTGGAATGGAGTCTGACGGAAAGCCCTGACGAGTAACGTGGAGTCATTGAGTGGCAGATTTTGAGGAACTTGTGGCGTCGCGACGTGCCTGGATCCGCGATGTATTGGAACCTTGGTGTCGGCAGGCAAACCGGAAAGAACTTCTAAAAGCCGAGAAGGAATGGGGCGATATCGCCGGTCGAGTGGATGCCAATGCGACACTCTGGACTTGGGCATGGAGCCGGTTCCCCGCTTTGGTTCACGAAGGGATCGCGGGAGTCGATGAGACTAAGCCCGTCCGCGTCGTCCTTCAAGACGGTCAGCAAATCGAAGGTTATCCCGACGCTCGAGAGAGCCTCCGCGGACAACTGACGCTGCTCGTCGTTTCCCCCACGACACCAGGTCAATCTTCCAACGTCGGGCCGATCTCGATTGATGATATCGCCGATGTCGATTCGGTCTGAGGTTTCGCCTTTAATGCTGCAACGGCCAACCAGACACCGAATCCGATCAGACTACCAATCAAGAACGCCAACAGCACGATCCACAATGTCTGATGGCGACTCGGTTCGGCTACTCCCGATGACTTTTCCTGCTGCGACAAGTCATCGTCTGTCTGTTGATCCGGAGATTTGACGAACCGTTTTGCGTCGAACGATCGTTGCCCGAACAATTCCTTGAACAATGCTGGCGGCAACGAACCGGATTCGTCGGCGGACTTCGACGCGTCTTGCGGAGACTCTTTTGCGGCTGCGGCGTCATGCGACGGGAACTCCTCAGCTTCCGGTGCGTCGCTGAAATCAAAATTCAAATCGTCGAAGTTGACATCGCCCACATCTTCCAAAGTCTGCACGCACTCTTCCGAATCATCAGATTCGTCCGCGGGCGGAGAGTCTTCGATCGGAGGCACGGAAACATCGACATTCGGGACCGGACGACGTTCCGAGCGTAAAAGCTGGAATTTCGTCTCGCACTGAGGACACCGTGCCCATCGTCCGAGCATGCGTTCGTCGGGAAGATGCAACTCGTGTTCGCACTCCGGACAAAAAACGTCAATACTCATGAGAGAACCGGATGAGTGGTTGCGCACAGGTCTAGGAACTCAATGGTTTGGGAACCTCGACATCCGCATGTGTGATGGAAACAACGCGTCTACAACATAGAATAAACCGATAACCTGGTCTGGTCAAAGTCTTGAAGACGATTCCAGCCGGAACTCGGCAGAATTCTCGACACGATTCCGTTTCATTCTAACGGGACCTGACATGTGGCAAAGTCGAATCATTCGGCTTCTCGTGGCTGATAACGAACGACTGTGATGTTGAACCGAACGTCATTGAAGGAAGTGTGCCTGGTGACGAATGCATCGACTGATGTGACAAAGACTTCAATCAACTCAGCGGTTCCGTATCCGTCCCGCCGACTTGTGCGGTATTTCACTCGTTATTCGCTCTGGTATCTCAAACGTCATTTTCATGCGGTTCGCATCCTCGAAGATGCGATTTCGCGGCTTCCTGAGACACGACAGATGGCTTCCGGGATTGTGTTTATGAATCACCCGTCCTGGTGGGACCCACTAGTCGGCGTGTTGTTGGCGTCGCGTTTCTTTTCGAATCACACGCATTATGTGCCGATGGATTCCAAAATGTTGGAACACTACGGATTCTTTCGTCGGCTCGGTTTTTATGGCGTTTCCCCAGGACCTCAGGGAACGAAGGAATTTTTGGATCGCAGTTTGCAGATTCTCAAACGACCTCAATCGATTATCTGGATCACGCCGCAAGGTCGGTTTACAGATGTCCGAGAACGTCCCGTCCAGGTGAAACGCGGCATCGGCCACATTATGTCGGTCGCGGACTCCTGTTTCATCCTGCCGGTGGCGGTGGAATACGTATTTGGAAACCATCGACTGCCAGAAATTCGGCTGAATCTGGGAGAATTGCGATGGAAACCCGACGAGCAATTGATGTCCGTTTTCACATGCTGCGATTTCGTTGTGAATAGTTTAGAAACTGCCCAAAACGAACTTGCCGAAGCGGTGCAACGAGGGGACGGATCGAAATTCGAGTCGTTGCTCGATGGCGGGACCGGCACCGGTGGAATCTATGGTTGGTGGGAACGGGTTCGTAAGCGCGTTCGCCCGAGAAGACACACCAGTGACTTTCGCAGTAGCGAGGAGAATCGCTCGTGATCACTGATGTTTTTGTCTGGGTCGTGTGCGCTTTGGCGGTCGTTCCTCTTCTGATGACGGTGTGGAATCTGTTCGAGTACCGACGTCCCGCTGTACCTAACAAACCATTGTCCGCCCGTGGCGTTTCGATTCTCATCCCGGCCCGAAACGAGGAAGCTGGAATCCGGCAAACCCTCGAAGCGGCTCTTCGAACGACAGGTGTCGAGTTTGAAATCGTCGTTCTGGATGACCAATCCGAAGATGGAACTGCCCAGGTCGTCCGCGAGTTTAGTGATGTCGATCCGCGTGTGCGGTTGGAAAACGCAGTGGGGTTGCCCGCCGGTTGGTGTGGCAAACAGCATGCATGTTTGACACTCGCGGAGTTTGCACGCTTCGATGTTTTTGTCTTTCTCGATGCTGACGTCAGATTAAAACCCGATGCGGTCGTTCGGGCCGTTGGGTTTCTCGAGCAATCCCAGGCAGCACTCGTCAGCGGAGTCCCGTTTCAGAGGACCGTGACTTTCGGTGAACGACTTTTACTCCCGCTGATCCACTTTGTGTTGCTCGGTTACTTACCGGTTTGGCGAATGCGGCGTTGCACGAGGCCGGCTTACGCTGCGGGATGCGGGCAACTCTTTGTGACGCATCGCTCGGACTATGAAGCCATCGGCGGGCATGCGGGTTTGCGAGACTCGCTCCATGACGGCGTGAAGTTGCCACGATGGTATCGAGAGCATGGACTCAAGACCGATCTGTTCGATGCCACCGAGATCGCGACTTGTCGAATGTATGAGAGTTCGAGGGCCGTCTGGAATGGGCTCGGCAAAAACGCGACGGAAGGACTGGCGGCATCTGTGGCCATTTGGGTGTGGACGTTCCTCCTATTTGGGGGGCATGTGCTTCCGTTTCTGTGTCTGCTGGCTCGGTCGCGGTTTTCGACTGCTCAACTGCTTATCGTGGTGGCTGCCTGTGTTGCGAGCTTTTTGACTCGGTTAGTCATGACGGTGCGTTTTCGACAGTCGTGGTTGGGGCTGGTGTTGCATCCGTTGGGAGTCACCGTATTGCTGGCAATTCAATGGCAGGCGTGGTTGCGTCGCCTGCGAGGGGTTTCCTCCGAGTGGCGAGGGCGAAGTTACGGACCGATCCGTTCTGATCGAACTCAGACGCGAGTCGACGAAGTCGGCTGATCTGTTTCCGCGGGGGCTTTCGTCTCGCCTGGAAACTGCACATGGTGAACCCATGCAGGCGGGACGTTCCTCAAAATCGTGTCGCGGCTGGTCTCGGCAGCCAGATATTGGTTGAGGGAAGCCGTCACGCTACGCATTCGCTCCCGGGTTTTTCTTCCCGGACTCACCGTCGACTTCAACTTCCGAATCCCCACATATTCGAAGAACGACAGACGTCCGCCCGGACATGCGAGTTGTTCAAACCGCTGAAGAATGCTCGCAACGAGATTGCCATCGAAGTTGTTGAAGGGCAACCCGGAAATAATAACGTCATACGGGTCTGAGTCTTCGACGTCTTCGATCGGTTGGTTCAGAACTCGAATGCGGTCCGCGACAGCTTGCAAGACCGGTTCGCTTTCAATTTGTTCATTCAAGACGCGAACGAATTCCGGGTTGATTTCGACGAGATCGAGACGATCCTGCAGTTGCATCGCTTGGGCGATTTGTCGTGTTACAGGACCCGTTCCCGGTCCCACTTCTAGAATTCGAAGCGGACGGTCTTCGACCCGGTTGATGACGAACTTAGCCAGTGATCGAGAAAGGTATCGACTGCTGGGAACGATCGAACCTGTCGTATGGAACTGCCGGAAGAACTCACGAAAAAACACGCGATTCGCGGCGGGGCGTTTCGTCATCGGAATGGGTTTCGTTGGGATGTCGTTGCGGGAATAGTGAGGATTCTACTCCGAGACGTACCGCAACGAAACCAACCACAGCAGATGACTTGTTGCCAAGATTCAAAGCGGTCTAAAAATCGTCAAAGACGGGGCGAGCCGGTTTTTTGGGGGCCGGGGGCGTATTGGCAGATTGCAGCTTCGTGCCATCGACGAGCGGCTGGGAGGCTTTGACAATCAATTCGTCTTTCGCCTGAAACGCTCCCGAAGTATAGGTTCGGTCGCCATCGATTCGCGCGAGGATCGATACCGTCACATCGCGAACGGTATTGTCACGCACGACTTGAACTTTCCAGCTGTTGTCGTCCGGCGAGGCCTGGAGAACAGAATTGGGCACACTCGCGACAGGTTGGTGTGGGATCAGCGGAATGTGCACCGCTTGGCCGACAAGAAACTCAGACTGGGCATTGTCGAACGTCACCACAGCGGAACCTAGATTGTCGATTAGGTTTCGTAACGGTCCGAAATCGTCAGCCAATGGCGGGAGACTTTCGATGGTGCCGGAAACCGTCTCCCCATTGATTTGGACTGCATACGGTTTGCCCACTTCGATTGTGGCTTCGGTTTTTTCGTCGTCGCTCGACTGACGAACGACAGGAAGTTCAACCGAGAGTTTGGTCACGTCGCCAAAAGTGACCAAAGGTTGACCGGCGCGAACCCATTCCCCTTCACCCACATGAACTCGAAGTGCAGTACCGTCAAACGGCGCTCGCACGATTGCCCGGCTTCGTCGCAACTCTGCCAGACTAACTGCCGCCTTCCGAGCTTCCACTAATGCTGCCATTTGCGGTTTGGTTTCGGCAATGGCGGCTTTCTCTTGGAGTTCGGCCAGCTTCAGTTCCGCTCGTGCTTGTTCGACTTGTAACTGATATTCCCGGTCATCCAGACGAAGGGCTTCGGCTTGTTTAGCCAGTTTTCCGCCAACCTTCGCGTTCATCACCGAAACAATGCCGTCCGCATGCGCTACCAGTTCCACCTGACGATGCGGTTGGAGCACGAGCGGAATCTGAAATTCCTCGCTGGGAATGATTTGTACCGGTTCACGTTCGATGGTGACGTTCTTGGGTTCTTCCGTCTCCGCCGTGTTCGGTTGTTGACCGGCGACCGGATTTGTCAGCAGAAGCCCAGCAAGGGTCGAGAGAATCGCGTAGCGCATGGTTGCTAAGTGGGGTTTGACGTGAAGAAGTAGTCAGACGTTCGCCAGACTAGAGTGGCATGGGATGACTGTCAACGAACACTAGAGCTGTCAGTTCATGAGTTTTCGATGAAGAACGAATGTCCCGATCCCTGGACGTCGCGTCACGGATCGGAGAAGATAGATCGGTCTAGTCCCACCCCACTGTTCCAACCAGATAAGATCGGTTGCCCGCCATGTTCGCTTTTAGCCTCGCCTGCGCCTTGTTAGCCGCCTTACCGGCGGATTCGATTACAGAGGTCCAATATGTCGGTCAATTGAAGCAAGTGGCCGGTGAAGGCGTGGGGGATCTCAAATCATTCGAGTTGACGTGTCGACTGCTAAACACCGACGGTCAACCGCAAATGTTCTGGAGTGTCGTCGAAACCGGAGCCGGGGAATTTGCCTGGCCGGAACGCTTTGGGTTGGCAAAGTTCGAGAAGAACAATCAGCACGCCAGCGGGCAACTTCCGCGAGTATTGCAGACCCACAATGAAGTCCCCTCACCGGTGGATCTGCCACCGATCGTGTTGCCCACGGATGAGGCGTTGAGAATCGGAATGGAGTGGGAGCACGAGAAGACTCGTTTCGTTGTGGAGAGCGAGCAGTCTGTGCAAGTTTCCGACGATGGGAAAAAAGTCGCATGCTGGGTCATCGAAATGACCTCCCACCCGGCTCGTCAGACGACATTGATGGTGGACAAAGAGAATCTCCTGCTCCTCACAGCCGAAGGTCGGTTATTCCTCGGGCGTGGGGATCGTTATCAACTTCAAATGGAACGCAAATCGCTTCGATCGGTCGAAGGACCGTTGGCAGATCAACTGACAAATGCGTTTGATGGACTGCAAGAGTTGCAGACCAAGCTTGAACGTCGGGTCAACGAGACGACTCCCGATCTGCACGACAATCAGATTCAATTGACAACTCGGTTGCTCCCGGACCTGGAAAAGTCGGTGCAGAAGACCTCGTTGCAAACGTTGGTCGCTGTCATCAAGAAGGATGTGCAGGCACAGACGCAACGGGATCGAGATCTGAGCAATCTTGCTGGCAAATTCCTTGGGGAATCGGCACCGAAGTTTACGTTGTCGGATCTCACCGGAAAGTCCGTCAAATTAGCCGCGGACGTGGACGACGATCAAGTCGTGGTCTTGCACTTCTGGAAATATCACGACGAAAAACTCACCGAGCCCTATGGACAAGTAGGATATTTAGATTTTCTGCACGGCAAACGGAACAAGCTCGGGGTGAAGATTTACGGCGTGGCGGTCGATGAGCGATTGGGCACGGGGGCGGATCATTTGGCGAAACGCGGCGTGCGAAAGTTGGCTGAGTTTATGAATCTTGGGTATCCGATCCTGCTCGACGATGGGGCCGTACTCAGGACCTACGGCAATCCCCTCAAAAATGGCGGGTCGTTGCCGTTGTGGGTCGTCATCGATCCCAGTGGCTCGGTCGCTCATTACAAGATCGGTTATTACCAGATCAAACCGAACCGCGGTCTTGAGGAACTCGATGCTGTCGTCGTCGACCTGATCAAGAAACGCCGAGAAACCGCTGAGTCAAACTGAACGACGCGTACTATTTACAGAGACACCACCCCTTGAGTTTCGCGCAGATCAAACGGGTCCTTTGTTTCGTGTTGAACCAGAACCGTTCGCAACAACTCGACTCTGGTGATGCGGATGGAAGTTGTGTGTCGAGGGTGACTTTCAACGCCGAGTAGTAAATATCGGCGTTCTCGACACCCGCACGCAGACTATCAGGAGACACCTTTGGCGGCTTCTTTGCGGAGACGATTTTGCACGCACAGAGCGCGTCCGTCACATATTCCGCGCAGTGAATCCCTTTGGCCCGTTCACCTGAGAGGTGGTGTTTCACGCCGTACTCTCGGCCGATTTCCGACTCCAGGTGGTCCACGAACGCCTGGAACTTTCCTGCAGTAAAACTCCGTTTCGGATGATACACATGCATCGTGTTTGGGGCTTCGACTCGGCAATACTCCCGGAGTGAAAGTTTCCGCACGCCGACGCCGTTCATACTGTCGTAGACATAGAACTTGCCGTCTTGCTCGACGACCGTTGCGACGTGGGTATAGGGGCTTTTCGTGAAGATTCGAACCGCCAGGCAATCACCCTCAGAGAACAACAGCGTGCCAGATTGCACGTGGTTTTCCAAAATGGTGGCGGCTCCCACGGGGGAGTCACAAACCGCGACGTGCGGCGAACCGGTGAGTGTGGCGGCGATTAACAGAAGTGCTTGCATTTCCACCTCGCAATGATGTTTCCGACAGATCCTTCACTTTGATCTTACGGATTTCAGGCGGTGGAACAACGGATGTTTTGAGCCGGTGGATCAAAAGAATGATCGACTGTGGTCAAAAAGACGGGAAATCACTTCACACCAGAGACGATTGAATATCGGCGACTTTCAGTGGCACGGACACGTCTGAACTGTTGCGGAAGCCGTTCCAAAAACCATGTGGGATGCTTGGTGACGATTTGTAACCGCCCCCCTTTTTTCAAGGCTTCGGCCGCGGAGTTCACAAAGAGTTCCGCGATGCGAAAGTTTGAAAAATAGGGCGGATTAGCCAGGACCAAATCGTAACTTCCGACGTCTTCGACACAGGCATCCGCTGTGAGTGCGGCCGTGATGTTAGGCAACTCGTTTCGCTTCGCACCCTCAAGTGTGCAGGCCACCGCTCGCGGATTGGAGTCGAGTCCGTGGACGATTCCATCGGGATTTCGGCCGGCGGCCGCAAAGCATACTGCTCCGGCACCGCAACCCAATTCCAAGATCCGGTCGCCGGGTTTGAGGACCATGGCTTCCATCAACGCACGTGCACCCAAGTCGAGTCGTCGATGACTGAACACGCTGGGTTGCGTGACGACTTTGTACAACCGCCCTGCATCGCGAAACGCAAATTCGTCCGCGAACTCTTTGACCTTTTTAAGTGGACCTGTCTTCTTGCCGACGTATAGCACGCCTAGCTTGTCGGGAATGATCGTCGTCTTTTTAAATAGCGACTTCATCCGTTCGCGGAGCCAGGTATCATCGGGGTTGTCGACCGCGACGGCCAGTTGACCGCCGACTTCTAAACGCTCGAACGCGGTTTGCATCAGGTTCCAGGTGAGTTCCGCTTCACCGCCCGTGGTGAAAGGAAGTGCAGCGAGTTCGCACGATGGCTCTGGAAAATCGACCTCACATCGAAATTCTAAGTTCGGCAATTCCTGGTCGGACTGAGCTTTTTGTGCTCGTTCGGCAAGGAACAAATCGAGAAATAGGCAGTCGACCTTCGCATTTGGCCAACGCTTGGCAGCGGCAGCGGCAAGTTGTCCGCGACCGAGCGATGTGCAAATCATGCGACTAGGCGGCGAATCCGGGAGCCAATCGATGAGGAGTTGCTCGGAGGTGCGAACCCCTAATCGCTGCTCTTCAAGGAGTTGTCGCCGTTCGCGTTGTTTCCGCGTGACCATGACTGGAATTCTCGTGATCAATCAGTTGGAGCAAGTTGACGACTTCGCGTTGCGAGTCGTGTCTCTGGAAGTGCATAGATCGTGGAGATTTACGCACGCCTCGTGAATACAAAAGCGGATCAGACAACTCGGCAGATAAAGCATTTCAGATAAGCCGTCTCTGGGCAGAACGCGGAAATCGGATGGTCTGGACTTTGACCCCGCGATTCCAAAATCTGTAGCGTTCGGCCGGAACGAAGTGCCACATCGACCAGCATCCCAGCGAATTCATCACGATCAACCAGTCCCGAGCAACTATTCGTGACCAAAATACCTCCCGGTATCAGTCGCTCGACAGCCAACCGATTCAAACTGTGATACCCTTTTAGGGCTTTGTCGATCCCGGCCCGGTTACGCGTCATTTTTGGTGGATCGAGAATGACGGCGTCGAACTTGCAATCGTTTTCCTGAGCCGATTCCAGATAGTCGAACGCAATGGATTTCTCGAATGTGATCCGGTCTGCAATGCCGTTGAGTTCTGCATTGACGGCAGCGGTTGCCAAGGCTTTTTCAGAGACATCGACGGCCGTGACATGCTGGGCACCACCGTGTTTGATCGCCGCGATACCGAACCCGCCGGTGTAGCAGAAAACATCGAGCACGTTTCGTCCGGTCATGTACTTCGCGGCGGCAACACGGTTATCACGTTGGTCGAGAAAGGTCCCGGTCTTCTGCCCTTCCACGACATCGACCTGAAATTTTAAGCCGTGCTCCTCAATGACCAACGATCGAGGCGGTGAGGTGCCATCGAGAGATCCGTCGACAATTTCCAACCCCTCGGCCTCACGAATGCCCTTTTCGGTTCGCAGCCAAATCCCCTGCGGGTTCAGACGCTCGCGAAGATGACTGAGGATAATCTCACGACGTTCGTAGAGAGCCAAACTCGTGAACTGCACGAGGAGCCAATCGCCATAGCGATCGACAACCAAGCCGGAGAGTTCGTCGCCCTCGCTGTAGATCAGCCGTTCGGCCGAATGAGCGGAAGCGGTTTTTCCGTTGGAACCGGCAATCGATTCTCGCAGGGCAATCGCGATATCGATTCGAGCACGCCAGAAGTCGGCATCCAATTGGTCTGCGGAGTCCCACGTATAAAGTCTAACGCGAATATTGCTGTTCGGATTGTACAACCCGCGGGCGATAAATTTGCCCTCCCCGGAGTACAGGTCGACAACATCACCGGCGGACGGGTTGCCTTCCACCCGCTTTACGGCACCGGCAAAGACCCAGGGATGACGATAAAAGAACGGCTGCGCCCGGCGTGATTTGATAATAACACGCGGTAGACGCTCCTCGGTGGACTCTGCGGAAACACTCAACGGACTCACTTCTGTTCGGGCGGGCATGCAATGAGGGGGGATTCTTGGGAAACGTCGGATAAGTTAGGAGTCGGCCGCTTTGGTATCTTGGCCCGTTTTTTCGACTTCGGCCAAGTAAGCCAACAGGCGATCGCGTTCGTTCGTCAAATGGCGGACACGTAACAACGACCGCACACGGGTTTTCAATTCCAGTTGATTGACGGGTTTCGTGAGAAAATCGTCACAACCGGCTTGAACGGCTTTCTCAATATCATTTTTCTCGTTGAGGGCAGTTACCATCAAGATCGGGATCGATTTTGTTTTTGGATCCGTTTTGAGTTTCTCGCAGACTTCATAGCCACTGAGCTTGGGCATCATGATGTCGAGCAAAATCAGATCCGGTGAAAACTCCGTCACCTTCTCCAAAGTTTGCTGTCCGTCGTAGGCAAAACCGATCTCGTAATCTTCGGTTGCGAGATACGCATCGAGCAACTCGCAGTTCTGCGTATTGTCGTCGGCGATCAAAATCTTGGAGTTGGATAGAGATGTTTCGCTGAAATTCGCCATGGAATTCAAAAGCCGAAGTGGGTGAAAAAGTAATTGATGAACCACACACACCGTTTGGATGTGGGCGGATCGCTTGAATAGTGGAGAATCTGAGTCATCCCTCCGACAGTATAAGAAGTTTATCGCGGGTGGGGTATGGACTTGACCGATTCTCAAATTCCGTTCAGCCGTCGCTTTGTGGCGGAGTGGCTTCGATTAACCGTCTCAGCAGAATTTCGTCGACGTGTCCTCGAAACCGGACCTTGCCATCACATGAGACCACAGGAATGTCCATGCTGTATTTTTCCAAGAGTTCGGGATTCGATTCGATGTTGACTTCTTCGGTTTCGGGAAGGTACTGCCGATACTTCGCCAAAATGTCATTGGCGACATCGCACAAATGACATCCCGGACGTGTGTACAAAATGACGTTGTCGAACCGCTGACCGGGCTTGCTCGGTTGCCATGCGGCCTTAGTGTTTGGGGTGGCAAGACTTACAACAAATACGCCCGCCAACAGCATCACAAACGCTCCCGCGAACCACAATATCGGAAACGCATAAAACGAACGGGGCATCTCAAACGGAAGCCCAACGGTTTTTTCGCCGACAATCAAGACGAAGACCAATGCCGAGACCATCATCATCACCGAACCCAGCCATTGACGACCAGGCTCGGGTTGGCTCGATGTCAGATTCGTTTCGTCAACTGTCGACGTCGTTTCAGAGCTCGGCATTTCAGTTGACATACGCAAGTTCTATTCCATGATTAAGTGAGGTTCGGACCTTATCCGAGGTGCCTTTTCGGCTGATCACACTAGAAAGCGGTGTGGGACGCTGGTAACTTTAGGGCATAGGAATTCAATTGGGAAGATTGCTCCCGTGCGTTCGCAATTTCGATTCGTAATCTTCTTCCAGTGTTAACATGCGTTTTAGGTTCGACAAGAGTCGAAATCCAGTCGATTTCGAACGCTGCCTTTGTTCCGCTGCCAGAATTCAAGCACATCAAGTATGGCGATCAAGCTGACTGTCCCCTCGTTTTTGAATGTGGTCCGGCAAAGCAATCTTGTACCACAAGATCGCCTGCAGTCCGCCGTCGATGACATGAAGTCTCAGGGCGTCAGCATCGAAAGTTCCCGCCAACTTTCCGATCAGTTGGTCGAGCGCGGCGTGTTGACGCAATGGCAGGCCGACAAGCTTTTGCAGGGCAAACATAAGGGGTTTTTCCTCGGCAAATACCGGCTGCTTTCGTTGCTGGGGAAAGGCGGAATGAGTTCCGTTTACCTGGCGGAACACGTGCTCATGCGGCGGCGATGCGCGATCAAAGTGTTGCCAGCGAAGCGGGTGAACGACACGTCTTATCTGGCTCGTTTTCATCGGGAAGCCCAAGCGGTGGCATCGCTGGATCACCCGAACATCGTGCGGGCGTACGATGTCGACCACGAGTCCGAAAAAGGCCAGGAAATTCACTTTCTCGTGATGGAGTACGTCGACGGCCGTGATCTGCAAGAGATCGTGGCCCAAGACGGCGTTCTCGATTATGTCGAGGCTGCTGAGTACATCCGTCAGAGCGCGGCGGGTTTGGCCCATGCTCATGCGGCTGGGATGGTACATCGCGACATCAAGCCAGGGAACTTACTTGTCGATCGCAATGGAAATGTCCGGATTTTGGACATGGGGCTCGCGCGGTTTTTCAATGAAGAGGACGGCGAATCGCTCACCGTGGCCCACGATGAGAAGGTCCTCGGCACCGCAGACTATTTGGCACCCGAGCAAGCCCTCGATAGCCATAACGTCGATCATCGAGCGGACTTATACAGTCTGGGGTGTACATTTTACTTCATTTTGACTGGACATCCGCCATTTCGCGAAGGCACTTTGGCACAACGGTTGATGGCCCATCAAACCAAAGAACCGATGCCGATCCAGAACGATCGAGCCGACGTGCCAGAGGACTTGCTCGCCATTATTCGGAAAATGATGGCCAAGAAAGTCGAGGAACGTCACCAAACTGCAGAAGAGATCATGCAGGATTTGGGCGTCTGGCTGAACGAAAATGCGAGTGATTCTTGGCGAATCGATCACCCGAATTTTTCGGATTCGGCACCACGATCTGCGTCCACGAAGAAAGACTTGCCATCCAGTGATACCGGAGCGGTGAGGCCTGCCGTTCCCATCGCTCAAGCAATTCCGGTAACACCTCCGCCGTCGACCGCGAAGCCGGCATCGAATACTCGACACGATACGAACGACGTGGACGGTCCCAACAGACACCCCGAAAACCCAGCGGATTCGTCTGCTTCGGTGACGAGTCCCTCGACAAAGGTGGCATCTCCAGAGAACGCGGAAAACAACGAGCAGGAACTTTCCTCGTTCTTGGCGAATTTGGGTGGGAAAAGTGAGCCCAACGAACCGCCGCCCGCGATTTCCTTGCAGGAAGAGGCGTTAGAACCGCAATCGTCACCGGCCATGGAATCGGGGAACCATACGGAACAGCCGATACAACGGCCCGGTTCCTCCGTGAAAGTCGCGAAAGCTGCCGACCCTGTTCCCACTGCACAGTCAGTGCCGGCAGCTAAGGCCGTTTCCGTCAGCGAACCGGTTGCAAATCCGGAAACGTCCGATGGGCCACCACCTACCGCGACCCCGGCAAATCAACCGGGCGTCCAAACCGAGACGCCGGTTGCGACGCCGGTTGAGTCGCGGAGTGAGAACAATGAGTTTCCCAGTTTCGCTCTTGATACGTCCCCGCCGGTTGTCAAACCGACGACACGTGGTTCGTCGATCGTCAGACGTTCAAAGCCGAAATCCACCAAGGCCGACTGGAAGAAAAATCCAAAGGTGCTCATCGGGGGGGCGGTTGGCGTCTTAGTTTTGGGGTTAGCGGCGTTTTTCATCTTTAGTGGCGGTGGTGAAGAGCCAGCGAAGCCGGATGACGAACAGACTGCAGCGGCAGATCCAAAACCCAACAACGAAGCTGAAACAGCAAACGAATCCCCCAAGATCGAATTGCTCGGAAAGCCGATTCGGGTCGGTGGTGCGGATTCTCACTTCGCAAGCATTGCCGCCGCGTTGGAGTTCATCAAAACCAGTGTCACTCCGGGAATGCGTTTGCCACGCCAGGAAATTGAGTTGGCAGCTGGCGAGACGTTCGCCGAACGGATTCAGATCGTCAACAACGACTACCTTTGGAACACGAGCGTGCAGATTCGCTCGGATGCCAATAACCCGGCGAAGTTGAAAGTGTCCGGCGGCGATCCCATTGTCGAAATCAGCAAGCTGAAGAATGTTGTCCTTGAGAATATCGAAATTGATGCCAGCGGTTCGCCAGTGGCGATTCGAGTCTCGGATATGTCCCAAGGCATGCGGCTGAAGAACCTGAAAATCCGTGGCTACGGTCAAACGGGAGTGCTCGCCGAAGGAGCGATTGGCGAGAGTCGCGGTGGGCAAGATATCGTCTTCGAACGACTCGACCTCCAAGGCGGTTCGAACAGCATTGGAATTAGTTTGCAACCCGCCGCCCAGTACTCGCAATTTGAAGAAACATTGTCCTATGTGACGGTGCGGAATTGTCAAATCGTCGGGCCGATGAAAGCGGGTATCGAGGTTGGCAAAGATGTCAACACGGTTCGGATTCTGGAAAACCGCATCATCGGCGCGGGCGGCGGAACAGGAATTCGAATTGATAGCCGCGATGCCGAGCAGTTCAATGTTATCGTCGGCAACAACACCCTGTTCAACTTGCAAAGCGGTCTGGTGTTTACCGGGTTGCCGAAGGCGTCGCTGAAGAAGAACCAAAGTTTCGCAGTCCGCAGAAATCTCTTTGCCAAAATTTCGGGAACCGCTGTTCAACTTGAACAGGGAGACGGGAAAGCGTTACTTTCTGATCGATTCGTATCCAACGGTATCGGCTGGAATTTTTCGACTGCGGACGCAGGTGGGGAGTCAAACGCACTCGACATTTTCCAACCCGACAATGGCAAGACCGGTGTCTCGGTGACGTTCGCGTCTGAAGACCCAGCCGCAGCGACATTCCTGAAACCCACCGGAAATGCGATTCCCAAATCCGCAGGAAAACCGCTCGGTCAATTTGGCACGAAACCGTTCATCGGAGCGGTTTCACCGTAGCGATCAACTTAACGCGGTTGCCAGCCCCAGGTCTTCGTAGATCGCTGAATTCACTGCTCGATTGCGGCGTTGGTGTTGGGGTTCGCCGGGCCGACCATTCGTGATGACGCACACGACCAGACCGTATTCCGGGTCGGCAAATCCGATCGATGACTGCGAACCACCGTGTCCAAATGTCCGAGACGAGCAGTGCGTCCCATATCCGTAGGGTACGGTCGACTCGCCATAAATGTTGGAATCGACAATCACACCCAACCCGAAGTCCACTTGATGTTGCAGGGTTTCATCGAACATCCCTCGACGGTGGATCGCCGTCATCGCTGCAATCGTTTGTGGCGTGAGCCAATCGACCGGCGGAGTGAGTAAGCTTTCGTAGAATCGTCCTAAAGTCGCAGCGGACCCACGCAAACTCGAACCCGGTGACGGCGTTTTTCGATAGCCGTCTAAATGCCAAGGCAGTTCACTAAGTCCGCCTTTGCTGCGTTCGTAAATCAAACCGAGTTGGTCGTCGATAGAAATGTCGGCGGTGGTAAAAACGTTCTTCATTCCCAGCGGTGCGAAAATGTTCTCGACAAGACACGTCGTGAACGGCTTTCCGAAAACTCGTTGCAGAATTTCACCGAGAATGAACCAACTGCTCTGTGGGTGATAACCGGCTCGTTGTCCGGTCGTCCAATTAGGTTCCGGTTCCGCATCGCATAACCGTTGGATGACGCCGTCCCAATCGGCATTCGGCCAACCGGTTTCGATGGCTCTTAACGGTGCGGTGTGTGTTAGCAGATGACGGATTGTAACAGCATCTTTCCCGTTGGCTGCAAACTCCGGAAGGAACTTCACAACTGCATCGTCGAGACTCAGTTGCCCACGCTGCCAAGCCAAAAGAATCGCCGCTGCGGTAATCGGCTTCCCGGCCGACAACCACAGCATTGCCATGTCTTCAGTGAGCGGTTCACTGGGGCGATTTTCACCAATCGCGAAATTCGCCAGCGGTTCACCAGACCGACTAACGTAAACCTGTGCGCCCAAGTGCAAACGCCCTAATCCCTGTTCAAGGAGTTCGACGGTTCGCGGCAATGAATCAAGACCCAATGACACAGCTGGCTTTCTTTTCTGAATTCGTCGGGCGTGTCACGATATATCGTATGGTCACGAAACGGGCATGCCACGCTCAAGACGGATGCGGCGGACTTCGCTCATGACTTGTTCGATCAAATCCATGTTGCTTTGGATCGATAGGTATTCCAGACCGTTGACGATGAATTGCACGCCGATCGTTGTGGCTGCGAGCAAAAAGTGAATTGTACCGGCATCGATTCCCGCGACCCCGGTGAATTCAACCGGTGACGCTGGATCGGCGGCGGCTCCCAATGCCCCTGTGAACAATAACAGCATCACCGCCGCCATCATTGGGGCCAGCACACGGTACTTCAGCGATTGGCTCGTTGCCTGGAAGGTATTAGGTAGTCGATATGCGGTGCATGTTTCCTCCATCCACCGACCGGTTCCCATGAAGTACGTAAACACCAAGGCATGCACGCCGATTGCGAAAATTAAGCTGCCGATAGCCAGTAAAAAGTGATAACCCACAATCGCTTGGACCGCGGGATCGCGGTCGGCAGCATCGCCGATGAGTAAGCCCAGGATCATCGTCACGATTAACATGATGTTGGCGATGATGGCCAGTGTCAGAAAAATGCGTTTCACGGAGCGTCTCGGTTTCGATATCGGTCAGACAATGATTTTCGATTTACGAGCGGGAATCCAAACTGCGAACCAGCTTCACCATCGCGTCACACATCGCTGGTCCCGAGGCGTTCGTGAAGGGAAACTGCAGACAGTACTTGGGGCTTTGGTAAGCCGCGTAACTGCGGGCGGCAATGTCGTGTGCGTCCGGCAAATATCCGATCCGCCCGTTCGCGTAACCAACGATCATCAAGTGATCCACCCCAAGTCGATTCCGCACATCAAGCGCTAAGGAACTGAAGAACTCGGAGCCGTTCGCAATGATTGTCAGCTCGCCGATTTGAATGACTTGCACCTCGGTTTTCAATGTCTCAGGGCGTGATTCCCAATCTTTGAGGATTTCAAAGGTCCATGCCAAGTTGAATCGGCACATCGCCCGGACCGCGAGCCATTCATCGCCACCGTGGCGTGCGATCATTTCCTCGGGATGATTCGTCATCACTTTGCCGATGGTGTCTTGCCAACCGTCCATGTCAATTTCACGGAGTCGGCGTTGGGCTTCGTCACGATCGTGATCGATTTCCTCGCGGGTCCAACGTCGTGTTGGCAGTTCGACCGATTCACTGATAAAACCGAGTTTCGGGGCGTCGAGTAATTTTGCGTCGCCTTGTGCGGCCATGGCAAGCCCGGCGGTGAATCGTCCCGGTTCCCCACAACGTTCGGGCGTCGAGTAGTGTCGGTGAAAGTTGACGTCGCCCGACGACCCTTGCAGGTAGAGTGCCAAGGCGTCTGGATACGCGGCTTCGATGGCGTCGCAAACATCTCCCGGCATGTCACGGCTGACGGCAAACGGACGCAGCTTGGTTGCGACTGTCGGATGAGCTTGGAAGTTCACGAGAAACGCCAACGTGGAACCGTCGGTGCGATCGATTCGTAACGTCGTCAAAGTGGGATCAACAGCACCGTTCTCGCGAGTACGGTTGAATGTCTGACCGGCGAGTCGTGTGGTCGCAGACGCAAGAGAAACTGGCTCGCGTTGTCGGTCGGCTTGAATGACCGCCGTCGCGGTCTGTTCGATGGCCCACTGTCGGTAAAGTTCGTTATCTTCCCCGACACCCAAGTACCCGCCCGCTGATGGGGCATTGTGCGTGTGCGTGGCGGCGATCAGAATCGCGGTTGGTTCGATTTCCGTCTCGGCAGCCACACGTTCCCGGACGGACCGGGTGAACGATTCGTCGATTGTCATTAAGTCGACAGAGACAATCGCCAGCCGAGTGTTGTCATTGTCGATGACGACGGCGGTTGCGTGCAAATCGTCGTGAACGGTCTGCCAGGTGCGTTCTAGAAAGTAGCCCCAGCCAGCCAACTCGACACCCCAAAACGGGGTCAGATTGGTTCGCGAGGCTCCGGCGGTGACGGTCATGAGTTTACTTTCACGGTTGCTTTGGTTGGCATTGGCAGGCTACGTTTCGGGGCAAGCTCGCGCTAAAAGATATCTTACGAAGATGGAGAGGGCATGAAAATCACGGCGGTTGAAACTTTCCCGGTGCGGGTTCCTTTGGTGCCATCGCACCGCATGATTTCCGCACTTGGTCGGCATGAAGTTTCCCAATACGTGCTGGTGCGAGTCACAACGGATACAGGAATTGACGGGGCCGGCGAAGCGACGGTGTTGCCCCGTTGGAGCGGCGAAACCGTCTGGGGCGCGAAAGCCATCATCGACGAAGTCTTCGGACCGGCACTGATCGGTATCGATCCGGAAGATATCGCCGAAGTGGATGGCATTCTCGATCGATTGTCGGTCGGTAACTGGTTCGCGAAGTCGGCAATCGAGATGGCGTGTTGGGACATTGTCGGTAAAGCGAAACGACAACCGATTTACGAGTTGCTCGGCGGTGCCCAGCGTTCGACGGATATTCGCTGTCGATTTTCGATGGGAGCTTACGATCCAGAGCGTGCGCGAAATCGGACCGCGGAACTCGTTCGCGAGGGGTTCACAACGATCAAAGTCAAAGTCGGTACGAAGCTGGCGAAAGATGTCGAACGTGTGCGGATCGTGCGGGAAGTCGCTGGCGATGAGATTGATCTCGTCATTGATGCCAATGGTGGATTCGATGTGGAAACCGCAATCGAAGCGGCCCGCCAACTCGAAGACACTCAGATTTCACTGTTCGAACAACCCACGCCACGCGGCGACTTTCAGGGGTTAGCCGAGGTGCGACGCGAGACGGGATTGAAGGTGATGGCTGACGACATCTGCTTCGATTATTTCGATGCACTCGAATGTATTCGAGCCAACGCGTGTGATGTGATCAGCATCTACCCTGGCAAAAATGGTGGAATTCGCAAGTCGCAACGCATCGCGGAGTTGGCGGCCGATCATGGCGTGGCGTGCAGCATCGGATCGAATTTGGAGTTGGACATCGCCTGTGCCGCCATGGCACAACTCGTCGTCGGCTGTAAGAACTTGCAGGTCGAATCCTATCCCGGCGACATTCTGGGACCGACCTACCATGAGCAACGCGTGGTCACTAATCGGCTGGTGATCGAAGGACCAATCGTGCAATTGAACGATGCTCCCGGATTAGGAGTGACCGTCGATTGGGAGTTGGTTCAGACGCTGTGGCCAACTGCATAAACACAGAAATCCCGCTCGTGGTCGAAACCGCGAGCGGGATTTCCGATGGTTCGTCAATCGAATCTGCAGACTCGATTATTTTTCAGGGCAGCATTCCGTTGGCATCGGTGGGATGGGTGCCATCGGTGCGCTGATGTGGTGTTGCTCCCCGTGCATCGCGGCGGGCATTGGATGACATTCATCTTCAATAATGCCCGGTCGCTTGATGAGTTTGGGAACGTTGGCGTGGAGAGATTTCATCCGCACGACCGGCTCGTAGTATTCCTCGGTAACAGTGTAAGGAATCTGAATCTGCTCGGTGACAACTTTCTCTTCCGGCACCATCCGGTAAGAAACCACGGTCCGTGTGGATTGTTGTTGACGGTGTTCGTATTCGACGTACTCGACGCATCGTTGGCGTTCGACAGCCTTGTGGTACGTGCGGGGAACGAGACGGGTCCGAACTTCCGGTTTCATCACGGTGCAGTAGTCCGTGCAGGTCCGTGGTTGCAGCGTGTAGCTGGTGACGGTCACGACGCGTGAGCGTTGTTCCGGTCGCCAGACGGTGCATTCGACTTCACGAGTTTTCGTTTCGCAAACCATTTGTTGAACAGGGACCAACTTGGTTTTGCAGACCTGACGTGGCACGGTGTAGCAGACTTCGCGAGTCCGAACTTGCGGAACGCAGACCACGACATTCGAGACTTTCTCGATCATGGCGGGGCGTTGACGACAGATCGGAACTTGACGGGTAATTTGCTTCGGCACCGAGTAGCAGACTTTGACATTGCGGGTGCGAACTTCGCGACGCATCGTGCAGACCGGAACCTTGCGGACGCGAGTTTCCATTTTGCACAGCGTAGTTTGCACCTTCTTCATTTGCGTTTGCGGTTTGTAAACCGTCACGCAGTAGGTGTAAGGAACTTTCTTCGACACTTGCTTCATCGACGGGCACATGGCCGTCTTGCGGACCCACTTCGGCATCCAAACCCACCGCATGGGTTGTGGCTTAGCGTGCGCGGAAGCCATTTCACATTGCGGGCTCGGGTTGTGAACCGAAACCGGGGTCGTGTTGCATTCCATCGGACGCGGCATCGGGCAATCGCTTGTGCAAGCGGTCAGTTCGATGTCGGTCGATTTCTCAGTTTGGGTCGTTTTTTCCGGAGCTGGAGCCGGAGCTTTAGGAGCTTCTTGCTCGAGCACTTCCGGGCTGACGGGGTAATAATAAGGAGCGGCACCGTAACCGACCGGAGCGTAGGGCATGACCGGCGGAACCGGCAACGGCACGTAACGCGGCGTCGTGAAGTGATCGCACTTGCGGTAGAGGTAATCTTTCGCGTGACCGAGTTCCGTTCCGACGACATCGCACACGGATTCCATGAAGCCCGTGGCACAACTGCCATAGCCGTGGATCAAACCGAGTCCGTCTTCCACGCATCCATGCGCCCCACGCACGCCGACACTCAGGCCAGCGTATCCACCGAGACAATGCATCCCGACGGTCCCTTTGCATTCGTGACCCATGCCGTTGCAGTCTGGGCAGCCAGTTTGGCAGCTGCTCATGCCGGGCATGCAAGAACCACCTGGCATGTTGCAGGTGCTAACCGGTTGTTGACAGGGACCACATGGGCCAGCTGCCATACAGTTCGGCGTGGGGCAACCTGGGACGAGTTTCCATTCGCCTTCGTCGACGTAGGTTTCGCTGGCTTTCAGCACGGGCACCATGTGGGAGATCGTGCGGTAAGCCGTTCGTTTCTCTTGGTGCGGAACCATCACAGTGACTGGGACGGTGTCCTCGACCGTGTAAGGCACTTTGACGCAGTACGGTTCGAGACGGTAAGACGTTTCCGGCACCATCACGCAGTATGGCTGTTGGACGGTTTTTACGGCTGGGACATGAACCGTTTCGACAACCGTTTTCAGTTCGTACTCCGGCACCATCACGCAGTATTTGCGAGTGACGGCACGCAGTTCCGGTACGTTGATTGTGTATTGTTCGGTTCGCTTGCGTTGCTCTGGAACGCAGATTGTGTATGTCTGCGGCACATGCCGAATGACTGGCTTCAAGACTCTGTATTGCTGCGTCTTGGTGACTTTCTCCGGCACCATGACGGTGTAGGTTTGCGTGACCGGATGCTTGACCGGAACTGGCACCGCGTAGGTCATGGTGCGGGTTTTGGTTTCCGGCACCATCACAGTGTATTTCTGAGCGACCTTCTCGGTATACGGCATGTTCTCGAAGAACGTCTCAATCCGCGTTTTCTTGTGCGGGATGGTTTCGGTGAAGGTAAAGGGAACTTCCTTCGTCTCCGCAACTCGATTGTGCACGGTGATGGTTTTCTGCTGCGTTTCCGTGCGATACTTGGTGACTTCCCGGGTGCGTTTTT
The DNA here is from genome assembly GCF_984380535.1 of Thalassoroseus sp. Taxonomy (NCBI): domain Bacteria; kingdom Pseudomonadati; phylum Planctomycetota; class Planctomycetia; order Planctomycetales; family Planctomycetaceae; genus Thalassoroseus; species Thalassoroseus sp. The sequence goes on from NZ_CFHRBF010000006.1 coordinate 198,980, forward strand.
CCCAATGAACTTCCGGGACCGCCACGGTCGATGGCTTCACATCGTAACTGAGATAACTTGGTTTCCCGGCACCGTCCGCATGGGCATGCGGTGCGTGGGGAGCGCCGTGATGGTCAGCCGAGGCCGGAACACCAGCGAGCGACCAACCGCCCGTGATGATCGCCACGACCGCCGCACGGAAATGCGAACAGCGTCTCATGAATGTCTTCCTTCCTGCGAAGATATGTTTGGGGAACGTTGCATTTTTGCAACATAAACCTCGCGTAGGTCGGAAGAAGATGATGTCAAGCTGCGAAAGATGGGAGCTTTTTCGTTCTCTGGGCAGACCTTGCCGGTTCTATCGATCAAACGAGCTATGATACGCGCGCAAAGGCTTTGTCATTCTTTCATGAAGAAGGAATGGCACTTTCCAAATTGGCGACGTCAGCTGCATCGCGTCCGAGAGTGGCCCGAAGACGGTGAAGAAAATCGATCCGGGCCTTGCCTGTCCCTCTCGGCAGACAAGTGAAAGAGACTACCCGCGTGAACCAGCGAGTTCTTTGAGTCGTCGCAGGTCGAGTTTGCCGGTTCCGAGAATCGGGATTTCGTCGATTTCGATGAACGAGTCGCGATCGGGAATCCACAAGTTCGGCAAATCATGTTGGTGGAGGTACCGGATCAATTCGTCCGGCGACAACGGATTCATGCGGTAAAACACGATCAATCGTTCGCCACGTTTCTGACAAGGAACGGAACTGACGGCGACCATCAAACTCGGGATTTTGACGTTATCGTCGTCATCGTCTTGGTCGTCAGAGTCGTCACTTACTTGCGAAATCGCGGCCTGCAAGAGTTTCTCGATGCGTTCGTGCGGGACCATCTCTCCGCCGATTTTCGAGAACCGGCTTTGTCGACCGGTGATCTCGATGTAGCCATCGTCATCAATGCGTGCGAAGTCGCCGGTCACGTACCAACCGTCACGCACGACTTTCCCCGTGCGGTCGTCGTCTTCGTAGTAACCCTGCATGACGTTGGGGCCAGACACCAACAACAACCCCTCCTCTTTGAGCCCGCGGTCTTGGAACGTGTCGGGATCGATGACTTTGACTTTCACGCCCGGCAGCGGTCTCCCGACACTACCAAGTTTCGTCCCGGCGGGAGAATTGGTCGTCAACCGATTCTCGGGGATATTGACCGACACCACCGGCGACAACTCCGTGGCCCCGTAACCCTCACTCGGTTCAACGCCAAACTTCTCGCGGAAGGCTTCAGTGAGGTCGGCGGGCATCTTTTCGGAACCGACAATCACCAGGCTCAGGTTCTTGACTTGTTCCGCCGTCCAACGCTTGAGGTACGCTCGCAAAAACGTCGGAGCGGACATCAAGATGGAGCCGTTGTAAGTCTCGAACAGTTTGCCGATCTCGCGGGCTTCTAACGGACTGAAGTGGTAGGCCGCGGCGGCATCGAGCGTCAAAGGCAACCATAAGGTCGCGGTGTAGCCGAACGAATGGAAGAACGGGAGAATCCCGATCAACATGTCATCCGCCCGAATATGAGCCACGGAACCCACGCCAAGCGTGTTACAGCTCACATTCCGATGAGTCAGCATCACTCCCTTCGGGACACCTGTCGATCCCGAGGTAAATAGGATCGTCAGTAAATCGTCTGGTTGCACACGATGTAATCCGAGTTGACGTTCAACGATCGGAATTGGCAACACAAACGCCTGCAGGGCCGCGATGAGTTTGTCACGTTTGGTCGCTAATTTTTTGAGGTCTTCGATGAATATGAGTTCGGCGTCGAGTTCGAACCCGCACTTTTTCAAGACCTTGCGGCTGGTGACAACATGTTTGATCTTCGCTCGGCGAATACAATCGTTGACGGCTTCGTTCGTGAGTGTGTAGTTCAGGTTGACAGCCACACGGTTCAAAAGCGTGAGCGAAGTATTTGCGAGCACCCCACCCACCGACGGCGGTACAAGCACACCGACGTGCTTTTCGTCATTCGTGAGGAACATGCGTTTCAAGATGCGACCCAGCACGATCGAAGCAGCCAACAATCGGCCGCCGGTCAGTTCGACACCGGTTGAATCCGCAACTTTTCTCCGCTTTTTCGCCTGGCGACATTTCCGCAGAAACCGCCGAGACAACACCAAATCCGCTGGTTGATAGGCATCCACAATCCGAGTCCTTTCAAGATTTTTTCGGGACTTGGTAGGATTCTCGGAACTCATGGCCACGTCAAGCGTCCCAGCTAGAGAAGTTGAGTTTCTCACACAAAATGCCGTTCGGGCCGCGTTCGACTCAGGAGCGAAAGATGCACAGATTCGGAATACGACGTGTGATGTTGGTGCTGGGGATCGGGATACTTGGGTTGGCGATCCCAGCGGTTTCTCGGGCGTGTTTCATGCGGTCCCCGCAACCGGTGCAGGTTTGGCTGGATCACATTCATGTGGAAATCACCAATGGCATTGCGGTCAAAACGTACAACTGCACGTTCAAGAATCTCAATGCTCAGGCGATTGTCGGTGGCGAGTGTTTCATGGAACTCGAACCCGGTGCCCAAGTCGACGACATGAGCGTTTGGGTCGACGGCAAAGAAATGAAGGCGGAAATTCTCGATGTCGCCAAAGCGAAAGAAGTCTTCGCGGACATTGTGCAGAAAGGTGGTTCGCCGGCGTTGCTCGAGTACTTCGGGAACCAGTTGATTACTACAAAAGTTCCCAAAGTTCCCGCGAACGGCACAGTCCAAGTCAAATTGCGTTACACGATGCCGTTGAAAAAACGTGATGGACTCGTCCGCTTGCAGATGCTCAATACCAACCCCAAGACGCTACTTCAACCGCTCGAAAGTGCGGCTGTCACGGTCAAAATTCGAGAAACCGACCCGCTGAAAAACATCTATTCGCCAACGCACGAAATTAAAATCGAAGAAGACAAGGATTGGGACGTTGTTGTCAAATGGGAAGAAAAGAACTATCTCCCGCGTCACCCATTCGTGTTGTATTACGATACTGACCCCCAAGCGGTCGGGGCGAGTTTGATTACCCATCGCGACTTCGATGAAGAGGGCACATTCATGATGATGCTCTCGCCAACCGTCGGGACGGGCCCCGGGCAAATTGCCAGTGAGTCGATTCTACCCAAAGACGTCGTGTTCTGCGTGGATACCTCCGGCTCGATGCTGCAAGGCAACAAAATGCAGCAAGCACGAAATGCACTCAAATACTGCGTGGAACAACTGCGAGACGGCGATCGCTTTAACATCGTCAACTTTAGCACGTCGGTCCGGAGTTTCGAGGAACGTGGTCTTGTCGAAGTTGATGACGCATCTCGTCAACGGGGATTAAATTACGTGCGGAAACTCAGTCCGCGTGGGGGAACCGCCATTCAGGAGGCGTTGGACAAGTCACTCGAAATGCTTTCCAGTGACGAGAGCCGATTGAAGATGATTCTCTTCGCAACCGATGGTCTGCCCACGATCGGCGAGACCGACCCGCAAGCCATTCTCAAGAACATGGCGAAACGGAACACAAGAGACGTGCGGGTGTTCGTGTTTGGTGAAGGGTTTGACGTCAACACAAAACTGCTCGACTTCCTCGCGCTCAACAATCGTGGCGAAGCCGAGTACATTCTGCCGGAAGAAGACATTGCCGAGAAGATCGGCCGATTCTTTGATCGCGTCGGTTCGCCGATCCTGACCGACGTGCAAGTCGAGTTCGAGGGCATCGAAGCCAAAGATGTTTTCCCGAAACAAATCAAAGACGTGTTCCGTGGCGAACAAGTCATTCTTTACGGTCGCTACACCGGTCATGGTCGCAAAACAGTGCGGGTGACCGGGACGTCCAACGGGAAAACAGAGACGTTTACCTACGAACTCGAATTCCCGGAATTCTCGGAGGATGACAAAGGCTCATTCGCACCAAGATTGTGGGCCGGCCAGAAAGTCGACTATCTCCTGACCGAAATTCGCAAGGCGAAAACTCCACCTCAAGAGTTAGTGGACGAAGTCAGCTTTCTCGCCAAGCGTTACGGCATTGTCACTCCGTACACGAGTTATTTGATGACCGACGATGTTGTCGCGGAGACGATCAACAGTCCCACTGATGCTTCTGGCGGTCCTGGTTTCGGCGATGGTGCGATTCCCCCGGGACAACCCAGGCCGGTTCCATTGAATCAGCGACTCCAAAAAAACTTGGAAGGTGCGGCTGAAAGTGCACCGGCATTGGGGGCGTCTGCGGAAGACAAGCAGGATCGCGTGGAAACCGCAAAGAAGATGGCCTATGGACGTCAAGCACTCAGTCGCAGCGGAGGAGCCAAGGCCCTTGATGAAGCCGCCGAAGCGGAATTTCGAGTGGGAGGTCGCATGGAATCTGGACTCACACGGATGCGGTACATCGGCACGCAAACGTTTTATCAGTCCCAAGGTGCTTGGTATCAAAGTGATTATGATGCGAAGAAAACCAAAGACAAAGACATCAAGACCGTCGAAGTTGGCTCGAAAGAGTATGTCGATTTGCTGCTCAAGAAAGACGGCCTCGCAAAATACCTGGCATTGGGCGAAGTCGTTCTGAAAATTGACGGGGAATGGGTTCGGTTTGTCGAGCCGAAAAAAGAGAAATAGTCGATTCGTCCGCAAAATCATTGAACCGCCTCAACTTTCGGTTGGGGCGGTTTTTTGTTGGCTAGAGGGATTGTATGAGTGCAATCAGAGGATGCGTTCGCTTTTTGTCAACCCCAATCTTCGGAATGACCGATAACAACCAAGCCGCCCAAACGATTGGGTTCCTTGCGCTTTGGAATTGTGAAACTCGTTTTCTACACGCGGACCGCTCATGCGATTTGAGTTTGATCAGACATGCGGCTCATCGCAACCGTTCCTCGGATCGCCGGAATCGGACGATCGGAGTCGAGCGTGGAGCTGGAATGTCTCGGTCGCGAAAATACTTTGCGTATTGTTGATCATCGCGGCTATCCCACGACTCGTCATGATGTCGAAACTGACGAGTTACTGTAACGATGCTTACCTCTATTTTTTCCTGGCAGAGCATCTCGAACAGGGCAACCCGGCACCGATGCTCTCGGCAATCGACTGGAACATCTATCCAGCGATCTTGGCGTTTGGTCATCATTTGGGGTTTGAGTGGGGATTTGTCGGCAAAGCGTGGGGCGTGTTGACCGGGACACTGACGGTGCTTCCGCTGTTTGGTTGGAACCGCCGGTTGTTCGGTGACACCGTCGCCACGATTGCATGTTTTCTCTACGCAATTCATCCGGGCATGATCGAAACCGGGGCCGAACCCATCCGCGACAGTTCGTTTTGGTTGTTTTTGTCGACTTACGCGTATCTGCTGACGTGTTTGCTGCACCAGTTCCGCTGGCGAACAGCAGTCGCGATTATTCCTGTGTTTACATTGGCTGTTCTGACGCGTAGCGAAGCCTGGTTGTTACTGATTCCACCGGCAATTTACGGCGGGATCACATTGCTTCGCGACAATCCCCTCCGGCGAATTTCACCGCGTTGGAAACTTCGTATCGGCTCACTCGCGTTTCTGGCGATTCTCGGTGGAATTGTCATCGGGGCATTGCAGGCGATGGGTGTCGTGCAGTTGCCCCTCGGTCGCGTTTCGCACTTTGCCGAGGGCTGGACATGGCTCAAATCCGCACTGACCGGGCAAGTCGATACGAGTTCGCAGATCGTCCAGCGGGGTTTCGCCGAACGTTTTCTCACCTATTGGGATAACGTTTTCGACTGTTTCACGCCACAAAATCTCGTCATGTTAAGTGTCGGACTGTTTTGTTTCCGACGGGAACTACGTCGACGCGAAATCATCTCGTCGCTCGCGTTTTGTGGATGTCTGATGGGGGCGGTCTGGATTCTATTTGCTCGGCATGGAGTGACAAACGGACGGTATTTCTACCCGCTCGTTATCATCCTGTTGCCGTTTCAGGCGATGGGACTGTTGAAATGTTTCGAAACCTATTGGCAGACCGATTGGACGCGTCGGTTGACGCTGCTCCCAGAACGCGGTTCATGGGTGTTCACGCTCGTGGCACTCCTTCTGGTAGGTTATGTGGATGCGATCAGTTCCGGGCACAGTAGCCGAAATGCGGAAGTCGAAGTTGCCCAATGGATTCATGATCGTGGCATCGCCGACTCGGTGATTCTGTGCGACCACGGTTCGAAACGCATCGGCTATCATGCGCATGAAAAAGTCCCCGCAGTCATCGGAGTCTGCGAGGAACTTCCTGGGCATTTGGAGTCGGATTCGCCGGAATGGGTCGTGATGTCGAAACGCTGTATGGGCAGCCAAAACGAAGCCGATTTACTCCGAGAAACTCGGCAGCGGGGCTTTGAACTCGTTCCAATGTTGGAATATCCACGAGCCGAAGAACACTTCTGGATTTTCCATCGGACGTCCCCGCCGTCTTCCACGCCGCCGACCCGAACCGTGGAATCCCACGATTCAGACCGACGCACGCTTTAGCATTAGTCAGACTCATCGGTCGTAAAGATAAATCCATCGGGAGCCGCATCGACGCGGATTGTCGCTCCTTCCGAAAAACTCTCGGACAGAATCTCATTCGCAAGCGAGTTCTGAATTCGCTGCTGAATGACACGCTTCAGCGGTCGCGCCCCGTAGATCGGATCGTAACCTTCTTCGGCCAACAACGTCTTCGCTGCGTCCGAGACTTCCAATCCGTAGCCACGTTTGCCCAACATTCGTTCCAAGTTGGCGAGTTGCAAATCGACAATCTGACGAATTTCGGACAACCCGAGCGGATGGAAGATGATCACCTCATCCACCCGGTTCAAGAACTCCGGTAGGAATTCACGACGTAAGACTTCCGTCACGCTCTGACGAATATCGGCATCGGATTCATTCGCGGTTGTCATCTCTTGAATGAGTTGGCTACCGATGTTCGACGTCATCACGATAATCGAATTGGTGAAGTCCACCGTTCGGCCTTGACCGTCCGTCAGGCGGCCGTCGTCCAAAACTTGCAGCAAGATGTTGAACACATCGCGGTGAGCTTTCTCGATTTCGTCGAGCAAGATCACCGAATACGGATTGCGACGGATGGCTTCGGTCAGCACCCCGCCCTCTTCATAACCGACGTATCCAGGAGGCGCCCCGATCATGCGAGCCACGGAGTGTTTCTCCATGAACTCACTCATGTCGATGCGAATCATGTGACGTTCATCGTCGAACAGAAACTCCGCAAGGGCTTTGCACAATTCGGTCTTTCCGACCCCGGTCGGGCCGAGGAAAATGAACGAACCAATCGGACGGTTTTGATCCTGCAGCCCAGACCGACTTCGACGCACCGCATTCGCGACCGCGGCGACGGCTTCCTGTTGGTTGATCATCCGCTGGTGAATGCGGTCCTCCATCAGCAACAATTTTTCGCGTTCGCCCTGCATCATGCGGGAGATCGGGATGCCGGTCCATTGGCTGACGACGCCGGCGATGTCTTCGTCGGTCACTTCCTCACGCAACAGTCGCGTGCCGTCGGTGTCGGCCGATTCATGGGACTTCTGGTTGAGCTCCGCCAATTTTGTCTCGGCGGCCTTGAGTTGTTCTTGGATTTCATGCGCTTTGATGAACAGCGAGTTGTCTAACGTTTGCTGGGCTTTGACGAAGGTTTGTTCGTACTCGGTCCGCAAACGTTCGATGTCCTCCTGCAATGGTTTCATGCCAGACAGTGACGCCTTCTCAGTTTCCCAACGAGTCTTGAGACGGTTCACTTCCTCTTCGCGGTCGGCGATTTGTTTACGCAGATCTTCGAGTCGCTCCTTGCTCTCGTTGCTCTTTTCGCCGGCGAGTGCTTGGGCTTCAATTTGCATCCGTGTGAGTTGCCGGGTCGCTTCGTCGACTTCCGCAGGCATGGAATCAATCTCCATTCGCAATCGGGAAGCCGCCTCGTCGACCAAATCGATTGCCTTGTCCGGCAAGAACCGATCGGTGATATATCGGTCCGACAATGAAGCTGCTGCGATCAACGCATCATCGGTGATCCGCACGCCGTGATGGGATTCGTAGCGTTCTTTCAGTCCGCGGAGAATCGAAATCGTGTCTTCCACGTTTGGTTCCTGCACGACCACCGGTTGGAACCGGCGTTCGAGCGCGGGATCCTTTTCGATATGTTTGCGGTATTCATCGAGCGTGGTCGCACCGATACAGTGCAGTTCGCCACGTGCGAGTGCCGGTTTCAGCAGGTTGGACGCGTCCATCGAGCCTTCCGCACTTCCTGCCCCCACGACGGTGTGCAATTCGTCGATGAACAGGATGATCCGGCCTTCGGCTTCGGTGACTTCCTTCAATACCGCTTTCAACCGGTCTTCGAATTCCCCACGAAACTTCGCACCCGCAACGAGCGCCCCCATGTCGAGCGCAACGACGCGTTTGTCTTTGAGGTTCTGCGGCACATCGCCGAGAACCACACGGTGAGCGAGACCTTCGACGATCGCGGTTTTACCGACACCCGGTTCACCAATGAGGACCGGATTGTTCTTGCGGCGACGCGAGAGAATCTGGACTACACGGCGGATTTCCTGGTCCCGCCCGATAACGGGATCGATCTTGCCTTGTTGGGCGAGCGCGACCAAGTCGATGCCGTATTTCTCGAGCGCTTGGTATTTATCTTCCGGGCTCTGATCCGTCACGTGTTGACCTCCTCGAATCTCTTGAATGGCTGACTCGACATCGGCGGTTTCCACCCCGTGCATGTCGAGCAGTCGTTTGGCTTGATCGTCCGTTTTTGTCAATGCGAGCAATAAATGCTCGGTTGAAACATACTCGTCTTTCATGGAATGGGCGAGTCGCTGGCCTTCTTCGAGCACCTTCATCGTTTCGGGTGCAAACGAAGTTTGGGCTCCACTCCCACTCACTTTCGGTTGTCGTTCGAGTTCGCTGCGAACAACCGACGTCAGTTGTGAAAGGTTGACTCCGATCTTCTGGAGCAGCGGACGCACCGCGCCATCGTTTTCGTCGATCAACGCACTAAGAACGTGAATCGGTCGCACTAATTGTTGGTTACGTTCAGTTGCGGATGACTGCGCCCGCTGGATGGCTTCCGCCGCCTTTATCGTACATTTGTTGATGTCGAACGCCATGGGCTCTCCCCCAAAATGCGTATGGTTGCTGCGTAAAAAGACCCGGCTTCAACGATGAAACCGGGTCATCGGAAGTTAGTAACCGTCGCGTTGAGCGTGCTCGGGGCCTGATTGAACTCGTAAGGTTGCAATGAGTTCGTTGATGAGGATCGAAGATAGAGGATGGCAACATACGCCATCTAAGTTCTCGCTATCCTCGATCTTCCATCCTCGATCCTCACGATGAATCCACCAAGACGGTGGTCATTCAATTCGAGTTTCAGTCAGGTTGCGACGGGGAATCGATCAATTACTCGGACTTTTCGAATTCCGCGTCGATCACGTCGTCATCGTCACCTGCGGTTGCACCGGCTGGTTGACCTTCCGGGGCAGCTCCGCCTTCGGGACCGCCGGCACTTTGCATGTGTTGTGCGAGTGCTTGGGCGGCTTGTTCCAGTCCACTGATGGCGCTTTCGATCGCGGCGACATCGGTGCCCTCTTCGGCTTCCTTGACGCGTTTGATCGAGGACTCGACGGCGGTCTTGGAACCTTCGTCAAGTTTGTCGCCATGCTCGTTGAGCATTTTCTCCGTTTCGTAAACCAGCGTCGACGCTCTGTTCTTCGTCTCGGCCAGTTTCTTCTTCTGTTTATCTTCCTCGGCGTAGGAATCGGCTTCCTTCCGCTTCTGTTCAATTTCCTCAGGCGAAAGTGTGCCGGCTTCTTCGATCCGCACTTTCGCTTCCTTACCCGTCGAGACATCTTTCGCCGAGACGTTCAAAATCCCGTTCACGTCGATGTCGAACGCGACTTCAATTTGCGGAACGCCTCGCGGTGCAGGACCAATGCCCTCCAAGTTGAATTGGCCGAGCAACCGGTTGTCGTTCGCCATCGCCCGTTCGCCTTGGAACACCCGCACAGTAACGGCCGTTTGGTTGTCCGCTGCCGTCGAGAAGGTTTCCTTCTTCGTAACGGGAATGGTCGTGTTTCGTTCGACAAGTTTCGTCAGGATGCCACCTTCGGTTTCGATCCCCAATGACAAGGGCGTCACGTCTAACAAGACGACGTCCGTCACGTCCCCGGAGATAATCCCCCCTTGAATCGCGGCTCCGATGGAGACCACTTCATCCGGGTTCACACCTCGGTGAAGTTCCTTACCACCGAAGAGCTTCTTAACGAACTCTTGGACCTTTGGCACACGCGTCGAACCCCCGACCAACACGACTTCGTCGATGTCGGACGGCGACAACTTCGCGTCTTTCAGTGCATCGGTCACTGGCTTGCGACAACGTTCGACGAGTGGATCGATCAAACGTTCGAATTCGCTTCGCGAAATCGTCAGTTGCAAGTGTTTTGGTTCGCCTTCATGCTGCGTAATGAACGGCAAGTTGACTTCGGTTTCCTGAGCGGACGACAATTCTTTCTTCGCTTTTTCCGCCGCTTCACGGAGACGCTGCAACGCCATCGGCTGTGAACGCAGATCGATCCCCTGCTCTTTCTTAAATGCATCGGCAAGATGATCGATCAAGACTTCGTCGAAGTCGTCACCCCCGAGGTGCGTATCCCCGTTGGTGCTCAGCACTTCGACCATGCCTTCGGAAACTTCCAGCACGGAAATATCGAATGTACCACCACCCAAGTCAAAGACCGCGATTTTTTCATCGGCTTTCTTGTCGAGACCGTACGCCAACGCTGCGGCGGTAGGTTCGTTAATGATCCGACCGACTTCCAAACCGGCGATCTGGCCGGCATCTTTGGTCGCTTGACGTTGAGCATCGTTGAAGTACGCCGGTACCGTGATCACCGCTTTGTTGACGCGATGGCCAAGGTAGTCTTCCGCAGCTTCTTTGAGCTTTCGCAACACCATCGCCGAGATTTCCGGCGGGGTGTATTCTTTGTCTTTGATGTTCACTTTGACGTAGTCAGTCGGTTCACCGACGACATTGTAAGGGACCGTTTTTTCCTCGGCATGAACTTCGTTATGCCGACGTCCCATGAACCGTTTGATGGAGTAGATTGTGTTGTGGGGGTTCGTCACCGCTTGACGCTTCGCAGGCTCGCCGACGAGGGTGTCACCTTTGTCTGTGAACGCGACCACACTGGGCGTTGTCCGCGCACCTTCTTGGTTGGCGATCACTTTCGCCTCGCCACCTTCCATCACGGAAACGACCGAGTTGGTCGTTCCCAGGTCGATTCCAATTACTTTCTCGTTTTGAACAGCCATTGTTTTTCCTTTCGTGATCAGTCCTTAACCCCGATGGTTGATCTGTTTACGCGGTCCCAACGGCATGTTGAGGGCTGAAATCACCGGGAGATATCGTTAATTCGCTGAAGTTATGCTCTGCAATTGTCACAAAATCCGCGAAGTCAACTAGCAAGCAGTATGCCAATCACGCTGGTTTTAACTGGTGTGTTTTGTAAAGCATTATGGTTTAAAGAGTTGTGATAATTCGGTTTTTTTGACTCCATCAAGGGCTTGGGGTTGGCTGTCAAATTGGCACATGTGTGGCGAATGGCAGTTCGGTCGTGGAGTGTCATTTTGGCAGTTGCTTGAATCAATTCCGATCGGTTTTTCGAAGTCCTGGCTACAGAAAAGGATGCGATTCTTGACAGTCAATGGCCGGCTCAGTACAACGACCGTGATCTTGCCACATTTGATCAAGCAACGCCTCTCCGACACGAACGACGACCAGTTGGAAAGATTCCAATGGCAAAGAAGACGGCATCGAGTAAACGCGGATCGACATCCACTACATCGCGGAAAACATCTCGACAATCGAGTTCGAAATCGACTGGTCGGAAGACGTCGCGTGGGTCGACAACTGCGACACCTGCCAAGGTGAAGTCGCAACTCGACAAATTGGATCTTGAAATCCTGAAGTTGATCAACGAACGGGCGGAACTCACCACGAGTTTGCTCCAGGGCGAAGGTGCGGAAGCGTTTTACGCTCCTCACGACGATGAAGCACTTTGGAAGCGGTTGGCGTCTAAGAACTCCGGGCCGCTACCGGACGAAGCCGTTCGCGGCGTGTTTCGCCAAGTTTTGAGTGCGGCTCGCCGAGTAGTGAAATTGCAGCGTGTGGCCTACTTGGGCCCGCAGTTCAGTTTTACTTATCTCGCTGCTGTCGAACGGTTTGGAGAGTCCGCTCAGTTGGTGCCTGTTTCGACGATTGCTTCGGTTTTCGAGGAAGTCAATCGTGGGCATGCCGACTACGGTTTGGTTCCGATCGAGAACAGTACCGATGGGCGAATCATCGATACCCTGGATATGTTCCGACGGTTGCCGTTGAAGATTTGTGGTGAAGTGCAAATCTGCGTTCATCACAATCTGTTGGCGATGTGTCCACGTCATGAGATCACGGACATCTACAGCAAGCCGCAGGCGCTGTCTCAGTGTCGAGATTGGCTGTCTCGTAGTATGCCAAATGCTGCAACTCATGAGGTGACAAGCACTTCGGCGGCGGCGCAGTTGGCGAAACAAGGCCGGGGGGCTGCAGCAATTGCCAGTCGTCAGGCAGCGGTCCAGTACGGGCTGGATATTGTCGCCGAAGATATCGAAGACAGTTCGCGGAATGTCACACGATTCGCGGTGATCGGAGACGACGTCGTCGAGGCAACGGGCGACGACCGCACGTCGTTGTTGTTGCAAATCCCCCATAAGCCGGGTTCACTGGCGGAGACGTTGCAGGTCTTCGCGAAGAACAAGCTCAATCTGACATGGATTGAGTCCTTCCCGCTGCGTGATGAAGAGGGGTACCTGTTCTTCATCGACTTCGAGGGCAACATCAAAGAGGCCAAGGTCAAGCGTTTGCTGTCCGCCTTGGAAGAAATTGCCGTCACGATGAAAGTTCTCGGTTCCTATCCGAAGGCGGAACCTCGCGACTAATTTTCAGATTCCCACGCTTGTCGACCTCGTAATGGTTCCCAACCGTCTCAAGGTAGCATATCCTTTCGATTTGCTGCGGTTCGGGAGTCTCTCCGTCGATTCGCTCTCTAGCGGTTTTTGGTTTGAAAGGCGATGAGTCCATGCGACGTCTGTTTGTGGCCGGCAACTGGAAGATGAACACAACGGCAGAGTCCGGTGTGTCTTTGGCAAAAGCGGTCGCCGCATCTGTGCCAAGTGGTGGTGCTGTTGACGTCATGGTGGCTCCGCCGTTCCCATATCTGTCAAGCATTCGTGACGCGGTTGCTGGAAGTGGCGTGGCTCTGGGTGCTCAGAATCTCTGGTATGAACCATCCGGTGCCTTCACTGGCGAAGTCAACACCGAGATGCTGAAAGATGTTGGCTGCACGCACGTCATTCTCGGCCACAGTGAACGTCGGCATGTGTTGGGCGAAACCGACGAAGTCATCAACAAGAAAATTCTTCGTGGTTTGGAAGATGGATTGCATGTCGTCTTCTGTGTTGGTGAGTTGCTCGAAGATCGGGACGGCAATCGGACTGACGAAGTGTTGTCGACTCAGATGGACGGCGGACTTGCTGGTGTGAATGGCGATCAGTTCGCGAACTTAACGGTCGCTTACGAACCGGTTTGGGCCATCGGGACCGGTCGGACAGCCTCGCCGGAACAAGCCGAGGCTGCTCATGCTCATATTCGCGGTTGGTTGAACGAGCGTTACGGAGCCGAGATTGCCGAGTCGACGCGAATTCTCTATGGTGGTAGTGTCAAGCCCGAGAATGCGGCCGAGTTGATGGGGCAAGACAACGTTGATGGTGCGTTAGTTGGTGGTGCAAGTCTTAAGGCCGATCAGTTTACGGCGATTATCCAAGCAGCCCAAGGGCTTTCCTAGTCTCAGCCCTGAGCGGAAGCGTTTGGACGGATTCAAATTCGACAAAAAGGCAATTGGCGATGTGGTTGGCCTATCTTTCGATGATCCTGTTGATGGTGGTCGGTATTCTGCTGATGATCATCATTCTGTTGCAACGTGGTCGTGGCGGCGGCTTGGCCGGAGCTTTCGGCGGTGCCGGCGGCGGTAGCGCTTTCGGAACCCGCGCTGGCGACGTGTTTACGAAGATCACCGCAATTATGGCCATCGTATGGGTGGTGCTGGCGGGAGCGAGTCGGTTCGCGTTGGAATCCGCTCAAGATGTCGGTGCGGCAACACACTTTGAATCCGAACAAGAAGAGCCTGGCCTTAGCAATGTTGGCGACGGTGACGCCGAGGGCAGCGATTCCGATGGCGAGTCAACAACGCCTGATGCTGAAGGAGCGTCGAGCGAGACTGACGATTCCGAAGCTAGTGACGAGTAATTCCACAGGGCGTCGTCACGTTTGCCGGATTGTCGAACAGTATTGACTTAGGGCCAGTATCTACAAGCGTTTTAATTGGAGTGAGGGACCGAAGTGCTGCTCAGCATGACTGGCTTTGGTGATGCAAGGCGAGAGACGGACCGCATCGTCATTTCGTCGGAAGTGCGGACGGTCAACAATCGCTATCTCAAGGTGATGGTGCGTTGCTCCGATGGCTACTCGGTTTTGGAGTCGCGAATCGAGAAGCTCGTCCGTGAGACGGTGTCGCGGGGCACGGTGAATATCTCGTTGCGTGTCGACCCACTTCGAAAGCGGGAGCGATTTCGTGTCAGCCGCGAGGTGCTCGAAGATTACACGCAGCAACTCGAGGCCATTGCGATTGAAACTCGACTGGCTGCTCCGACGGAAATGAGTCAGTTGCTTGGCTTGCCCGGCGTCATCCAAGAGAGTGAATCCGAAACCGGCAACCCTGAGGATGATTGGCCCGAAATCGAAGCGGTTCTGCGGGAAACCGTAAACCGCTTGCATGATTTTCGGGTCACCGAAGGTCGGTCGATGCAGGAAGAACTCGTTATCAACCTCGGGCAGGTCGAGGAGCAACTTGCTCGCGTCGTCGAACTCACACCGGAAGTTGTGGCAGGCTTACGCGATCGCTTGCTAGAGCGAGTTCGCGAATTGTTGGAAAGCACCGACGTAAGTATCGACGCCAGTGATGTCATCCGCGAAACCAGCATTTATACCGAGCGGGCCGACATCAACGAGGAAACGACTCGTCTACGATCGCACCTCGAACAGTTTCGAAATTATCTCAACGCCGATGAGTCGAACGGACGCAAGTTGGATTTTCTCACCCAGGAAATGTTCCGAGAGATCAACACCATCGGCTCGAAAGCCAACAATATTTCGATCGCCCACTGCGTAGTCGAGATGAAGGCTGCCGTTGAGAAGATTCGGGAAATCTTGCAGAACGTGGAGTAGTTTGCCCGTTGTCTTCGGGTAACGAATCGGGTTGGGATCAGCGGGAGCCGAGATTGTGGAGGCCAAACCGGGGGAAGAGTTGGCATCGCCACGGGTCGTGATCTTGTCTGGTCCGAGCGGTAGCGGCAAGACGACGATTGTCGAGCGGTTGCTGGTGGAATCCCCTGTTCCCCTGCGAAAATGCATCTCCGCGACAACACGACCGGCTCGTCCGGGTGAAGTTGACGGTGAGGCCTATTATTTCCTGACCCCCGAACAATTCGAGTCGGCACGCCAAGCCGATGAGTTTCTGGAAGTTGCCGAAGTTCATGGTGCCGGTTATTGGTACGGCACATTGAAGTCGGAAGTCGAGCGAGCACATGAACAAAATGCATGTGCATTTTTAGAGATTGATGTGCAAGGCGCTTTGGCCGCCATGCAAGTTTATCCCGATGCGGTTACACTATTCCTGACGTTGCCTTCGGAAGCCGAGTACGAGCGTCGATTGCGAGGGCGTCGGTCGGAATCTGAAGAAATGCTGCAACGACGTCTACAAACCGCTCTCAAGGAAGTCGAGTACGCTGGTCATTATCGACATGTCGTGGTCAACGACGATCTTGATACAGCTGTCAGCAAGATATCGAAAATACTAGAGTCATCTTACATTAGTGAACCGTGAATAGTTTCACTCCGCCGCTGATGAGTTGCAACAAGCGACCGCGGAGCGGATGATGTTGGTTCGCTCTCATACACTAAGCCTCGAGAAGGTTTCAACGGAGATTGCTAACGCGATGTTGGAAGAGTTCAAAGAAGAAGAGATTGTCAACAAGCTCGGCGGCCGGTTCAAGTTGTCTTCGCTGATTCAAAAACGGATGGTGGCCCTCAACCGTGGTGCTCGTCCACTTGTTGATGTCCCAACGAAAAACCTGATGCAAATCGTTGTTGCCGAGATCATGGCAGACAAGATCTACCTCGACAATTCCGGTGAGTTTGCCATTCGCGAGGAACCTCAGGAAGCGATTCCATTGGGAGACGGTGGGCCGGAATTAGAAGACTTGGAATAGTGCGTTAGTAGTGTCTGGCGTTACCAATCGATGCGAAACGTCTGGCTGAGATAACGTGCCAGCCGCGATCCCAGCGACAATGCATCAGCATCGACTTTGGCTTTGCCGGAGGTTCCAATCAACATTGTCGGGTGTGTGGGGGCCAAGGCCACGCGGGCTTGGTAGGCGGTGCTAACGAGTTCGAGTTGTCCGTTTTCGCTCATGCGGGTTGGCAGCTCATCATGGCGAACCAGTTCTCGCGGTGCGACTTTTAGGTCGATCTCGGCGATTTCTTGCACCGTGCCCTCGCAGATCGTCCCTGGTGTTTCGTCCAACGCCAGTCGGACGTGTTGCTTGGGTTTCAGAAATTCAATGTCAGTCTGATCAACGATCAACACCGCCTCGAGCTGATTCGGGTCGCCGATTTGGCAGATGAGCGTTCCCGTCCGCAGCGTGCAACCTCGGTTGCGTTCATCCAGCGGTGTCCCCGACCAAGTCGACAATGCGCCGGTTGCCGATCGATTCGGCAGCGACGCTGGCGGCAATATTGTTCCCGACACCGGCGCCTTGATTGTCAGCCGTGCTAGATCGAGTTCCAGGCGACGTAATTGTTCCGTCAGGTCGGCGACCGCGGTACGCGTGGATTCGAGTTGCTCTTTCAATTCCGGGTCCGAAAACTGGCGACTTTCCAGGTTGCTCAGAATGAGTTTCTGTCGACGCACCTGTCCCTTGAGTTCCGCGTGCTTGCGGCGAAGGTCGAGATTCTCCAGCTGCCCGATGACGTCACCCTTGGTGACTTGACTGCCGGGCTCTACGAAGTTGATCAATTGCCCATCCACCGTCGCATAGACCGACTTCGCATCGGCTGCTTGTAGCACGACCGGGACGCGAACTCGGTGTGGCAACGGAATCATGAGAATGACCACCGCGAAACCAACGACCAAACCGGCACGACTTAGCAGGCGGACGACATTCATGTCATAAGTCCTATTGGGATCGCGAAGAAACCGAACCGCGGAAAGCAAGGGGCGGATGATCATGCCTCCAATCACCACCACGGCCAACAAGTGAGCGAAGACTTCGAGACGATATGGCTCCAATGCCTGGTTCAAAAACCACAGAATGACGAACAGCACAAAGAAACGGTAGACAAACGACGCTACAAAATACGTCGCCAGCAACAAGCGTTTTTGATCGGGGAGCGTGCGATCATTTTCGAGTTGCACACCAAGAAAAAACTTTCCCAGCCATTGTCGTACTAAGGACTCGGATTGTTGGCGAAGATTCGGAACTTCGAGCAAGTCAGCCAAGATGTAATAGCCGTCGTAACGCAAAAGTGGATTGCCGTTGAGGAGCAATGTGCTGACCGAAGCCACGAACACGAGGTTCAGACACAACGCATTGAGTAAGCCGGGTTCGCTAAACCACCACAAAAAAACGCAGACGCTCGCAATACCCACTTCGACGATAATGCCGGCCGCGCTAATCGCGACCCGCGCCCATTTGCTTGGCAGCATCCAGGCATCGGAGACATTGACGTACATGCACGGCGAAAACACGAGAAGCATCACGCCCATTTCGTGACATTCCCCGCCAAAGTATTTACAGCTGACAGCGTGACCGAATTCGTGAATTATCTTGGTAAAGCCGATCGCAATCGCCAACAGAGCCACGTTCCGCCAGCCGAAAAATGCTTCAAAATCGGGGAGACGGGCGACAACCGTTTGGTATTGGACCGCGACCAGAATCATCGCGGAAATGACGAGTAGCGCATACAAACAGACAATGGGCCAACTGAATAGCCATGTCAGTTTCGGCGTAAGTCGGTTTAGGAATCGATCTGGGTCCCAACCGCGGAATCGGATCGCCAATGGGTTTGCGAACTGCGACCAGAAGTTGCGTCGCTTGAGCTTCCGGTGTTCCTTCAGAAGCGGTTGGTGCTGCCCGACCGCATTGGAAACGAGCAAACCTTCGCGATGCAGCATCCCGAGAAATGACTGCAACTGATGTAAACTCACACGACGCGGTGCGAATTCGTGTTCAAAGCGGTCGCGGATTTCTTCCAGGCTCACGGGGCCGTCGAGCATTTGGAAGATTTGGTATTCCTCGTCCCGAAGTTGGTAGTAACGCAGCGAAACAGGGTCTTTCAGCCCCCAAAGACGTCGCTCGCCGTACTCCAACGGTTGAGCGGTAATATCGGCCCGTCGTCGCACCGAGAGCGGTCGGGATGTCGATGAAGACCAAACCGCCATGTTATCGGCGTTCTTTCTCTTTGGCCGCGGTTTCTGCGTCGTAGCCGGCGATATCGCGGTTGATGATGAGTCGTCCGGTCATCCCAGGACGCAGATTGCGATCAGTATTGTCCACTTCCGCCCACAACTCCAATTCGGAGCCATTGACCGCATTGACTTCCGGGCTAACGAAAACGACTTTGCCAGGATATTGACGGACTTCACCGGATTCGAGCGTGACTTCCAAAACGACCGGTTGACCAGTTGGATTGTTCAAGACGTCGGTCAACCGCACGATCCCTTTCACGCGGAGCCGATCAAAACGCAACAGTCGACACACGATATCACCGGGCTTGACCCATTCCCCACGTCGTTTATTCACTTCGACGACGAAGCTATCGAGCGGCGCCGTGATACGTCGGCGTTCCACGGACCGAGCAGCTTGGGCGTGTTCGTTTTGCTTGAGTTGGAAGTTCAATTCGGCGAGATCCAAATCATGCCGGGCTTGTTCAATTTCGAGTTGACTGCGTTGGACTTCGAGCCGAAGTTTCTCCAGTTCGGTCTTTGAAACGACATTGTGAACCTTGTCGGCAGCTTCTTCCGACCGCAAAAGTTCCGCTTTTCGGACCTCGGCGGTTTTGCTCGCCAATCGTACGCGGACGTCGTTGCGGGCATCGCGTTGGGCAATGTCCATTTCGATTTCGGCTCGGCGTTTTTGCAGTTGCGATTCGGCATCATCGATTTGACCAATCACCTGCCCTTCTTTGACGGTCATGCCTTCATGGGCGACGATCGTCGACAGCACCCCCGATTCTTGCGCGGGGACTTCGACCTGTTCAATGAGCGAAACTTGTGCTTCCGGAATGACGATTTCCTTCGCCGGTTCGGTCTTCGCCAATGCCCGAGATTCACTTTTCGATCCTCCGAATGGGTCGGCGGATAGTCCAATTTGCAAGGCGAGACCGCCGAACGCGGCACCTGCAACAAGGATAGCCATGGCATGACGTCGGTTCGAAGTTTTCATCGGTTCGCTCCTTGGGGGCTCGAAAGCGAGACATTTCTAGATTTTTAGAAGATGACGTAAGTGCGGATGGCGTCCCAGAGGTCGTGAAACCAGACGTAGCCGATCGAACGGCGTCCGCATTCGATCTTCGGAACCACCGTCGCGCCGGGCCGAAGATTCGGTATCTGTTCGCGATCGATCGCCACGGTCACGAGCACAGTGGCGGCGTTTTCCTCATCGAGTTCGGTGTTCATTGCTGTCTTGATCACCGTTCCAGAGTACGTCGTCGCGGGATCGGTCGCGAGGATAAACGACACAGGTAAACCGTGATCACTCGTGTCTTGAGCGGCCAAGACGTGACCGATATCGTGGTCCGGCACTCGAATTTCGACGACCCACGGTCCATCGACATCCGCGACCGTCATCAGGATTTGGCCCCGTTCGACGGGACGTTCTGCGAGCAGGGTTTCGACGTCCCAGGTCAACACCTGACCGGCGATGGGGCTGGTAACGACGAGTTGTTCTTCTTGCTCGCGGAGAATGACGAGTTGTTCTTTCAAGCTATCGATTGATGCTTGCAGTTCGGCTTTTTCGCTGGCTAATTCTTCCTTCCGGATGCGAGCTTCGGCCAATGTGAGGCCGGTCTGTCGTCGCAATTCCGCCGATCGCACGGATGCTAAACGTGCCAAATCGGTTTGCATTTTTCCTGTGACTTCGGCAATTTGCAGATCGAGTTCCGAGCGACGTAACTGGACAAGTTCCTGACCTTCGATGACGTTATTGCCGTGTCCGACATGGATTGTCTCCACTTCGCCGGTCGCTCGGGCAAAGACATCCCGTCGCACCAGCGGTTGAAGTTCGCCGTCTCCACTGATTGTCAAATCGGCGGGCACGAAGATCAACGCTGCGATCGCGGCAGCCAATAGCCCGAGAACGAATACGGTTTTCGGGAGTTGACGGAGTCGGAAATACCAGGCGGTGTTCTGGATGGCCTTCAACACTGTGAAGAACGGCATTGCTTGGTGCGTGTCTGCGTTGTGCAACGCGGTTGCGGTGTGCTGTCCGACGATTTCCGCATGTTGTTTTGTCAATTCGACATCGTGTTCGCTATCGAACCGCTCCGCAACTATGACCCCAATAACATGAGGACGCGTTTTCGTCGGTGGATCGTCGAGTTGTGGTTCGAGCAAAGGCACGATACCTACCCACCGGGAATGAGCATCGTCGAGGTACAATTTCAGAAGGCTTTTGATTTGCGGCGGTGCATCGTCCGTGTCGTCACTCCACCAGAGTGGCTGACGCGTCTTGGTAACCGCCTCGCACACCGCAGCCAATCGACGCAACACATTCGATCGTTTATCCGGATGAGCTTGGCCACTCACGGCGAGAATCCGACATCGTCGCCCCTGCATTCGCCCCACCGTCACGCGATCACAGTCGATCAAACGTCGACCTTCGTTCGCTGCATGGAAGGCGACTTGCTCACGATCGAGACGAGAATGCACGTTTTCGGTGAATTCCTCGAACCGCCGCCATGTGGCGAACTGGCGTCGCAGCGTGCGTAACTCAAGGTTCCGGTGGAAGTCGCCGGCAATTTCGGAAACCGTTTGTAGGAACCGTTGAAACCCAATGCGGGCTTCCCGTGAGGTGTTCGGTCGTTGGAAAACCTCAATCAACGCAACCGTCTCTTCCTCCACCACGACGGGACACAGCAACAGTAACGTTTCGGTTTTGTTGTCGGCTTGTCCGGCCGGGAGATTATTGGGGCTACTGTTCGGAGAGAGCGAGAGCGATTCCCCAGTTCGGTCGGCGAGATCGAGCAATCGGAGATGTGCGGGCTGTTGCACGAAGTCTGCCAAGTCGGGCTGTGTCCCCACTCGATATTGGCATGCCAACTGCCAGCGATCCGGCGACCCTTGCGGACGACGCGGTAGAACCGTGTAGTAACAACCCGCAAGAGCACCCAACGCGATTACGCTTTGGTTGAGCAATTGTGGATAGAAGCTGTCCGAACTGACTCCGCTGACAGCCAAGTCGGCCAGGTCATCGACCAGGTCTTCAATGGCAGGCGCCGGCGATTGTTGCTCAGAGGCGGTTTCGTTCACCATGATTCCAACAGTTTACGTTGGTCGGACCGTTCGGCAAAGCGGCGGGCTTCGATTGCGTGGGGGAATTCCCGGATAAAATCTTGCCGCCAACTGCCTAAACTTCTCACTTTTCCATTCGCGTCGGCATGGCAATCTGCGGGCTTGAGCAAACAAGCCGTTTGTGCGCCGGAATCTGAAAAGCCGTGTCGGTCAATCCGAAAATTTCGAATTTTCCACCGACTTCCGGCGTTGCAATGTTCAGGTTATGCCGATTGTAAGGACACAGGCGGAATTGCGAATGCGATTCGATCGCTCCGTATTGACCGACCGCCTCGCGAACACTGTGGCA
The DNA here is from genome assembly GCF_984380535.1 of Thalassoroseus sp. NCBI lineage: Bacteria > Pseudomonadati > Planctomycetota > Planctomycetia > Planctomycetales > Planctomycetaceae > Thalassoroseus > Thalassoroseus sp. The sequence continues at coordinate 220,974 of NZ_CFHRBF010000006.1, forward strand.
GGAGGGCCTCCCCTTTGGACAACTGGAAGTACTCACGGGTCTGGGCCTTGCCTCGTCAATGGCGTGATGTGTCAATGCGGCTGACCTGTCGAACAAACACGACAGCAATCGAGCGGACCACGGACCAGGATCGTTTGACCATGAAGCGCAAATTAGACCGTTCCGGTTCACCAGTTGCGATTTCCGTATTGGATGCGGAAACGAACTCGCAATTATTATCGGTCCTGAGTTTCAAGGCTGTCGTCGCGACGTTTCTCGTCGGGTTGACCGTGCTGAGCGGATGCGGCCTGCCTTGGAAGAACGAGTCGGTCGTGCACCAAGAAGCCGACTGGCAATACTACAAAAACGCTGCGACGCGGGTCGATTATACCGATCCCTACGTTGCTGAGCCGGAGGAAGTCCTCGCGACGGTCGCACCGCGAACGATCGACGACGACGATCCCGATTTCCGCGAAATTACTCTGCAAGACGCCATTCAAATGGCACTGACGAACTCGACAGTGCTTCGAGATCTCGGCGGGTTGGTTTTGCAATCTCCGAATAGTACTCGCAGCGTTTTCGATCCGGCAATTCAAGAGCTCGATCCACGCTTCGGTGTGCCAGCGGCGTTGAGTGCCTTCGACGCCCAGTTCACCGGCAGTGCCACGATTCAGAAGAACGACCGAGCACTCAACAACCAGTTCTTCGGGGGTGGTACCCGAATTCTCAAGCAGGACGTCGGTATCTTCCAAGGGGAGATTTCGAAGTACAGTGCAACCGGGACCGAGTTTGCCCTTCGGAACATTACCGATTACGACGCCAACAATGCTCCCGGAAACCAGTTCGGAAGTGCTTGGACGGTGCAGTACGAGGCGGAAGTTCGTCAACCGTTGCTGCAGGGAGCTGGCATCGATTTCAACCGCATCGCTGGTCCCAGCGACACTCCTGGCGTTTACAACGGTGTGTTGATCGCCCGTGTGAATACCGACATCAGCCAAGCGGAGTTTGAACAATCCGTGCGGGCGTTGGTGAACGATGTGGAGAACGTCTACCTCGATCTCTACTACGCCTATCGGGAACTAGATGCCCGAATCGCCGCTCGTGATTCCGCATTGGAAACTTGGCGGGCGGTACATGCTTTGTATCAAGCCGGGCGTCAAGGTGGCGAAGCGGACAAAGAAGCTCAGGCTCGCGAACAATACTTCCGTTTCCAAGAGCAAGTGCAGAACTCGCTCAACGGTCGACTGTTGCAACCCACCCGGGGCAACAACGGCAGTAGCGGCGGGACGTTCCGGGCAAATGGTGGTGTGTTGGTCGCAGAACGTCGGTTGCGTTACATGATCGGTATGCCGATTACCGAGAACGAATTGCTGCGTCCCGCGGACGAACCCAGTTTGGCACCGGTCGCCTTCGACTGGAATCAGGCTCTGACCGAAGCGGTCGGCCGACGTGTGGAACTTCGTCAGCAACGCTGGGTCATTCGTAGCCGCGAGTTAGAATTGAAAGCCGCACGCAACTTCCTGTTGCCTCAGTTGGATGTCGTCGGTTTGTATCGCTGGCGTGGCTTCGGACGCGATTTGTTCGAGCAACACCAAGATGCGGCATCGAGTGTGGGATCGGCGGGACAAGCCCGGTTTGATTCCAGCTTCCGCAATCGCGAGTTGAATAACGCGTACGACAACCTCTTCAATGGCGATTTCCAAGAATACCAATACGGCTTGGAACTCAACATTCCCTTCGGCTTCCGACGGGCTCACTCGGCGGTGCGGAATGCGGAACTGCGGTTGTCTCGCGAACGAGCCGTGTTGCGGGAACAGGAACGACTCGTCGCTCTCGACTTGAGCAACGCCATCTCCGATGCCGCTCGGGCTTACGCTGTGGTGGAAACAAACTACAACCGTCGGTTGGCAGCAACTCAACACCTCGAAGCTGTCGAGGCGGCCTACGAAGCCGACGCCGCGTCGCTGGATGTTCTCCTCGAAGCTCAACGCCGATTGGCCGAAGCGGAGACGTCTTACTATCAGTCTGTCGTCGAATACTCTCTGGCTGTCAAAAACGTGCACTTCGAAAAGGGGTCACTGCTTGATTACAACGCCATCTATCTTGAAGAAGGGGCTTGGCCAGAGAAAGCGTACCGCGATTCGAAAGAACGCTGGGAACTTCGCACTCAGCCTTGGCGGTTCAATTGGTTCTTGCAACCGGGATTGGTTGTCAGTGACGGTGCGGCTCCACAACTCGTGATGCCCCCGCCGGAGTTGGAAAACTACGACACTTCGTGGGATCAATCCCCTGCGGATATCATTGAAGCAGAACTTCCGATTGCTCCGCAAACTCCACTGCCCACTGAGACGAACGTCATCGACCAACCCGCTGCACAACCAGCGGTCGAAGTTCCGGAAACAACTTCCACCGATGGCTTCCGAGCGGCAACAGGTGTGACCGCAGCGGAATTCGCAGAGATGGCCGATCTCGAACCAACAGCCACGAACGAGTCGAGTGAATTCGTGGACGGTGAAAATCCATTCCTGTTACCTGCTCAAGGTGCGGAAGAGTAAGCCGGACCAAATTGCTATTGTCTCATACAACCCCGCTAACTGCGTTCTAGCAATTAGCGGGGTTTTTATATTTGACGAGGACCGACACGATGATGGGGTCTGAGTCGCCAAGCGTCGAAAAACGTTCGTCTCACCCGAGACCAATTTTCTCGCAGATCACTTTATCCGCTATTCTCGCTGTCGTAGCATGGGGGTATGAAAACGCACTCCCTCAACAATTCCCGATTGCTCCCCGTCGCTCTAGTTCTGACGACCATTTGTTTCGTCGCCGGATGTCGTTCGGACGATGAACCAGTGACTTCCAATGCGTCGTCCGAGGACCTTCGCCCCAAAGACGCGCACGAGCGAATGATCTGGGAGTTGTCGCGAATCCGGTTCGAAGCTCGCAAATCGAACGAATACTTTCAGACGCAACAAGTCGAAGAGTTACGAAAGTTGTTGTCTGATCCGCAGACGAATCGGACTGACCTCGCACGGTTCGAAACACTGTGGTTATTGGCACCACACGAATTGCGTCTGGGAAAGACCGAGGAAGCAGTCCAGTACCTTGAAGAAGCGTTGAAGTTGTTGCCCTTTATCGAAGAGAAGATGTCCCGCGAGCAAATTGAGTTGTTCTATATCGATCTTGCGGTGGCTTGGCTGCGACTTGGGGAAACTCAGAACTGTGTGCATTGCGAGACCGGCGAAAGCTGTATCTTCCCAATTCGCAACGCGGGAATCCACCAGAAAAAAGACGGCAGCGAGAAAGCCAAGAAGTATCTCATCACACTTCTCAAACGTCAGCCAAGTAGTCTCACCGCGAAGTGGTTACTTAACGTAGCAGCGATGACACTTGGCGAGTATCCCGACGGCGTGCCTCCAGCGTTCTTGATTCCCCCGGAGGCGTTTGCTTCGGATGTCGATTTCCCGGCGTTCACGAACAGTGCCAAGCGACTCGGTGTCGATACGATGAGTTGTAGCGGCGGTTCCCTTGTTGAAGATCTCGACGGCGACGGTGACTTGGACTGGATGGTGTCAGACTGGGCACCTGAGGGACAACTTCGACTGTTTCGGAACGACGGCCAGGGCGGATTCGAAGATACCACGGAAGAATCCGGACTAACGGGTTTGTTCGGCGGGCTGAATTTGGTCCAAGCTGACTACGACGATGATGGCGATATCGATGTTTTAGTGCTTCGCGGAGCGTGGTTAGAATCGAACGGGAACTATCCGAATTCGCTATTGCAGAACGACGGTAAAGGGAATTTTCGCGATGTCTCGTTTGACGTCGGTTTTGGCGAAAAACACTATGCGACTCAAACCGGTGCCTGGGCTGATTTCGACAACGATGGCGATCTCGACTTGTACATCGGAAACGAAGTCGGAGCATCACAATTGTTCGAGAACCAGGGTGATGGCACGTTTCAAGACATCGCCGCTACCGCCGGAGTCGAAAACAATCGCAAAGCCAAGGGAGTTGTTTGGGGGGACTTCGACAATGATCGGTACCCGGATTTGTATGTCTCGAATCTCGGAAAAGAAAACCGACTGTACCGAAACATGCAGGATGGCACCTTTGAAGACGTTGCGGCTGAAATGGGAGTTGCCGGGCCGATTCACAGTTTCCCGGTCTGGTTTTGGGACTACAACCAAGATGGTCGGCTTGACTTGTTTGTGTCGAGCTATCTTGTCGGCGTGAAACATATTGCAGCAGACTACATGGGCATGGATACCGAGTCCGAGCCCGACGCCGTCTACCGTAACGACGGGACGCAATTTACGAACGTCTCTCAAGAAGTTGGTCTATCGAGTGAGACACAACCGATGGGGGCGAATTTTGGCGATGTCGATAACGATGGCTACCCGGATTTCTATCTCGGGACCGGCTATCCAGGTTTCCGCGGACTGATGCCGAATCGGCTCTTCCACAACGAACAAGGATCGCGGTTTTCTGATGTCACGACCGCTGCGCGTGTTGGGCATCTTCAAAAAGGACACGGAGTCGCTTTCGGGGACTTTGACGAAGACGGCGACCAAGATCTGTTTCTAGAAATGGGCGGGGCCTACCCCGCTGACGCGTTCCGGAACGTATTGTTCGAGAACCCCGGTTTTGATCGTCACTCGATTACTGTCCAAGTGATCGGGCAAGAGTCGAATCGTTCGGGGATCGGTGTGCAAATTCGAGCGACGTTTCGCGAATCGGTCGACTCGGAACCGAGGACTGTGTACACCTGGGTTGGCAGTGGCGGAAGTTTCGGTGCGAACTCCCTCCGGCAGCACATTGGTGTCGGTCAGGCGGCAAAAGTCGACCAATTGGAAGTTTATTGGCCAACGACCGGTAACACTCAGACGTTCGAAAATTTACCCGTGAATAACGTGTTTACAGTCAGTGAAAATACTAACACACTAAGGAAACGTGTGTACCGTTTAAGGTCTTCTTCCGTACCTAACGGTTCCGTTGAATCATCCAAGGATTAGTCGAATCTAACCGATTGGATCGTCGAAATCGAATGGGTATCCAAAGCCCTGCATGACCACCCTCAAAGTGCAAGAATGCCACGAACGCAGGGATTTTTGGTGATTATTTTACCGATTTTTCCCGAGCCTTAAACAAATTGAGTTGACTTTGCGGTCATTTCTGACATGATCAAGGGCACTCGATTCGATTGGGAGAGCTTTTCTTGCCCCCATCCTTTCAAGCTTCGTCTTCTCGAAACTAATTTCTACTCTTATTAAGGAACATCATTGTGCCGAGAAAGTCTGTACGCGCTGCGTTCACGCTCATCGAGCTCCTCGTGGTGATCGCTATTATCGCGATCTTGATTGCTCTGCTGCTTCCCGCAGTACAGCAAGCTCGAGAAGCCGCCCGGCGAACGGAGTGCAAGAACCACATGAAACAGCTTGGTCTTGCCGTTCACAACTTCCATGACGTCAACAATGGTTTGCCACCACTCGCAATTGGTCCGGGTCGCGCGTCGTTCTGGGTACTGATTCTTCCCTACTTGGAACAACAAAACGCCTACGAAGTATTCGTGGGAGGTGCCAATGCGGGTACCAACAAAACCGACATCGGCATTCACATGGACACGAACTGGGATAATCTCAATAGCACTGAGCGAAGTGCATTGGGGGCCATTCCTGACTATTTCTGCCCATCCCGTCGTGACAGCGGGACCAAAGATGGCGGAACGCAACGTGGTCCTTTGGGCGACTATGCCGTCGTCTTCCTGTATCGTGAGATTACTGACACTAATAACGAAGACGGTTGGTGGAACCACTACAACAGCTGTGACAATGGCCATGTGAGCAACCAAAAAGGTGCAATCCGTCTCTCAAAGAATGATTGTTCGCTCAGTGGAGACGATCGATGGCGTAGCTGGAAGCCTCGTGCAGCTTTCCGTGACATCACAGACGGTCTGACAAACACCGCAATCGTTGGCGAAAAGCACATCGCAGCTGCGGAATTTGGAAACTGCTGCGGTGGTAACGGTACCCAACAAGACGGTAGCTGGTCCTACTCTGAAGGCAGCTGGCGTGAGTACAACGTCGCTCGTAACCTTCGCCACCGCTTCGGCAAAGGTGCGAATGACACCTCGGGTAACCCTGCTGGCGGAGCCGTCGGAATGGGTAGCTGGCACCCAGGCGTGTGTCACTTCCTCCTCGGCGATGGTTCCGTTCGCGGAATCAGCGACAACACACCAGAGTTGATTCGTCGTCAGTTGGCTCATCGTTCCGATGGAACAACTTTCGAATTGCCATAATCTGAGAACACCGAGTTTATATTCGGCCGAAGGGGCCGCCCGAGAAGGCGGCCCTTCTTTTGTTTTGCAAGTTTACTTCTTACCTTTCAGGATCGACAATGAAAACTTCAGTGGCTTCGGCGCTAGCCATGTCTGCATGCTTTCTGCTCGTTGGGTGCGGTGGTGGAGATAACTTCTCCCTCAGTGGAACGGTCAAGTTTTCGGACGGCACACCGTTGACCAAGGGGATCATTGTGTTCTCCAGTGATACCTATGAAACTGAGGCCAAGATTAACTCTGATGGCACTTTCGATGTTCAAGGATTCGGCGACGACGAGGCTGGTGCACCTCCCGGAACTTACAAGGTCTGGTTTCGCAATCTAGGTGGCGGTGCCGACATCAGTGCACACTCGGAAGGCAGCGAGAATACTGGTAAGATGGCGACTGAGGAATTTGTCGTCGCCGAAAAGTACACATCAGTTGTCTCGACGGATATCACAAAAGAAGTCAAAGCCGCATCGAATGAATTTGAGATCACGGTGGAAAAACCGTGAACCTCGAACGAGTGAGGAGATGCGGCAAACTGGCAGAATTACGAATGGTGAGATTCAACGTATTTCCCAAGCTTGCCGCTCTTCTGGTCACTCTTTGTCTTTGCCTTTCTTGCAGTGAGAAGACTCCCCAAGAGCCAAAACCATCGAGCGATTCCTTAGGTCGATTGCCGATTGAATCTTCCGCGAGTGCGGACAAAACTCGCAGTGCGCTCCTACCGATGAACCAGTCCCGAGCCACGGAAATGGCACCTCTGAAAGAAGCCGACTGGTTCGAAGTTGTGCAGCCAGCCGGCTTCGAGTTTGCCTACCGTGACGGAAGCGAATCCGGCCACTATCAACTATTAGAGTCTGTTGGTGGCGGTGTCGCGGTGTTCGACTTCGATCGCGACGGAGACGTCGACGTCTTCATCACAGGCGGCGGGTACTTCGAAGGCGACCCGATCCAACCGCGGGGGCATCGTTCCGCCTTGTTTCGCAATGATGGCGATTGGAATTTCGTGGACGTCACCGAAGAAACGGGACTCACGGAAGCGGCGTTTTTCTCCCATGGCTGCACGGTGGGAGACATCAATGCCGATGGATGGGACGATCTGCTGGTTTGCGGATATCGAGGTCTCCGGTTGTATCGAAATAATGCCGGAAAAGGCTTCGAGGATTTCACCAAACAAGCCAATCTCGATTTCGACGGCTGGGGTGTCACTGGTGCTTTTGCCGATGTCGACCGAGATGGTGCGCTCGACCTCTATGTTGTGACGTACGCCGAATGGGAACCCGACAAAAACCTCACTTGTCAAAACGACCAAGGTTTTCGCGACGTTTGTGGTCCGACTTTGTTTCCCGGCAGCAGAGACGTTTTCTACCGGAATCGCGGTGACGGTACGTTTGAAAATATTACAAATGAGGTCGGGCTTGTTGAACGGAATCGCGGGCTTGGCATTGTGTGCACGGACTTTGATGGCGATGGGTGGATCGACTTCTTCGTAGCCAATGATGTTGAAGCAAATCAACTCTACCTCGGAGGCTCGGAGTTTCCATTCCGCTCGATGGGCGAACTAGCGGGTGTTGCTTATTCCGACAGTGGTGAACGTGAAGGATCGATGGGGGTCGACGTCGGCGACTTCAACGGAGACAACTTACCCGATCTCTGGTATACGAATTATGCCCAGCAGGACAATTCCCTACTTCAAAAAGTTTCCGGAGTGAGTTTTGTCAACGTCACGAACACGACCGGGCATCGGGGACCATCGAATCGCTGGGTTGGATTTGGGACTGCCTTGGCTGATTTTAATCACGATGGTTGGCAGGATATCTTCGTTGCAAACGGGCATGTTGCTTACGAACGTGTCGACAGCCCTTACTTTCAACCGGCGCAGCTATTTGAAAATCAGGAGGGTCAACGATTCGTCGAAGTGACATCGGAAGGGGGACCCTATTTCAGTGTGCTCCACTCAGCCCGTGGTGCAGCTGTAGGAGATCTGGATAACGATGGTGGACTTGATCTCGTCGTCGTGCATCAAAATGATCCGGTCGCCATGTTGCGAAATCAGCATCCTCCCATGCACTGGGTCAGTGTGTTATTAAATGGCACGAAAGCGAATCCGAACGCGGTCGGGGCCAAAGTGTCGGTCACGGTTGCCGGTCGAACTCTGGCGCGTTGGGTACGAGGCGGCGGTGGATATTGTTCCTACTTCGACCCTAGAATCGTGTTCCCCCTGGTTGACTCGGAACCCGCCGATGTCACCGTGACATGGCCGGGTGGACATACAGAAGTCTTTCAAAACTTGGAACAGCTGAAGACACATCGTCTCGCCGAAGGTGACGGTCAACATGTCAAATCCGTCGATTGAAACCCAACGACAGCCGCTGCGTGAGCTGGCACTCATTTTGATTGGGATTGTCGTGCTGGTGTCTGTGTCCGTCGGGGCATGGATGTATCTTCGCCCGATGGGTGAGCAATCCGCAGAACTCGATGCGGCCCGAGAGTTGTTGGCGAGCCTTCAGACTAACACGGATGCTTCCGAGAGACTCGATGCCGCCAAGGCCGCAGAATCGAAACTTCGGGAGTACCTAGAACACGGTACTCAACAAAAGGACGCTGCCGAACTGCTCTTGCTAGCGGCACGGCTAGTCCAAGGGCCGGTCGATGGTTTCGTGTCTCAGGTTAAACAGCTTGACTTGTCGGCGGTGCCGACTTCGGACTTGTTGACAACGGCCTTCATCACTCAGAGCCGACAACAACCGGCAATCGCAGACTTGGTTATTCTAGAGGCTCTTGATCGGAAGGCTCCCAGTGATGCGGAGTTACGGGGGGATGTTCTCCGTTTAGCCACGATGATTCACTACGAACTTGGCCGCAGTGAAGAGGTACTTGCGTATTGCCAGGAACTCATCGAAATGGCTCCGGCGGATCCCGGGCCTTATCGAGTGATGGCTTTCGTTTTTGAAGATCGTCAAGATTTCAATCAACTCGCGGAGACGCTACGCGAACTCATTCAACGGATGAGTCATCCGGAGGACGACCCTTTTCAGCTCCAGTACATCGAAGCGCTCATCGTGCTCGGGCAAGCTGCGGACGCACGTGCAGAATTCGACTCGCTACAGAAAGATTCGCCGCAGTTGCTGGCGGATGCACCCTTAGTTCGGGCCAAGTTGCTCGAATTAGAGGGGCGTCGGGACGAAGCGTTGGCGGTTGCGAAAACGGTCCTGTCGCACCAGTCCGACAATGTCGAAGCACTCGCGTTAGTCGCTCGTGTCCATTCGGCGAATGATGAGTTGGCGGATGCTGTCACTCAACTTCAACGAATCTTGGAATTGACCCCGTCCGACGAGAAGGTTCATTACCAGCTCGGAAAGATCCTGGCGCGACAAGGCAAACTGGACGAGGCCCAAAAGCATCTCAATCGACATCGCGAATTGCTTGACACGAAAGTTGAGCTGAATCGCCTCGAACGTGTGGCGGCACAACGACCGGCCGATGTGAAAGTTCGCAAGCACATTGCCAGTTTATATCGAAGTCTCGGTTGGGATGCCGAAGCCCGGTTCTGGGACCATGCTGCCGAAACGGCCATGTCCATCACACAGTAAATCTAGTCCGCGTTGAGCTTTCACATGGAGTGAAAGTTCCGCAAGCAATCCGATCGCTCTAGATTCACGCGCTATTGAAGGCTCGGAATTCCCGGTCCAAACAGCATCGCTAGATGCGCTTGTCTCTAAGTACGCGATTTCGTTTCTGTCGAGTGGGTAATTCTTATTACCTCGGTGACTGTCGCAGTCATAAGTATCGTCGGCAAAATCGCCCCGTTCCACCTGAATGTCTCGACACGCGTTCTTAGCGTACAGAGTTTCATGGAGTCTTTCGCGTACGCCAGGGACCTGTAAATGCGATCCACTGCAGATTGCATTGTGCCTGTATAACTCGTTCCTTTTGCGTAATCGCAACCCAGGGACGTCTCCCAGTTGCTTTTTTGTCTCATTCGATGATGTGATCTGACAACAAGAATCTATATTTCGTACGTAAAAATCACCCGAGTCATGTAGACCTGTTCGGACGCCGTTGTGATGCAATTGCAGTCATATGTTCCACGCGTAGCTTGGGGGATCGTGGCTGCGATATGGGCGTTCGCCGTTGCAGGAGCGGCCTGGTGTACGACTAGCTACGAGTTCTCAACAGACAATCAAGTGCGGATGAACTCTGCAAAGTGGCCGTCGACACCAACGCTTGTCCCCGCAAAAGACCGGCCGACGCTATTGGTCTTTGTGCACCCCCGTTGTCCATGTACACGGTCGACATTGCACGAGCTAATGCGACTACTAGGAACCCGAAGGATTTCTTCAGCTCAACAACCAAACATCCTCGTGGTTGCAACGCTGCCTAAGGATGCGGGTAAAGATTGGCGCGAGACCGATGTCATGCAACTTGCATCCCAACTGCCAAGAAGCCGAGTTGTATGGGACGTTGACGGCCGGGAATCGCGGTGTTTTCAAGTTCGCACAAGCGGATTTGTGATTCTATACGACGCGGACGGAGAGCAACTCTTCGCCGGCGGAGTCACCGTTTCACGAGGACACGAGGGGGCAAGCACAGGTGGGAATCGCCTGCGATCACTATTGTCTCAAGAGGTAAGCGTCCCCCTGGAATCGACACCGGCGTTTGGCTGTCGGTTGTGTCTTGGGGGCGACCCCTCAAGTAACGAGCGACGATCAACCGAAGCAGAAAATTCCATGCTGTAGGGAGTCCGTCTGCAAATGAAGTCATTCCTCATCGGGCGAGCCGAAAATAGCTCTCTCAAAGACGAAAACGTTCGCTGTCATCTCGCGGAACATTTTCGTTCGCTTCACACTCGTACCGATCGGATGTTTGCATGCCTAATGCTGATCCAATGGTTGGGCGGAATCCTGATGGCATTGTATGTTTCACCGCGGACCTGGAATGGTTCGCAGAGTGAACTGCACCCGCATGTCATGATGGCTGTGTTCGGCGGTGCTCTGCTCGCATCTCTACCGATCGCAATGGCGATTCTCATACCAGGGCAACGAGTCACACGGCTGATCATCTCCTGTAGCCAGGTTCTATTCTCGACGCTGCTCATTCATCTCAGTGGTGGCCGCATCGAAACGCATTTTCATGTCTTTGGGTCTTTGGCGTTCTTAGCCGCGTATCGGGACCCTTATGTGCTGGCACCTGCGACTGTCATTGTCGCCGTCGATCACTTAGTTCGAGGCGTCTGGTGGCCAGAATCCGTGTTTGGTGTCGCCACAGCGTCCGAATGGCGTTGGCTGGAACATGCTGCGTGGGTGTTCTTTGAAGTCATTTTGTTGATGATCATCATTCGGCAAAGTGTTGCGGAAATGGTCTCTCAAGCCGAACAGGCTGTCGAGTTGGACGACGCCCGAAAGCGAGCCGAAGCTGGAGAAAAGTTGTTCAAGGAAGGATTCCAGCAAACCGCCATGGGAATGGCAGTCAAGAATTTGGATGGCTCCTATCTTCGAGTGAATGATCGTTACTGCGAGATTACTGGATATAGTCCAACAGAACTCGTCACCAAACGCTTCCAAGACATCACTCATCCTGATGACATCCCGCTACATCAGCAAGCAATGAAGCGACTAATGTCGGGCAAACAGTCGAGTTTTCAAATTGATAAACGCTATCTGCACAAGCTTGGCCACCAAGTCTGGGGGCGACTAACGCTTTCACTAGTATTTGACGATCAAGGCCAACCAGACCATTTAATTGCAGCGACTCAAGACATTACTGAAGAGCGAACGAATCAAGAGCAGATTGCAAAGCTGTCTCTCGTCGCCAGCAAGACCCGCCACTCAGTCATTATCGCCGGGCCGGATGGCAAGATCGAGTGGGTCAACGAGGGGTTCACAAATCTCACTGGCTACACATCGGAGGAGGCCATCGGTCGCAAACCGGGTGATTTGCTTCAAGGTCCTGAGACCGACGCAGAAACTGTTCGACTCATTAGCGAACGTGTTCGGAGCAAGCAAAGTGTCAGTGTCGAGATTCTCAACTATCATAAAGATCGTCAGCCCTATTGGATTAGTTTAGAAATCGAACCCGTCTGCAACGAGACCGGCGAACTAACACATTTCATTGCAACGCAGGCGGATATCACCGAACGGAGAAGACGCGCCAAAGACCTAGAAAACGCCATGCGAGAAGCTGAGTCGGCCAATCTAGCCAAGAGTCAGTTTTTGGCCAACATGAGTCACGAAATTCGCACGCCGTTAAATGCGATTCTTGGGTTTACCGAAGTTTTGCTTCGCGACCGAGTGCCTCGTGCAGAACTCGAAGAACATTTGCAGACGATCCAAGGCAGCGGAAGACATCTTCTCAACTTGATCAACGATATTCTCGATATTTCAAAGATCGAAGCCGACAAGATGACTGTCGAGAGTATCCCCTGCTCGCCGCAACATATACTTTCAGACGTCGTTTCCGTCCTTCGGGTCGGCGCCGTCGAGAAAGGCATTCGTCTCGACTATCGGTGGGAAAGCGCAATTCCTGAAACGATCACCAGTGATAGCTATCGACTGAAACAGTTACTAATGAACTTGGTCGGCAATGCGATCAAGTTCACGGATCAAGGATCCGTGCTAATTGTTGCCCGCGTCGAGAATCTTGATGATGATGCGGAGTTGGTTATTGAAGTTCGGGATACAGGCATTGGTATTCCGCCTGAGAAACTCGAAGCGATATTTAGTCCGTTCGTGCAAGCCGACGAAACCGTGACGCGAAGATACGGCGGTACCGGACTTGGTCTTACAATCTGCAAGAAAATTGTGGAAGCCCTCGGCGGGAGTCTCACCCTGACTAGCACTGTTGGGCAAGGTACTACATTCTCAATTCGCGTGCCGACTGGGGAGATCTCTCAGATCAATGAACTTGAAAAACCATGGGAATTGCCAGGTGCCGACCTTAGGGCCACGACATCTGTCGAACGAGACCTAACTGGTCTTAGCGTGCTTGTTGTAGACGATGGAGACACGAATCGAAAGCTGATTCGTCTCCTCCTCGAACGCTCAGGAGCGCGAGCGCGGATGGCGGAGAATGGTCAGGTTGCAGTGGATTTAGTGTCGAAGACCGAATTCGATTGCATCCTAATGGATATGCAAATGCCAGTCCTCGATGGTTACTCGGCAACGCGAAGAATCCGCGAGTTCGGATTTGAGGGACCCATTGTCGCTTTAACCGCTCATGCGATGCAACACGATCAGGAAAAATGCCAAAACGCCGGCTGCACAGGATATCTTGCCAAACCGGTTGATGCCGATGAACTCTATGAGGTCTTAGGAAAACTGCATAAGACCACTAAACCTGAAGAGTTCGACACAAGGCCGATCCATTCGCTACTGCCAACGGATGACGTAGAGATCCGAGAGATTGTCGCAGAGTTTATGGAGAAGCTAGATACCAACATCACAAAGATGAAGCATGCCTGTGATGATGGCGATATGAACCGACTGCGAGAGCTAGCCCATTGGCTTAGAGGTGCGGCAGGGACTGTAGGATTCGGATGCTTTACCGAACCCGCCACCACCTTGGAAGACATTGTCGATCGAGGAATCTATGGGGAAGTGGCCGGGCCGCTTAGAACGATTTGCGAACTCAAAGGGCGGTTAGTCCTTTGATAAACGATACGAACGTAGGAATCACTGATTCATGAATATTCTGACCTGTGAGCCAACAGTCACTCAATCCGAGCATGCGATCGGGCCAAACGCGTTAGGTGGTCTTTGTCCTAGTAACGTTCTTGACGCGAAGATCGTCGTTGTGGATGACGAACCGGTCAACATCAAGGTTGTGACGCGACTTCTCAGAATCGAAGGGTACACTCATTTTGAATCAACAAGTGACGCACGCAAGGCGCTCAATTTGATTCGTTACGAATCTCCGGACCTGGTTCTCTTAGACTTAATGATGCCCCATGTGAGTGGTCAAGAAATCCTGACGGAAATGAGGCAAGATCCGCGGATGGTCCATACGCCTGTCGTGATTCTAACAGCCTCGACGGACCGTCCAACTCGCATTGCTGCCCTTAAAGGTGGGGCGAACGATTTTCTCAACAAGCCGATCGATCCGAGCGAACTTGCACCGCGGGTCGGAAATCTGTTGACGCTTAAACATCATCAGAATCAACTGAGCGATTACTCCAAACAGCTTGAAACTGAAGTTTACGAACGGACAGCTCAACTGGAAGCTTCGCGGCGTGACATTCTGCATTGTCTCGCGAAGGCAGCGGAATTTCGCGATGACGACACCGGTTACCACATTCTACGTGTTGGGCGGTATGCCCGGATTACAGCGGAAGCTCTTGGCTTCGACTCTGTATATGTGGATTGTATCGAGCAGGCAGCCCAACTGCATGACGTCGGGAAAATTGGAATTTCCGATGACATTCTCAAGAAACCGGGACGCCTGACGGAAGATGAGTTTGATCTAATGCAAAAGCACGCGAGCATCGGTAAACGCATCTTGCAACGATTCTCGCCCCGGGACGAACTGGCACTTCGCTTACACGCTGACATTGGTGCAAAGGTTCTCGGAGCAGCGAAGTCTCCTGTACTCGAAATGGCGACGAGTATTGCCCTGACGCATCATGAATGGTGGGACGGCACGGGATATCCACTTGGTCTTCAAGGGTTGGATATTCCAATTGAAGGACGCATCACGGCCGTTGCCGACGTCTTTGATGCGCTTAGTACGAAACGTTGTTATAAAGACGCAGTTCCCGTCGACGCTTGTTTTTCCATCATGAAAGACGAGGTCGGGACTCATTTCGACCCGCAAGTTTTTGAAGCATTCGTTTCAAAACGTGATGAGGTGGTCGCCATTCAAAAGCGACTTGCAGACGAGGCGTGACCAGCCCCGAATACACTCTGTGAAACGAATGCTTCACCCAGCTTCGTAAATAACTAGCAATTGATTCAGTCCATCGAACGTTGTTGCTTTAGCTGTTGAAGGAGTGTCGCGAGTCGCTTCGGCTGTTGGTTGGCTAGGTCTTGCTTCTCATTGGGATCGTCTGCCAGATCGAACAGCTTTGTATTCTGAAAGTCGCGATTGGTAATTAGCTTCCAGTCGCCGACACGGATTGCTAACTCGTTCGGTGTTCGCCAGTAGAATGTCCGTTTGCTTTGATCAGTCTTTTGAGTGCCTGTAAGCAGCGGCCAAATGTTCTGGCCATCGTATGCGTTCTCAGGCTTTTTCTGATTCGAAGCAAGTGCTAGAAGAGTTGGGAACCAATCGACGATATGGGTCGGCGTATCCACGGTTGTCCCCGCTGGGATTTTCTTCGGCCAAACGGCAAAGGCCGGAACTCGAATGCCCCCTTCGAAAAGATCCGTCTTCCACCCTCGCAGCGGTTCATTATTTCCCAGGGTTTCATGATTGGCGTATTGCCCATCGTATTGACTCTTAGGAGCCGACCAGTTCTTCTGGCCTCCGTTATCGGAGACGAAGACGATAACAGTCTCTTGTTCCTGCCCGGAGTCGCGAATTGCATCGACAATTTGACCGATTCCATCATCCATATGCGAGACACTAGCGGCGAAGAGTCGTCGCCATTCATCGTTAAACGTGTCTTCTTCGTAGATAGATAGCCATTCCTCAGGCTCTTTCAGCGGGTAGTGAGGCACACTATAGGCGACATATAGGAAGAACGGTTGAGCGTTGCTAGCGGATGCTTGAATGACACGAATAGCCTCATCCGTGATTAAGTCTGTCGCATGTCCATCTTCGGATATCAATTCATCATTTCGGTGCCAAGTTTGATTGCCGTTTTTATAGAGATGCGTATATGGATCAATCTGTCCCCGGAGATAACCGTAAGAGGTTTGAAATCCATATTGGAGTGGACGAGCTTCGGGGACTGTTCCGATATGCCATTTGCCGCTGATGTGCGTTGAATAGCCGGCTGATCCAAGACTTTTCGGAAGTGTCTGATCGGTTGGCAGTTTTTTCGCATCGGCGAGCGGTGTCAGAATGCCGAATCGGCTGGCGTATTGCCCAGCCATCAATGCCGCCCGAGTGGGAGAGCAAGTCGGATTGACATAATGCTGCGAGAGCTTCACACCACGGGCGGCTAGTTGATCGAGGTGAGGTGTCTTGATGGAATCATTGTGATAGCCAATGTCGTTCCAACCTTGATCGTCTGAGATGATTAACACAATGTTCGGCGCGTTTGTCGCCTCGGCAGAAAAGCCGGTTTTGACCGAGAAAACTGCGAAAATCAGCATCGATATTGCAAGGCCAACCGATGATGTTCGAGTTGTGAAATCGGGATACGGTCGTTGTCTGCAGCTTTGCACGGGCAGGACTCCAATCGGGTGGCGTATCAGGTTACGTGACAAGTCGGCTCTTGAGTATCCGATTATCCGGATCCAAGTTCAACTGCGACGCGACTACGAATTGAAGTAAGATCAGGAACAACGTGTTATCGCTTCAAGTCTGTTGTCGATACACCACACCAATCGACTAGGCTGCAATCCAAGATGATATCTGCCCGGCCTCTTAGCAATTCTCTGGTTTGATCATGGGATTTCGCTTGGACTCCTCCGCGGACGAGGGCAAAGAGCATTGTCTGTTTGATCATTTGGTGCGTCTTTAGGTACAGAATCGGTCGGTGTTTCCCGAATGAAGTGCGTTTCAAAAAATCGGCAGCGTCTCCACGGGTACACTAGTATTATGTTTTGTCAACCACTCGGAAACGACATAGTTTCGATAGGCATACCATACTTAGTTTGTGTTATCGTTTAAATCTTCATTCTAGTAAAGCATGTGGTTTTAAAGGCCGCACGTTACAGCCGAAACACTCTATCTGCTGGTCGAACAAGATCTTCGCAAGTCGTCTCGCGGTACCATTTGCAACCCATCACTCACCATTATGAATGATTCCAATTGGTGTTTCGTCTACTTGTTTAGAGAAACGAGGACTACAACATTGGGGCTTTAGGTCGTAGAATTACTCGGCTTAGGTGTCCTAAAGGGGATGTCCAGCTGGGGGCGATACTTCACTAGGCACGGTGAAGTTTATCGACCTAATAGTTAAATTTCATCAGTGATCTTATCGTTGGCGGCGATGACCATCAAACCGTCGGTTCGGAAGCTTCGCTACTGCAACAAGGGCAGTGACAACTGTAGTGTCGATTGAGTAAATGGGCGCCTATGAGAGCGAGGCTGCCAAACGGAGTTAGCCATGAAGCGAATATTGTTGACCCAGATGACGTCATAGCAGACTCTGTATTCGAGGGCGAGTCCGCAGCGTCTGTGCGATCCCCTGCTCGTGGCAACGTTTTCTTTGTAATGTGCGTGCAGCAGGTATCAACACAGTTCGTGCCATATGCGGCCGCGTTGCTTGGTAGAGTGACACAACATTTGTCATCGAAACCAAATGCCGCAACGAGGATCAACGCTAATCCAATGCTGCCAACGATGACTGGTATCAATCGTCTGTGTTTGCGAAGTCCAGGTGCGAATGCGGTCAATGAAAGTGCAAAACAAACCAATGCGGTCCACTTGTGAAATGACTCGTTCGCCAAGAAGCTAAGTCCGAGCGTGGGCAGATAGGCGATCGCGAATGGCATCATAGCACAATGGATTGCGCATCCCGTTGACGCTATGATTCCTGCCCAATCCCGCCAGGCTTTAAATGCGAAACCCTCTGGCTGGTTCGGTAAACTCAACGAGTCGGATAAAGTCGTTTCGAGTGCTGTGAAATCGCATGTCATTGTTTGTTCCTTACGGTCTCTTGGTCGTCCTTATAGAGTTCGCGAAGAATTGCCGGGACTCGTTGTTCTCTTGTCCCGGCAATCAAAGCTCAGTTTAGAACTAGCAGACGGCTTGTTTCGTCTTGCGTCAGCTTGGCATATAACCGATTCGGTTGTTTCCGGTCGACGGGTTCCAGAAGAACAGCTCGTCGGAATTCGGATCGCTGAAAACGTCTTCGGTGAGTCGAGCAACAACGTCGTAATCGCCATTGATCGCTTGGAAAGCAATTACGTTGTCGACGGGGACCGGCGGTGTATCTAGTTCGAGGCTGGTAGCTGCGGTCCGATTCGCCCCGGTGCCGCTATTCCAAGCGAATACATCGTCGAGTCCGTCGCCATTCAAGTCGGCAAGTTCAAAACGATCGAAATCATTGCCATTGAAGAGCGTGGTTGGGAAGTAGTTTGCGAGGACATCATCGAACGCCGGGGATGTGCCAATAGTTTGGGCTGACCGCGACACAATTCGGTTCTTGCCGCTTTCTAAATCGATGAAGAGCAATTCATCCGGTCCACCACTTCGGAACTGACCGGCTTTGACGATGGAATAGTCGCCATTGATCATCTCGGTCGGGATGACGTTGGTCTGCTGGTTGAGGAAATCAGTGTCGGATCCGGGAGTAACTACATCGAAATGCACAAAGCGGTTTCGACCGGTGAGCGGATCCCAGAAGAATAGATCATCGACACCGCTACCATCGAAGTCGCCGACAACGAGGTAGGCGAAGTCGTGGCCATTGACCACGGAAGACGGCACTACGTTCGATTCCACGGTCCGGGTCAAACTTCCGGTTCCACCGTTGACGTGGATCAAGCGGTTGTTTCCTGGACCTGGGTTCCAAAAGAACAGGTCGGTTCCGCCGGCACCGTTGAAATCGCCAGCGACGACGTGGGTGAAGTCGTTGCCGTTGAGCATGATCGTCCAGAACGGATTGTCTTGAACGGTGCCGTCTCCAAAGACGATTCGGTGTTGGCCACTCGCCGGGTCCCAGAAGAACATGTCATCCGCTACTCCGCCACCTGGCGATGCATCGAAGTTCCCACTGACAACGTGCCTGTAGGTACCGTTGATCGCGTGGCTGTCCATCCCTTGGTCGATCACTCTCGCCGTCTGGGGCGATAAATCATCGTTGGAGATTTCGCCCAGGCCTTGGCCCGCTGCGATAGTCACATTGCGACCATCCGAGAGCACGTTCGAGAGTTGAACAAAGAAGTATTCGTCATCTTCTCGCTTGGTATCGCCGTTGATCTGTACCGAGATGGTTTGCGTCTCGCCGCTCGTTCCGCTGAAGGCCAGCGAGTTGCCGATGTTCGCAATATAGTCGCCGTCAGTTACGGTGGCGGTGTTGCCGAGGGTGTTGTAATCGACAGTCAAGCCGGAATCGACTTCTCCAGTGAGGGTCACGACGAACGTCAAAGTTCGTGTGCCGCTTGTACCTTCGAATCCACGAGCATTGCTGATTGTCAGCGTGGCTGAGTCGTCATTGATGATTGTGTACTCGCTAGACTCCTGAATCGTCATGTCCCCGTCAGCATCGTCGATCGACAGACTGCCAGAAGGACGAGTGAGTATCAATTCGATCGTTTCGTCGAGTTCGACAATGTCGTCATCAGTAATCGTCAGATTGATTGGCACCGCCGTCGCGTTCGTTCCGTCGTAGACTCCGGCTGGAATCGTCACGGTCTCGGTCAGGGTAAAGTCAGTACCGTGCGTGGCCGTTCCGCCGACTAATGTGACGACAACAGTTTCATCCTGTGAAAGCGTGCCGTTGATAAGCAGAACCGGAAGATTCTCACCAGAGTTCTCGCGGCCGCCCGTCGTGGCTGTGCTAAATTCGACGATGGCAGTTACCGGGACTACGTTGACCGTGGTCGTCGCGACGGCCGTATTGTTAGCGGAATTGTTATCGTTTGGCGTACCGCCGGAGACGGTTGCTGTGTTTGTGATCGTGCCAGTTCCGCTGTTTGCGGTCACGTCGAATGTTAACGTTAACGATTCTCCACTGGCTAGCACGAGAACCGTGATCTTCGGACCATCGGCTTCCAATGCCAATGTTCCACTCCCGTTCCCTGAGAAGTTGAGACTAGCATTCAAGACGGTCAATGTGCCGCCTGAGAATTCGAGCGTGTCCTTCAGTACGGCATCGGTAACATCGTTGGGGCCTTGGTTGGTGAGAGTCACTGTGTAGGTCGTTGTGCCGCCTTCGATGATTGGATCGGTGTTCACGGACTGAATCACTTCCAGGTCGGCCATCGGCAAGGCTTCGACGGTTATTGTTTCGATAGCTACGTTGTTGGCGGTGTTGTCGTCGGGGAGCGTGCCACCCGAAACCGTCGCCGTATTGGTGATTGTGCCGATGCCGGTGTCGGCGGTGACGTCGAATGTCAGTGTCGCAGATTCTCCGCTGGCAAGCGTTAGGTCGGTTATACTCGGACCATCAGCTTGCAAAGTTAGCATGCCGCTACCGTTGCCCGAGAAGGTCAGACTTGTATTCGAGACCGTAAATGTGCCACCCAAGAAATCCAGCGTGTTATTGAGAATTGCTGCGGTGATTGCGTCTGGACCGTTGTTAGTGATTGTGACCGTGTAGGTTGTTGTTCCATGAGTCGTGATTGCGTTGGCGTTCGTACTCGTGTTCACCGCAAGGTCGGCTGTGCCACCGACATTGAAGAAGTAGGTCACATCTTCGCTCACGACCATGTCGCCGTCAGCGAGGGTTCCAATGGCTTGGAAGGTGATCTCATAGTATCCCTTCGCGGTGAAACCAAGGTTAGCGTGCGTATGTCCCCCTTCGAGCAAAGTCAAAAGATCGGCTTCGGTAATGCCATCTGCGGTGGCCATCGCGACTTCCGGGCCGTCCAGTCCGGATTTCCAAACCGAAAAGTGACCTGGACCGCTGACAGATTTCAAACGCAATGTCAGTGAGCCGTCGAGGAACGTGCCGTCAGCGATTTCTTCTGTGCCGAATCCGAGGAACAGCAAATTAGGATTCTCGTTTTGCGGCAGTACGAAGAAGGTTTCGCCAGCTTCGACACCAGTGAAATCGAACGCCGAGTCCGCGGGGCGGTTCGTCATCGCATCTGTGCCGACGTAGAGTAACGCCTCATCTGGATGATATTCGATGTCGTTTTCGCCATCATGAACGTGGAGGTCCCACTCTGGGTCTTCGTGCACATCGTCGTCATCATGTTCGTCGTGCTGGTCTTCGTGTTCATGATCGCCGATTGCCACTCCGATGTCTGCATGTCCTTCCGTCAGGACTGCTTCGAACTCCGGTTGGTCCATGCTAGTGATCGTTACTGTGGCGGTCGTGAATCCGCCGCGTTCGTTGGTCAAGCGATACACAAAGCTGTCGGTACCTTCGAACGTCGCAGATGGAATATAGGTGTATGCACCGTTCGCTTCTAACGTCAGCGTACCGTGTGTTGTCGTGCTATCGACACTGACTGAATACGTCCCGAGATCGTCATGCCATTCGTCATTCAGAGTGACATTCCCGTAGAGCGGATGGGAACCGTGAATGGTAACTGCATCGTCGACCGCGCCAAGAGTGTCGACGTGGAACACCATCGTCTGAATGCCGCTTTCGTAGTAAGTATCGAGCCCTTCGTCGTAGACACCGTTCCCGTCGACATCGAGGTATGCACTCGCAAACACATCGATCTCGTAAATCCCCGGTTCCGTGAACGCGATGTTGCGGTGAAGATGGCCGGAAATCCATAGAGAGTCTTCGCTGGAGATGCCGTCGATGGTGGTCATGTAAACCCGCGGACCGGAACTCGGCGTCGACCACAAAGAAAACTCACCGCCGGAGTCCGTCCGCATGTCGGCCAATTCCAATCGGATGTACGGTCGCGGCGTGCTGGACGTGATCCGTGGGTCGTCAGGGACATAGCTGGCGAACAAGCCATTGGGAATGATCCCGTAGCTGAAGCCCAAGAATGGCACGCCTGGCACCTGCGAACTCGGCAGAACGTAAATCGGCTCACCTGCAGCGACACCGATGAAATCATAGGCGGCGTCATCCGGCCGTTCCTCGATGGCATTCGTGTCGGCATACATCGCAATCTCGTTGCTGGTGAATTCCACACCGCCATCGCCTCTGACTGCCAACGTCAATTCGCCGTCATCCCAAACCGAATGGTAGTCGGCGTGACCGTCGGTGAAGTAGTGCTTGATCGGTGTCGCTTCACCGCGTCGCAAGGTGTAGACCTCACCACCGAAGTAGCCCCGCGCGAGCGGGAATCCGCCGTCGTTCGTGATGCTGGCATCGTCTTTCACGCTCATAGCCAATGCACCGCTGCCGGTTCCCGTGGTGACGGTCACAACGTATATGTTCCCCGAACCTGTGACCGACTCAATCGTCGCTCCAGACAGGTCACCAGCGTTCATCACAACTTCAAAGTCGGCCGCGTCAACATCCATCACGTCTTCATTGAACGTGACTTCAAAGCGGACGGTTTCGACATCGGTCGGTGTGGAATCTAATCGCGTAATGCCGTCGACCAACGGGCCGACCGCGTTGACGAACACGCCATCGAATAACGTGTCGGGGAACTCCAGCACACCATCGCCACCAATAGGATCGGTCAGCGTACCACCGTTGAGGTCGATCATGTTGCTCGCGAGTTGCACACCGTCGAGATCGAGATCGGTACCGGTAACCGTGTAGCGGAATGTCAGGAACGGCGTCCCCGAGCCGCTGTGGTAATCCGCGAAGACCGTATTATCACCAACTTGCAACTCAATACGTGGCGTGCCGGTGACTTCGATCGGGAAGCCAAAGTAAACTTGCAGATCGATCGGATCACCTTCGACACGCGTTCGCGCTTCCGGTGGCAACAAGACTATCGGATCTTCTTCGGTCTTGTTCAGGAGGACACCAATCGGTCCCGAGCGGGTTTCGGAGGTACTGCTAGCAATGATGAGGTCCGGATAGGTGTCGTTGTCGAGATCGGCAACCTGAAAACCGCCCTGGGCAGATTCCTGCGTGATGAGAATCGGTGCTCCGAACTCGCCGGCTCCCAAGTTTGGTGCCCAGCTCACCCGGTAGCCGCCGCCAAAATACGAATAACTCACGATATCCGGGACGTCGTCGCCGTTCATGTCCGTCGCAAGGTTGTGTTGCGAGTACAAGTGACCCGCCATTATCGGCACCCGCTCACCAAAATTTCCGTCGTCTAGCTGCGGATAGTAGCCAAGATGACCTTCACTGGCCCGGTCATAAACGAGCAGATCCTTCAAGCCATCGCTGTTCAAATCGACGGCTTGATGGATTTCCGGAGCAGCTTCCGAATCTACATCTTGAGCGGCCCCAAACGTGCCGTCACCGTTGCCCGGGAAAATTTGCAGATAGTTGGTGCTCGTAAACGTACTCGAATCGAAGACGCTGCCGCTCGAGACGATGTCAAAGTTCCCATCACCGTCCACGTCTTCGATGATAATGTCACCGTGGTAATCGGCAAATATTGTCTTCTCGCCGTGTGACCCATCCGGCTGCTGCAGAACGTACGCCTTCTCTGCCGTGACGGTTTGAGTTTCAAAGTTATACCGATACGTGGCGTACACTACGTCGGCGAGACCGTCGTTGTTGAGGTCGCCGGTCGCGGTCCAGAAACCTTGAACCAAATCGCTGATCAAGACTTCCCGGGTGAAGTTCGCATCACCATCGTTGCGGTAGAGCGTGATTGTTCCCTCAGCGGCGGTACCGTCCAAAGTCGCTTGGTTGTACTCGTAAGCGATGAAATCGGTATCGCCGTCGTTGTCGTAATCAACGACGCTCAGGGAGGAAGCTCTCGTATCCAACCCGGCGTTCAAGACTTGACCTGCTTGGAAAGTGCCATCACCGTTGCCTTCCAAGAATGCCAGATCGCTAAACGTATTACCTGCCATGATCAAGTCGACGTTGCCGTCACCGTTGAAGTCGCCGGTGGCTTGGTTCGACGAGTACGACACGATCTCGCCGCCGTAGTACTCCGGCAAACCGAACGGTACGAGTTCGTTCGCAATACCGAATCGATCAAAAACTTGGAAGTAGTATGTCACTTTTCCGCTGTCGGTCGGGTGCCCTTCGGAGTCGGTCCCTGAGGCAACGATAGTCACCGCGTAGAAACCTTTTTGCGTGAAGCCGAAGTTCACGTGAGCGTGGGTTCCAGCGGTCAACTCGAAGACATCATTTTCATCGATCCCGTCGGAGGTCGCCATCAACAGACTCGGCGTCGTGGGAGTCAGACCTGACTGCCAAACGGAAAACTCTCCCGGTCCCGTAACCGAAGCGAGCTGTAACCTGGCGGTGTCACTGGTCAGTGCTCCCGACTCCAACTCTTCCGTGCCAATCCCCAGGAATAGCAAGTTCGGATTCTCGCTCTGAGGCAGTACAAAGAACGTCTCACCTGCTGCGACCCCGAGGAAGTCATAGGCGGAATCCCCTGCCTCGCCGCTACGTGTCATCTCGGATTCAGGGCCAACGTAGAACAACGCTTCGTCCGGTTCGTATTCAACGTCGTTCTCTCCATCGTGGACATGGAGGTCCCATTCGGGATCTTCGTCGTGTCCACCATAGTTATGACCGTCGTCATCTTCGTCGTTATGGTCGTGGGTACCGAATGCCACCCCAATGTCCGCGTGTCCTTCGCTCAGGATAACTTCAAAAGTTCGATCGGCCGCAGCGGTAATCGTTACTGTCCCAGTTGATGCGCTATCGCCATCGCTAACCGAATACTCGAAGCTTTCGGACCCGTTAAAACTCGGCGACGGCGTGTAGACGAATGATCCGTTTGGCGCTAATCGAAGTTCACCATTCATCGGCGTTGTTACCAATTCCGTAACCAGCGTGTCTCCATCGGCGTCAGAATCGTTGAATAGAACGTTGCCATGTACCGAGCTGCCAAGTCCGACGACAAAGGCATCATCAAACGCCACTGGTGCGTCGGGCTGTGGGACAACTTCAATGGTCACCGTCGCCACATTACCAAACACATCTCCATCAGCGAACTTCGACACGGGTGTGAGTAGAAACGCTTGAGTCGTTCCGTTGAATGTGCCGTAGCCCACAATGCTGCGACCGTCGTTGATCCCTTCGGCACTCAAGAAGGTCCAGTCAGAACCGTTGGTGACAAGCTGGTTGAGATCGATAATCGCTGTTTGCCCTGCAACCATCTCTCCAAGAATCGCAGCTCCTCCGAAAGTTGCGAAGTTATAGAACCTCGTCGCCGAGCCGACGAATTGATTGGTCGCATTGATATCATTCAGTTGGCTATGGATATAGGTCGGCTCGCTGCTTAGAGAACCGATGTCGATCATCTGACCATCGTGATACACAAAGCCGTGGTATAAACTAGTCGAACTCGTCGGTGAAACGGTTCCCACGACCGATGCCCCGACCGCGTTGCCGGAATCGTTGACGGCATAGGCTAGACTAAAGTTGTGTTCGTCGATCAAGGCACCCATATCGACGACCGTGTAGCTGTCGTCCGATTGTCGTTCCCACATCGTCGCATGCGAGAGAAATTCTGCATCGTCGGCCCGTGTCACTCCTACGATATACCGCCCATCAGGACTGATTCCCCACGCACGTCCGGACGAGGTGTCGTTTCCTGCGATCGTCGGCAACGCTAGCATTGTTCCATCGACGTAGATGAAAGGTTTTGTCGCAGTCCCGTCGCTACTGCTACCAACGATTTCCCCATGATCATTGATGTCGCTAGCAACGGCAGAACTTCCGCCGAGAGTTCCGATATTGACGATAACGCCATTCTCCCATCGGAATGCTTTTGAAGCGTCGTTGTCACTTTCTCCGACCACCACGCCTGAGTCATTCAATGCGTAGCCACGACTAAAGTTGTTGCTTCCGGTTCCATCGACGACGCCCAGATCCTCTAGCGTTCCATCAGTCCATTGAAACGCATGTAACGGATTGTTCGAACCACTGACGATGCCCGAGTTGCCGGTGACTTGGTTTCGATTGTTGATATCCAACGCAAAACTAGTGTTGCCACCCAGGGTTCCAAGGGCAGTGACTTCATACTGAATGTCAGTCGTCGTATAAGTGAACGTGTCGCTGCCGTTGAAGTTCGCGTAGGGAACGTAGGTGAATGTCCCATCCGCGTTGAGTTCCAAAGAACCGTTTTGAGGCCCAGACACGACGGCCGCTTTCAACGTGTCGCCATCGGGGTCTGAATCGTTGAAAAGAACCCCTGTTCCACCAACGGTCAACGTTGCATCCTCGTTGACTGAATAATGATCGTCGTTCGCTATCGGCGCGGTATTTTCGCCAACGACGTTCAACACGAACGTGTCGGTCGCCGTGCCTCCTTCGCCGTCGTTGACTGTGAGTGTGATTGTTGTCAAGCCGGTCTGATCCGCGGCTGGTGTGATGATCACTGTGCGATTTGCATCGCTACCGCCCAGCACAATGTTCGAGTTTGGAACCAAAGTGGTGTTCGATGTAGTCGCCGTCAAAATTAAGGAAGCCGATGCCGTCTCCACATCACCAACGGTGAAAGGAATTGCCGTCGTCGAGGTGTTTTCGTCAATCGACTGATCACCAACGTCAGAGATCGTCGGTCGGTTGTTAAAGGGATTGACGTTCAATACGAAGGTGTCGCTAGTCGAACCGGCATTGGTGTCGGTGACTGACAATGTAATCGTGACACTACCCGTTTGATTGGCCGCCGGTGTGACAGTCACCGTGCGATTGGCTCCGCTGCCACCGAGTACAATGTTGCCTTCGGGGACTAGCGTTTGGTTCGAGGAACTTGCGGTTATCGAGAGTGCGGTGGCAGATGTCTCGACATCGTCAACGGCGAAAGTGATCGCGGAGGTCGAGGTGTTTTCGTTGATGGATTGATCACTGACATTAGAGATCGTCGGCAGATCGTTGACAGCCGTGACAGTCAGGTCAAAGCTGTCGGTCGCGGTGAAACCGTCGCCATCCGTTACCGTCAGAGTGATCGTCGTAACACCAAATAGATTCGTTGCGGGTATGACGGTAACAGTTCGATTCGCGCCACCGCCGCCGATGACGATGTTCTCATTCGGCACTAGCGTGGGATTCGAGGAAACAGCCGTTACAACTAGCGATTCGGCTGGCGTTGCATTGTCTCCAACAGTGAACGTGATCGCTGCGGTCGGTGTGTCTTCGGTTGTCGTTTGGTTTGGGATGTCAGAGATCGTTGGGGGAGCATCGTTTTCGAGAATCGTCAAGACGGTGGAATCATTCGTTCCAATCAGCCCATTGGCGTCTAGTTCGACAACTTGCACGTATTCATCGAGGTTCTTGGGCAATGGCGACGAGAGCACCAAGTTGACTGTCTCGTCTCCCTCGACGAGGACATCGTCCAAGATGGGAACTGTGATGGCTTTGCGAGTCTCCCCGTCTAAGAACTCGATAGTGCCGGATGTTGATGTATAGTCGTTGTCCGCTGTCGCGGTTCCGTTGCTGGTGGAATAATTCACGGCGATTCGACCGTCGCTGCCGCCGGTGCGAATGACATCGATGGAGGCCGTTCCTGCGTTCTCATTCACAGCGTACGAAGAGGCTTCAAACTGTACCTGTCCGACACTTATGACCGAAAAATAGATCGTGATATCGTCGCTCTCGTTGTAGCCCGCGAGATTGGGGGTAGCAGTGTTTGTCGATCCGTCATCGCCGAAATAGGCCGACAGTTTCAGATCGATTTCATAACGGCCTGGTTGCGTGAAACCATAGTTGAAGTGCGCGTGTCCCCCGGCAACGATCCACATTGCGTCATCGGCCGAGATGCCATCGGTCACATCCAATCCATCGAGATTTGGATTCGTGACGCCATCATCGTAAGACGACATCAAGACCACCGAATCCCCGAATATGCCGGATTGCCAGAGGGAGAATTCGCCGTTGCCGGACGCACCACCCGGAGTGGTATGTCGCACATCGGTCAAAGTCGCCTTGGCGAAACGAGCACTGCCAGACACACGTCCCTTTGATTCTGCGGCTGGATTGTAACGATCAAGAGAACTGTCGAGTCCGTAACCTGCAAACCCCAGATACAACAACTCGGGATCCTGATTTTGCGGCAACAGGTGAAACGTCTCGCCGGCATCGACACCGATAAAATCGAACTGTGTCCCAGACGGCCGTGTCGTGGCTGATGGCCCGCCTGCGTAGAGGACGGCTTCATCGTTAGCATACTGAATGGCCGGAAACGCATCCGAGTTCCGCGGTCCCAACGACCACTCGGAACCCGACCACTGAAGATTGATATCAACATGCTCGGTGGTCACGTACTCCACAAGCGTGGGAGTCAGAAGAACTCGGGATTCGAGCGCTTCGACTGCTGAACGATATCCAGCACGACGTCGATTCCGACTTTTCGGTCGGCTCGATCGGCGGCTTAAGGGAGTGCTCCGCAGGTCACGCAAAAACTCTCTGAAACCGTTCAACATTTTCGAAATCCTAGTTGTCTGTAGTTCAAAGCTTAAAAGGGATTCACAATAGGCAGACCGTCGTCCAGTCAGCTTGATTGTGATTCAGATCCTCAGCGTTTTCGGGCATCCTGCGGTTCAGCGAGTTCCATTCGATCTTGAGTCACTGCAACGTCGGACACCGATCAGGGAGCGCGAAATTTCGTTGCTCATCCGCCCACTGTTTGACGGTGGCGGCGGGAATCAATTGCACATGGCCATCCACGAACAAGTAGTTCGCATAGCCTGACGTCCGCTGCGCAGGAGACACACCGGCCGCACCTCCGCCGAATCGATCCGGTTGGATGTCCGCCAGAATTCGATTCCATGTCTGACTGGTGGGCGTCTTGAACCAGTTTCTCGAGTGAGTATGGTCTTCGGTGGTCGCCGTCCCTTTCGCATCGGAACCCGTGAAGACAATGATTGTGTGCGACGTCGCTTGCAGATGGCCCAGCTTTAACGCTGCATTGTCTCCCGGCACGCAGAGGTATTCGTTGAGGACATAGCTCGTCCCCTTGTTCTCCAAGCGTTCCTGCCCTTTCGGGTCTTCAGGGCAGATGCGAATTTTGTCGACGTTCTCCATGTATGGTGCGAGTGTGTAAATCCAAGTCGATTCCAGGTCGTAAGTCCCGTGCGCTGAAATCGGGAAGGCACCTTTGTTGTTTTCACAGAACTGATGAATGGCGATTCCAATTTGCTTCAAATTGTTCGCACATTCGGTTCGTCGTGCGGCCTGACGCGCTTGCTGAACGGCCGGAAGCGTCAATGCCAGCAACACGGCGATGATTGCAATCACGACTAACAATTCAATCAGCGTAAACCCTGATTTTCCCGCAGACCGCTGAGTCCAACCGTCGATAATCTTCATCGTCACGAAAATGCCTCATCCGATTGAACACGAAAATGTCCGACAGCAACCTAGTGCTGAAGACGACTTCAATTGGTTACTGCCGACCAGAATCTACACATGGAGCCGTGTCTAGTATTAGTCATCTGAATTCAAAGACACTAGATAATCAAATGCATAAGAAGTGCAGATAAACACGATAAGCGAGCGTGGTTTGGCGGTCAAGCGATTGACGAGGAAATTTTTGGGAGCTTGCCAGCAGTTAGTTACGATCGTTCGGCCGGCGTGAAGTGTTCAATCGGCAGATGCCAAGTCGATAAGTCCTGAACGATTCAACGTTCGCGACATCAACTCGACCGTGATTGGCGAGTGAGCAGCACAATTCAGATTCGTTCCGATTTGCATAACGTAATTGAATGCAATTGGAACGTGCGCTACTGGCGATGATTTGCAGATGATCGGTTCCGTTTGGAACCTGTTGGCGTGGAGAGATTATTGACTGTCGGGCAGCGTGATCACGATGACATTGTCTTCGATGGGGGCGATATGGACGGTCAGCGGCGATGATTCATAGCTCGCAAAGTGCATTGGCACCGGACGACCGTGGTCCAACGAGTGCGTCGAGATGCCATCGCCGACAATGATTTGCACGACAATCACGCGATGTTCCCCCGCCGCTGCCCCATCGTTCGGCGTGTAGGTTCCAAGGACGAACGTGCCATCTTCACGAATCGTGCCGGTGGCGGTCGTGCCAAATTCTTGGGACTCAAGTTCGATCGTTCCGGTGCGGACGGGTTCGCCATCGGCAAACTCTAGTCGTCCGGAAACCGAATACGTCGCCACCTGTGAGGAATCACAGCCGGACCAACATCCAATGAGAATGGCCATTGCGATCGTACGCATGAATTTAGAATTCTCCGGCGGCTTGTCCATCGTGTCGATTTGCGAGATGGCCGAGAGTACGGGTGCTGATCGACGTGGATATTCCCCGGACGCTTCCATCGACAAGAGCAAATTGCACGACACCTTGATGGGCACTTCCGAAATTGTAGAGATCGGCCCGCTGATCATCTCGGTGGTGGGCTAATGGCACGCCAGGTCCGGCGATTCGAGCGAAGTTCGTGAGATGCCGACCAAAATAAGCAGGTCCATTAAAGGGAGTCTGGTTCTCTTGCCCACGCGGGACATGAGTTTCGCCAATTAATAGTGTCTGACTGGTACCATCTGTCACATCCGTTAAGCGAACTTTATCCCGCCAACCGCGTTCGATTTCGGTTTGCGTACCGAGCGGGCGACTCGAAATGATCACCCCGGTCCCGTTGCCACCCCAATAGAAATCGGTACTGCTGTTCGTTGCACCCGGCGACAGGTCACCATGGTTGGCCGCGTAATCAGCTAATGCTCCGCCAGGAACAACCTGTCTACCAGCGGGGCAACCGCATGGTTGAATGAGAGTGATTTCTTCGTCTTCAACAACCGCTGTCGTTACAGAATGCCGCTCCGGGCAAAGAAAAACCGCGACCGGTTGATTTCGCGCCGACGCCGGGTTGAGACCATATGGCTGGTACTCGTCCCATTGGTTGTGCAAGGTCGCCTGTTCCAAAAAGGGCAATGTTCGTATGAGCCAACTCGGTTCGTCCAATCCACGAAGTGCGCCCTTGCTATCAGGAAATCGTGGCATGTCCAAGATCAAACGGGCCGGCGGAAACGCTTGAAAAGTGTCATGAAATGCAAGCGTTGCCAGACTCAATTGCTTCAGATTATTCGCGCAGTGCGTTCTGCGAGCTGCCGATCTTGCCGACTGCACCGCTGGCAAAAGCAACGCAATCAACACCCCGATAATCGCGATGACAACCAATAATTCAATGAGAGTGAAACCGGCGTGTCGAACGTGACGTTGTTGATCAGCCCGCATAGGAAACCCCGTCCGTAACTGCAATTGAATCGCGATTGCTTATGTAGTATTCCTGATGCCACCATTCGATGCAAGACTAGACAACTCGAATTCTCACTAGCGACTAAGAGCCAATGCAGGGACCGCGACGAGACACACCGGTCTAAGTCGTCGGCAGCCATCAGGTTCGTTCGGAAGAATCAAACGCGACCATCTTCTCGTCGCGACCGTCCACAACGCAGTTGCTACAGATAAGCATCATGAGGATTTCGTCTGAAACAAAAAAAGTGCGAAGAACACTAGGCTCTCCGCACTTTCGATCGTTACTTCGCAGTCGCCTCATAGAGTTGAAGCGACTTTACTGAAACAAGATGGGTTATAGCGTGGGTAGATTGGAGGACACCACACGGTTGCTTCCATCGTTTGCGTTCCAGAAGAACAACTCATCCCCTTCGCCACCGTCGGCTCGTGACACGAGATTTGTGTACTCGTTGCCGTTGATTGCCGATGGGCTCACCGGATTATCGAGCACTTCGAATTCGAGTTCTGCGAACGTGTCGTCGACGATCGCCAACCGGTTTGCACCTGTGGCTGGATCCCAGAAGAAGAGTTCGTCTAGGCCATCTGAGTTGAAGTCTCCCACGGCGGTCTTCAAGAACATGTTTCCGTTGATCGCTGACGGCGAGATCGCATTCACGCGGACGGAGACGAAGTTTGTGCTCGCACCCGGAGTTTCGGTCGCGAACTGAACCATGCGGTTCGCACCGGTATCGGAATTGAGGAACATCAATTCGTCCGGCCCGCCATCGATGAAGTTGCCCACGAAGACGCTCTCGAAGAGATTGCCGTTCACAGCAGCTTGTGGCACCAAGTTGGTTTGGATTGCGGTCACAGCCGTCGATTCGCCAGGAGTGCTAGCCTCCAGATGAATCAAGCGATTCGCTCCAGTTGTCGGATTCCAGAAAAACAGGTCTTGCGACCCGCCTTCATCAAAGTTTCCGACCACGATTTCGGAGAAGTCATTATTGTTGATCGCAGTTCGGTCGATGGCATCGGACTGTAGTTCAACACGGACTTGATTCGTGTTTGCGTTGAACGACAAGTGCAGAAGTCGGTTCGTTCCTTGGACCGGATCCCAGAAGAACAGGTCGTCCGAACCGCCGTCATCAAAGTTGCCCGCAATGACTTGGCGGAACATCGCATCGTTGACAATCGTCTGAGCAATCGGATTGACCTGAATAATACCGTCTTCGAGCACCAACAGGTTCTCACCGGTGACAGGATCCCAGAACAACAGGTCATCTTTCCGCTGTGATGCATCGCCATCGAAGTTGCCCGACACGGATTGCGGGTAGTCGACCGCCATCGACTCGGGATCAATCGTACTGGTCACAACGCTTTGCAACACCGCTTGGATAACGGCTTCGCCTTCGCTGTCATCAATGGTCACATTCCGACCATTCGACTCCAAGTTCGAAAGGGCAACCGTGAACGTCAACTTCGTCGTATTGACTCGGGTGTTGATCGTGTTGACCGTGATCTGCCCCGTCGTTTGACCGGCAGCGATAGTGAGCGTGCCGGAGGTCGCTTCGTAGGCCTCACCAGCCACAGCGGTACCATCGGCGGTGGCGTAGTCGATGACGACATCCGCGTCGCTCGGCTGGCTCAGCGTGACATTGAACACCATCGATTGTGTACCAGAAACCTTTTGACTTCGACCGTCGGCGATCGACAGCGTTGCTTGGTCGTTATCAGAGATCGTCAGTTCTCCTCGGCTATCTTCGATCGCTACGCCACGGCCGTTAGCACGAGCATTCGACAACTCTACGAAGAAGGCTTCGTTGATCTCGACGACCTGATCGTCGAGTACGGTGACGGAAATCGTTCCACTAGTTTGCCCAGCGGAAATGGTCAACGTGCCGGATGTTGCCGTGTAATCACTGCCTGCTTTGGCGGTGCCGTCGACGGTTGCGAAGTCGATCAAGACGTCTCGATCGAGTGCATCGCTCAACGTCACCGTAAAGACTTTTTCAACCGTGCCGTCAGCGGTTTCCGTTGCCGACACATCGTTGATTCGAATCAGTGACTGATCGTCATCCGCGATTATGCCCGTCGCTGTTGCATCGCCAATGCTCACCGCACGACCCGATGCACTGACACCACTGATCTCGAACGAGAACGACTCATCGTTCTCCGCAATGTTGTCATTAAGCAAGTCGACCGAAACCGTCGCAGAGGTCTCGCCGGCGGCGATCGACACACGACCGGTTTTCGCGGTGTAGTCACTGCCCGCTTTGGCGGTGTCGTCTACAGTAGTGAAGTCGATAGTGACATCATGGTCGACGGGCTGACTAAGCGAAATCACATAGTTCGCTTGACCGTCGGCGACTTCCGCCACCGAAACGTCGCCGACTGAAACCGTCGCGGAATCGTTGTCCTGAATGGTACCGGTCGCGGAATTCTGTGAGATACTGACGTTTCGACCACCCGATTGCGGGTTCGAGAGTTGGATTCCAAATGTTTCGTCCCACTCCACCAATTGATCGTCCGAGAGCGTGACAACGATGCTGCCGGTGGTCTCACCAGCCGCAATCGTCAAAGTTCCCGTGGCCGATTCGAAATCGGTACCCGCCGTTGCCGTTCCATTGCTCGTTGCGTAGTCGATCTGCACATCGTGATCGACGACGCGATCGAGTGTGACGGTGAATATCGCGGTATCGTCGGTTTCACTTTTCGTCACGTTCGCAATCGTTACTTGAGCAGCATCATCTTCCTCGATGCTGAATTCTCCGCGACTCGTTTCGAAAACGACGTTCGCTCCGTCGGCTTGGATGTTGGAGAGTTGCAAGGCAAAGGCCTCGTTGGTCTCCACAATGTCGTCGCTGAGCAACTCGACGGAAACGGTGGCAGTCGTTTCACCGGCGGAAATTGTGATAGTGCCGGACGTGGCGACGTAATCGGTACCGGCTACCGCGGTGCCGTCAACGGTCGTATAGTCGAGCGTGATGTCGTGATCCACCGCGTGGTCTAGGCTGATTGTGAACGTCTTCGTCGTTTCTTGTTCGACGCTTGCCAGGTCGTCGATCGACACCGTCGCTTGATCGTCATCGGTGACGGTCAGCGAAGTCGACTGCTTTGCAAACCCGACACTACGACCGCCGGATTGCAGATTGCTCACGGAGAGTGAAAACGCTTCTGACTTTTCGACGACGGAATCGTTGAGCAAGTCGATTGTGACGCTCGCGGTCGTATCGCCAGCCGCAATCGTGACGGTGCCGGACTTCGATGTGTAGTCGCTCCCGGCGATAGCGGTGCCATCGACGGTCGTGTAATCGAATTGGACATCGTGATCGAGCGGAGCCGACAATTCGAATTGGAACGTCGCCTGACCGCCAACCGATTCGGTTTGCTCGATTCCGACAAAGTCGAGTGTGGACGAGTCATCGTTCAGAATCGTGCCGGTTGCTGAACCAGTCGGGAGACTGACATCGCGACCATTTGTATTCAGGTTGCTGAAGCTCACGTTGAAAGTTTCGTTGGCTTCGACCTGTCCATCATTGACCAGCGGAATCGAGAATGTGGCCGAAGATTGTCCGGCGTTGATCGTGACGGTGCCGGTGGTTGCGGTGTAATCGCTCGAACCGTTGGTCGTGGCGTCAGCGACGGTATACTGGAAGGTCACGTCACGATCGACGATGTGATCCAAGCTGGCCACGAATTGCATGGCTCCCGTACTTTCCGACGCCGACACATTTTCGACGGAGATTTGAGCAGCGTCGTTATCCTGAATCGTTGCCGAACCAACACTATCACCCAGGAAGACGCTTAGGCCATCCGCCTGGACGTTGGTCAGGATCAGATTCAGAGTTTCGCTGTCTTCGACGACTGTGTCTCCGATCACTTCGAGTGTAATGGTGCCACTCTTTTGACCAGCGGTAATCGTCAGTTCGCCGGTCTTCGTTCGGTAGTCGACACCACCCGCCGCCGTGTTGCTGGATGTGAAGAAGCTGATCGTAACATCTCGATCGACCTGTTCAGTCAGGGAGACGACGAATGTCTTCGAAGTATCACTGCTGTCGGATTCGGTGATCGTGATATCGTTGATATTCACTGACGCGGAATCGTTGTCCCAGATGGTTCCGGTAGCGACTTCTTCGACTGCCGTATGTTTGACGACCGATGCCGTCATCGTTTCGGTGTTGAATTCCCCGACGTGCACAACTCCGTTGGAAACCGCAACCGCAGTAATTACACCGTTTCCGGCTGCAATGGTATCCATTTTCTGGATGTTGCCTGGCTTATAGACATCGTAAACGTCCACCGAACCGTCGGCCTGCACAACATAGGCGATGTGATCGCGGACTTCGATGCGTTCGCCACTTACGTCCGGATTGCGAACGAGTTCCGCAATCTCTTCGGCATCGCTGAAGTCGAGCATGATTAGCGGGGAAACCGTGTCACCCAGCAAGTAGCCAATTGAGCCTTCGATTTCCAATTGCGTGGATGTGCTATTCGTTTCAAGACTGCCATCGACGTGGATGTTGCTCGGTATCGAGATATTGACCACGGCAAATTTGCCGTTCGTATCGAGGACATACACGACGTTCGGATTGTCAAGATCAACTTGAATGTCTTGCGGTGCGGCCAAGCCCAATTCGGTCCAGGTGATTGTGCGATAATTCGGTTCGCTCAAGTTACCCGATCCATCCGGGGACAAGAGTTCCAAACCCGTCGCATTCGCGGCTGCGATCGGCCCGTAGGTCTCATGCACGAAGTTGTAAACCGGCAACGAATGTGAATCAGGGTCTACAGTTGTTGTCACTGTGCTTTCGATCGCGGTGCGTTCTGCGTTCAGAGTGACTTTCGCGAAACCTCCATTCTCACCATCCGCGATGAGCAACACGCCATCCGAAACACTGAACGAACTAATGCCGCCATAGTTGCTAGATGGAAGACTGAGCAATTCCGTGTAGACCTCGTTGTCTTCGACAACGGTCGTACCGAACACTCGCAATGCGTCCTCGGTGAGTACATAAGTGAAATCGCCATCGGTGACGATATCCAGCGGTTGCGAGGTATTGTCGATCGTCGCCGTATCCAGGGTTACGAATTCGGCGTTCTCCAACCGCACTTGGAAACCGTCGGCATGGACGTTCGAAAACTGCAATCCGAAAGTCTCGACACCTTCGACCAGATCATTGTCGAGAACCGGCACATCAATATAGATGTAGCGACTGTAGGCCGAGATCGTTGCCGTTCCTGTTACCGGCGTGAAGTCCTCGTTAGCGGTGGCTGGATTGTCGGCATTGGTCTGGATGACGGTCGTGTAATCGAAGGTGATATCCTTCTCGACGTAGTCATTCGTACTGACGAAGAACCGCATGACCCGATCGTTCGGGTTCTCGTTCGATCCGATCACCTCGTTCGCACTGATGTTATTCGCCGTCAGAATTGCGATATCGTCATTGACAATTTCTACCGAACCGCGAACGTAGTCGTCGAGGTTCTTGAACGGGACGGTTTCGTTGTTGTATTCGGGCGATGAAAGTTCCAAGTAGAGTCGTTCATAGCGTTCGTAGACGTCGTCGCCGGTGAAGGTCACCGTGATCTGATTGGTCTCGCCGATGTTTCCTTCGAACGTGAACTGTCCTGTCTTCTCTTCGTGTTCTCCCTCATAAGACGATGACAAGAACGTCTCGTAATCGACAACAATGCCGCCGTCAATTTTGTTACGGAGCGTTACCGTGAACTGCACGGTTTGTTCTTCGCCGTCGCCTTCCGCGATCGATGTTGGGGCGGCTTCGACGATGAAGTCGGCGAAGTCATCGTTCCAAATCCGTCCTTGGATGGAATCGTCTTCAATGTCGACATTGTCCGATGCGTTGGACAGCGTCACCGTGAAGGATTCGTTGGCTTCGACTTCGGTATCGGTTCCGATAGGAATGCGAATGACGCGATAGTTTTCACCGGGTCGGAAGGTGATTGTGCCGGTGACGAGGCCGTCGGCGAAGTCGTCTTCTTCGGCCGTGTCGCCTTCTTCCAGACTGACAGCGTAATCTACTGTCGTTTCACCGATCAGGCTGAGATCACCGATGCGGCTGACGAGGAACGTCGCAAAACTTTCGTCGTCAGTGCCTTCGAAGCTGTCAATTTCTTGGATGTGGATGGTCGGTTTGTCGACAACGTGAATTTTCTCGACGCGAAGCACACTAACCGTTTTGGTGATCGGATCGCCGAACAATTCCGGCGTGCCTTCGTTATCGATCACGCTTTGAATATCGAACGTGGCATTGCCGACAAATCCCTCAGCCGGGCGGAAGAACAATTCCAAGGAACCGTTCAAGCCGACGATTTCCCAATCAAGTGTCGTGCCATCGGTCACTGGAACTTCGGTCTCACCATCCAGACGGTATAGGCTGCCGTTTTGAATGTTCGTGATTTTGACCTGATTCGCATTGGCGTAACTTGCAGCCAGTGTACGGACCAGGAAGATCGGAGCGTCGGTATCGACCTCCGTGTATGCAGCAGGATTCGCGGTTCCGGTGAAGTCATCGTTCGTGGATTCGATCACCCGATAGTTTGCGGTCCCGGTGAAATCTTCGTTCGGTCGGAAGTATAGATAGGTGTTCCCATTTCCATAACTAATGAATTCGTTCGTGGTGACTTCTTGCGTGAACTCGGCATCTTTATAGAATGTGCCGCCTTCGAGATTAGAGACCGAGAAATGCGTGATGCTTGCATCAGTCGACGCTTTACTACGAATGAACGCAATTGGCCCGGTGTCCTGTCCTTGAACGGTATAGTAACCGAACTTCACGCTAGCCGATTGCGTTGCATCATTCGACGGCCCCTGGTGCACATTGTTGTCAAGCGAGGTGAACTTTAGGCTGCCGTCGATTTGGTGATCGTGACCATAATCGAATAGGTTTCGGTAGGTCAGCGTAATCGCGTTGGGCTCGAAATCATCGATGTGCGGGCCGAAGGCTCCAGGGCTGGTCAGCATATAACTGAACTGTCGATTTCCCGTCACGGGGATGAGGTCGGTCGGGACGATCACCGGAACGTGCGTGTCGGGTGTTAGGTACACAGTGACGCCGCCATCGACGCCATTCTGTGTGTTGCTTGCAAAGAACAATGGATCAACCACATCGACAACAGCAACATCCGTCGCAGAACTATAAGGAGAGCTGCCACCGCCGGAAGAGGCATTGACGAAGTCGCCAGCAGAGCCGCCGGTTTCGTCCCAAGCACGGAAGGCGATTGTCGGTTGTGGACGGGTCAGGGTTTCGAACGGTGAGTAATCGAAATTCGCTGCAAAGTCTTCGCCGTATTCAGCCTTTCGACCATAATGATAAGAATAATGCTCCCAAATTCTTTGCGATTCATTCGGCAGAAACGTCAGTTCGTCAGTGCCACTTAGTAGCAACGCGTTGCTAGGCGAAACCGCTCGCGTGAAGCTCGTTGATGCAACTCCCTCGGTCAACTCGGTTGCCAAGAATGCGTCGACGTCCGCCGAGTCCGCGAACTCGCTCAACTGGCCGGGAACGATTTGCATCGCGAAATAGTCATAGATATTCGTGAACGATTCGAGCGAATTCAGGACGTTACCAATCGTCGTTCCGAAGTGCGTGTTGATGTAAACGCGGATCGTGCTACCACTGACCCAACGGACGCCAGTTTCGTAAGACAATTGCGAATCGGTAACGACGGCTTCGAAGCGGAAGTGTGTGTAGTCCGTCTTCAAAATCGCGGGAACACCAAGCAGTTCATTGAGGTCGATTGTCGATGAGGACGACACGAGTTGGCGTTCGCCATCCACGAGGGCGTACCACAGACCGTTGGCATCATCGACGCCAGTTACTGCGATCCCTTTGAACTCCGAGACTTCTTCGCGGATACCCACACGACCCACGCGTTCGAGGAGAGTGTGCACTCCGGTTACCGACGTGCCGTTCTCGTTGCCGTCGGAATACTTCTGACCGACAACCCCAAAATTCAAGTACGGCCGCCCCAAGTAAGTCGGCGATTCGACGTCAGTGATCAGACTGGTCTCTGGCAGTTCATCGATGAACTGTCCGTAGACGGCACTATTTGAGATTGCCGTCGAAGTATCGTACTGGAATGCCTGAGTGTTGGGGTTTGATGCATGCGTTTGGTTGGTACTTTGCAAGTTGGCTTGATCGGAACCGTTTCCGAACGTAATGCCAACCGCGTCGACGACAACGCCATCCATCGCGAAGATCGCCCCCCCAACACCGGCACCAATTCCCGTCGAGTGACGACCGGCTTGTCCGCCGACCGCCCAGTTGCGTGCGAAGTGCGTGTCGACAACCGACAAGCCACCACCATCTCGAACGAAGATCGCCCCGCCTAAGCCGGCACCACCGCCCCCACCGCCACCACTTGCGGCTGGAGCCGAGGTGATCGTTAGCGAATCGGAATCCCCACCAATGGTCCCATCATTGGCATCCCCACCAATTCCAACTCCGTATGGTTCGTCGCCTTCGTCATAGTCGAACGTGGTGCCGATGGTGCCACGCAGTCCGCCGAGTCCGGTCGAACCGCCACCCCCGCCGCCACCGCCACCGACAAGCCCTGCACCACCATTGGTCGAGGTCGTGCCATCAGCGGAACCGTTCCCACCACCGCCACCCGTGCCGAAGTTGGTTGCGTCGGTTTCAGTGTTGGCTCCGAGCTCGTTGAGGGAACTGTCTCCACCACTTCCACCGTCGTTGCCAGCACCCGGCACGCCGCTATCGCCGCCGTCACCACCAACGGCCTGGTTATTCAGGAAGATCATGTTTTGAACGACGACATTGGAACCGGAATTGACGAAGACTCCCCCGCCCATTCCGGTACCGCCGCCACCGCCACCACCGAACTCACTGTCTCCGCCATCGCCGCCGCGTGCATATCCATCAGCAACGCTAAAGTGTGCGAACAAGACATTCGCATTGTCGACGCGAAAAACTCGGTTTGCGTTTGCACCACTGATCGTCAGTTCGTCTGCACCAAGACCGACAATGGTTACGTCATCGCTAATTAATAGTTCGCCGTCATCAATGATGATCGTCGAACCTCTTAGCGACTCCGCAAACTCGATGCGATCTTCGCCGGGATTATCGTTCGCTAGTTGAATCGCTTCACGAAGCGAGATATCACCTTCGTCAGTGTTGCCGTTCGTCGAATCGTCAGCCAAGTCAACTGTGATGAGTAAGGGGTCACTCGTTAACAGTTGTCGAATTTCTAATTGCTCGGTTTGCGATGTCATCGGTTGGACCGGAACGCGACGGCGATTTGGCACAACCGATTTCCGACTGATGGGACGACGCAAAAAGTTCAGCCAATGGGTAAGAAACATTACTGGTAGGAGCCCTGAGCTTTGTTTGTGATAATTGTCATTGAGAGCGAAAAAGGAACTGAAGAAACGCCGACGGAACTCACCCTCTGTTAAACGCTAGCAGCAGATTTGTCCCGGATAGATCGTGATAAAACGGAATAACGATGCACCCACGTTCGGTCGGTGCGCACGACTGGCTCGTGTTGCGTTTCAACAGGATTGACTTACACCACATTTGGCAAAACTTGACGGAGAGAAAGATTCGGTGAGAGGAAATGGATAGCGGTTTCCGGGACGGTGGGCAGACTGCGAGTGCAGTGCGAGATCAGCAGGTCAGCCGACTCGCCATGTTTCTTCCTGATCCGCGAGGCTCAGCCACTTACTCTTAGGTATTTTTTCGCGGACGGGAAGTTTCACTCAAGAACGAACACGCAGCCGCCCAGCACCTATCAAAATTCGCCTTCCAGACCACGCTAGATGGAGAACAAAGTCACATGCAAAGTCTGCAGAAAACTGCATCTCTTGTATGACGAACGATCACACAGATAAGTCGCGCAGAGTTTGAGGGGTTGCTAACCAACTCGGTCACCGCTGACCGGCATACGGGTGCTGCTAGTTGTTTCTTCCGAGTCACGCGGCTCATGTGACGAGCACAACGCCGTCCATTCTCTTAGACGAAGTCGCTGGACAGCTTAGAAAACTTTAGGGATGATCTGTTTAGGTGGCTATTCGCCTATCTGTCGCCTCTATTCCTGACTCGATGTTGTGTCCGGAATGTTGCGACCAGCGAAACGATGCGAACGGCACGAGGTTCCTCGTTCGACAGTCACAACCGATTTGTTGCTATCGTAGGCCGTTCGATCATCTAGTCGTTGCTCTCGTCCCACGAAAGGAGAACGAACATGGCCTGTCTTTCCTTGAAACATGTCGCCGGTGTCAACTTCGTTGTGTTAGCAATGCTGACGTTCTTCGCCCCGATCCAGACATCAGCT
Organism: Thalassoroseus sp.; assembly: GCF_984380535.1. Lineage (NCBI taxonomy): Bacteria > Pseudomonadati > Planctomycetota > Planctomycetia > Planctomycetales > Planctomycetaceae > Thalassoroseus > Thalassoroseus sp. The sequence goes on from NZ_CFHRBF010000006.1 coordinate 262,569, forward strand.
GACGATTCCAAGGCACGCGAAATAACCGCCAAGAATAAAGGACAGTTCCACTTCGTTGATCTTGCCAAGCGGACAAATCAGGAGTTGTCTGAAGACTTCCACGGATACGAGGGCAATAATCTCAAACCGTTACCGCGAGGAAAGCAGACGTTCGCGGAGATTCCGTTTCATGTCGGCGATGGCATGATTCAATTGGCCGGCAAGCGAGCCCCTGAATGGCCGGAGGCTGTCGAAGGAATACCAGTCGGCAAGAAGGCAACGCACATCCATTTTCTTCATGGAACCGGCTGGGGGTCTCCGGGCGTAGCCGACGGGACCGTCCTCGGACACTACACCGTAAACTACGAGGACGAAACCTCAAAGCAAATTCCCATTGTGTATGGCGAGGACCTTCGTGATTGGTGGCAACTTGCTGATACCTCACTGGCCACACGTGCCGAGACCGCATGGACCGGCGTCAACGACGCTTCGAAAGACTTCCGAGGTCAACGTGTTAAGTTGCGATTGTTTGTACGCAGTTGGGAAAACCCGAATCCAGACGTCAAAATTGGCAGTATCGATTTCGTCTCTCTCAACAACACGGTCTCCTCGCCATTTAACATCGCCATCACCGTGGAAAATCGTATTGACGAAAAGGAAGCCATCAAGACATTGCGACAACATAAGGCATTCGTCGGGATGGGAGACGACGATCAAGCAATCGCCGTGACCCTTTCCACAGGTCGGGTCAACGATGAGACTCTGACGCTCCTTTCCAACCTACCCCATCTCCAGAAGTTGGACCTAAGCAATAACAGATTGAACAACAAAGCATGGGAACAACTTTCTCAGCTCTCGGGAGTGCGTTTGCTGTCTCTCAACCGTACGAACACCACCGATGCCGTGCTAGCTACGCTAACAGATTGGTCCGAACTGGAACGTCTTTGGCTGTACGACACTGACATCACCGACGCCGGACTGAAACACCTCAGCACACTCACCAACCTGAAAGAGTTAGACCTTTCGAAAACCGCCATCACTGATGCAGGAATTGAGCAACTGTCATCGCTGGAACAGTTGAAAAAACTCGATCTGCGTCAGACAAAGGTCACACAGAACGGTGTCGAACAGCTGAAAGAAAAGCTGCCAATGTGCCAGATCAAAGACTAAGTCCTACGATCGACGATCATCGTTCCGAACGTCTCAACTGTGCGTGTGGAAGAAACCCGACGGACACAATCACACCGCCTTAGCGGAACGCTCGAAGCGAATTACTCCGCCACCACGTCAACAGGCAATCGGTAGATTCGAGCAACGGAGACAGATGGCCCGCGATCCACTCCTGCAATTGCACCGGTGTGATACGGAAAGTTGCGACAATCGCTTGACTATCACGGAACCAGAACGCCGGCATTGCAAAGTGTGGTCGAGGCGTGGCCGATTCTCTCTGACAGCGATGCAATGTGTACTCCATGATTGGCGACGCACATTGCTTGGCAAATTTCGAGGGGTTCGTCTTCGGAATGTTTGGGGGCCCTCCGTCGACGGGTTCGAGTCTGGCTTGACGCGGTCCAAACCGTCCTTTGAGTGGACCGTGTATCTTTGTGCTTGTTTTTGCCTACCGTCGCCTGCACAATGGGCAAACTAGTCAATTTTTGCGGTGTTGCGAATTTCCGCTCGCACCGTCGGATAGGAAACCTGGGCTCAATTCTCGACCATTCAGTTCTCGAATGTTTGAGGTTTCCGCTCGCTTTTCAACTCACCCACTCGTAGGTCTGTCGAATCGTTTCGTGTCAGCATTTCGGATCGTGCTGATCGGCGAAATGTCTGTGTTATTTCAACCAGGCGTTGAGCAAGCCGACTCATCGACAGACGATTTTGAATTCACTTGATCATTGAAAGACGTCGTCGTTATGCGAATCTGGCACCCCATGACACGAATCACTCAGCTGAACAATTCCCTGGCGACGCGTGTCCGCGAGTTGCTTCACAATCGCATGTCCTGGAAGCCGTAAGAACGACGCCGATCACGCACGGCCGTTCCGTTGGCCGTGGAAGTCCTCGAAGATCGCACATTGCTGGCGGCGGCATTTCCGGAGTTCGTGGACCCGAATCCCGCGGATGGCAACGATTTCGGTGACACCATTGTCGTTCTGAGTACCGGCAATGTCGTGATTACTTCTCCAGGTGACGATACCAGTGGTGGGATCGACGCGGGGGCCGTCTATCTGTTCGATGGTGAGGACGGTTCGCTCATCAGTTCTCTGTTCGGTGTCAACGACTTCGACCGAATTGGATCCAATGGGGTAACGGCCCTCGAGAACGGCAACTATGTAATTATAAGTACATCATGGGACAGGGGGGCGGCTTCAAACGTGGGGGCGGTGACGTTCGGCGATGGCGTCAGCGGCGTCAGCGGTTTTGTCTCCGACGCCAACAGCCTTGTCGGGATTTCATCCAATGACTTTGTCGGATCATTCGGTGTGACAGCTCTGGCCAATGGCAATTATGTTGTCAACAGTCCAAGTTGGGATAACGGGGCCACACAGAATGTGGGCGCGGTCACATTTGGCGACGGAACCAACGGGGTCAGCGGGTTCGTATCTGCCGCCAACAGCCTCGTCGGGACCACAACCTTTGACGAAGTCGGTTCATTTGGTGTGACGGCTCTGGTGAACGGCAACTACGTGGTCAGGAGTGCCTTTTGGGACAACGGGACCGTCACCGACGCCGGGGCGGTGACCTTCGGCAACGGAACGAACGGTATTAGCGGCGCTGTCTCCGACACTAACAGCCTCGTCGGAACTTCGAACAGTGACAATGTCGGTTTGTTATCTGCGACAGCCCTGGCGACCGGCAACTATGTGGTTTCGAGTCCAAATTGGACCAACGGGACCGGGACGAGATTGGGTGCGGTGACGCTCGGTGATGGGCTCGGCGGGACGAGCGGAGCCGTCACCGCCGCCAACAGCCTCGTGGGGACTACGGCTAACGACTCCGTCGGCCTTGAGGGTGTGACGGCCTTGGCGAACGGCAATTACGTGGTCAAAAGCCCAAATTGGGACAACGGAGCCGCCATCGACGCGGGCGCGGTGACGTTCGTTGATGGATCGGTGGGATTGCTCGGGGCCGTCTCCGCCGCCAACAGCCTTGTGGGGACCACGACTAATGACTTAGTCGGCCTTAGTGGTGTGACGGCCCTGACGAACGGCAATTATGTGGTCAGAAGTATATCGTGGAGTAACGGGGCTGCAAGCAACGCAGGTGCGGTGACATTTGGCGATGGGACCAATGGCATCAGCGGGGCCGTCTCCGCCGCCAACAGCCTCGTCGGGACCACCGCTGACAGTTTTGTCGGTGGCGGTGGCGTGACGGCCCTGACCAACGGCAACTACGTGGTCGCAAGTGCGTTATGGGACAACGGTAGCGTGATGAACGTGGGGGCAGTGACATTCGGCGACGGTTTAACCGGCGTTAGCGGGACCGTCTCCGCCGTCAATAGCCTCGTCGGAACCGTGGCTGAAGACCGTATCGGTATCAATGGCGTGCAGACCCTGACCAACGGCAACTACGTGGTCGGAAGTTCAAGATGGAACAACGGGGCCACCATCGACGCGGGTGCGGTGACATTCGGTGACGGCATGAATGGCATTAGTGGGGCCGTCTCTGCCGCCAATAGCCTCGTCGGGACGACGACCGAAGACTTCGTCGGTGACGAAGGTGTGACGGCCTTGACGAACGGCAACTACGTAGTCATCAGCCGCGACTGGGATAACGGGGCCACGGAAAACGCGGGGGCAGTGACATTCGCCGACGGCACGACCGGTATCAGTGGGGCAGTCTCCGCCGCCAATAGCCTCGTCGGGACCATGCCCTTTGACAACGTCGGTCGCAATGGTGTGACGGCCCTGGCGAACGGCAACTACGTGGTTATCAGCACACGCTGGGACAACGGAGCCGCAGAAGATGCGGGGGCGGTCACATTCGGCAACGGCATGACCGGCATCAGCGGACCTGTCTCCACTGCCAATAGCCTCGTCGGGACGACGTCCGATGACTTAATTGGTTCTGCCGGTGTAGAGGCCTTGTCTAACGGCAACTACGTGGTTGCAAGTCGCTCCTGGGACAATGGGATGCTAACGAACGCGGGGGCGGTCACGTTCGGCGATGGCACAAACGGTGTCAACGGTGAAATCAATTCCCTCAACAGTGTGTTCGGACTTGAAGCGAATACCATCCTGCAAGACGTCGTCGTCGACGATGTCAACGGCAACTTCTTCGGTCCCTTTTTGAAGGAAGGCGGCGGAATCGTCCGGGTGGGTTCCCAAACCTCCGGTTTCGTCGATCCTGCCACGATCACAATTGACGATGTGACACAAGACGAAGACTCCGGCGCGATGACATTTACCCTCTTTCTCTCCGGACCAGTCGATACTGACGTGACCGTCGACTTCGCCGTCGCAAACGACACCACAGACGGCAGCGACTACACGACCACCTCCGGCACGGCGACGATTCCGCTTGGAATGACCTTTGGCACATTCACCATTGACGTCACTACCGACAGCATCGTCGAACTCAACGAGCAATTCTTCGTCAATCTTTCCAACGTCCAAGCCAGCGGTCGCGACGTCACCATCACCGACAGCCAGGGCATCGGCACGATCACCAACGACGACACGGCCACGATTTCCATCGACGACGTCACACAGAACGAAGACGCCGGCACGATGACATTCACCGTTTCGCTCTCCGGAGAAGTTGATACCGACGTGACCGTCGACTTCGCCACCGCAAACGACACCGCTGACGGCAACGACTTCACCGCCAACTCCGACGCCGTCACGATCACCGCCGGAATGACCTCGACCACATTCACCGTCGACATCACCGCCGACGAAATCACTGAACTCGATGAGCAGTTCTTCGTCGATCTTTCCAATGTCCAAGCCAGCGGTCGCGACGTAACGTTCGCCGACAGCCAGGGCATCGGCACGATCACCAACGACGACACAGCCACGATTTCCATCGACGACGTCATACAGGACGAAGACGCCGGTACGATGACATTCACCGTCTCGCTCTCGGGACCGGTCGATACCGACGTAACCGTCGACTTCGCCACCGCAAACGACACCGCTGACGGCAACGACTTCGCCGCCAACTCCGGCACGGCAATGATTGCCGCCGGGATGACGTCCGCCACACTCACCGTCGACATCACCGCCGACGACATCACTGAACTCGATGAGCAGTTCTTCGTCGATCTTTCCAACGTGCAAGCCAACGGTCGCGACGTGACCATCGCCGACGATCAGGGTAGCGGCACGATCACCAACGACGACGCGGCGACGATTTCCATCGGCGATGTGACCGTCATCGAACGTACTGCAGCGTCGCAATTGGTGACCTTCACCGTCACACTTACCAACGAGGTTGCGACGTCCGTGATGGTCGATTTTAGCACAGCGGACGATTCGGCTACCGTCAACGCCGGCGATTACATCGCCACAAGCGGTACACTCGAATTCTCCGGCATGGACGGGGAAACTCAGACGCTGACGGTTGAAGTCTTTGGCGACATCGACTTCGAAGAGGATGAAACGTTCCTGGTCAACCTCGCGAATGTGCAAGCCTCCGGTCTGAACGTGACATTGGCCGACGCCTCGGCAACCGGCACGATCATCAACGACGACCTCACTGCCGATCTTGCCGCCTTTGAAGAACAACCCGTCTCACCGATTCAGATCAACGGCGACTTTGAACTCCTCGCCAGCGGCAACTTCGATGGCACGCCGACGGCGAGCGATGTGCAGAATGATTTGTTCTTCTCGAATCCGACAACCGGAGCCAACCGAATCGTCTTTGCAGACGGTAGCATCCAAAACAACCCACTCGATCCGACCGCGATCAATGGCGGTGCCTATCCGGAAATGCTCGTGGGCGACTTCGACGAAAACGGCTCCAGCGATCTGTTCTTCTGGAACCCGACAACCGGTGAGAACCGGCTGGTGCACTTCACCGGCGGCACCGGGAACGTCGGCACGAGTTTCGAGACCAACGTCGTGCCTCCAACAGCCATCAACGGCAACGACTTCCCCGCTGCAGTCGTCGGCAACTTCGATGGAGCCGGCCCGGACGACATCTTCTTCTGGAACTCGGCAAACGGTCGCAACCGCTTGATGCATTTCGAGACCGTCACCGTCGGCAGCAACACTGTATTGAACAACTTTCAAACCGATGTCGTCGACATGACCGAGATCAACGGCAACGATTTCCAAGAGGTCTACGTTGGCCAGTTCGTCGACGGCGGCTCGGATGAACTCTTCTTCCTCAATCTAACTACCGGAGCCAACCGCCGCATCGAGTTTTCGACGATCACACCAGGTATCGAAAGTGGAGTCGCAAGCATCACAACCGGCAACCCCGCGTCGCAATCGATCTTCAACGACTCCGACGATCGCATGGTGCAAGTCGTCGACCTCAATGGCGATGGCTTGGATGATGTCTTCCTCTGGGACCCAACCACCGGAAACGATCGCACCGCTCTGACCGATTTCGGTCCGCAAGCCTTACCGCAACTCGTCGACAACGTGGTCGATCCAACGATTATCAACGGAAACGACTTCGAACAACTCGCCCGGCTTGTCGACAGTGCCTTCACCGCAGGCGAAGCCGAAGACCTCTACTTTTGGGATGCAACCACCGGAAATAACCGACGAGTTCAATTGTAACGCTCTCCCCTAGGTCCGTGTTGACTGATCAACGCAAGTCTGTCAACCGTCAGTAACCCGCAGTTGATTAACGACAAACTGCGGCAATGTCTGGCTCTCCATGCTCGGCTCAATTTCCTAAAAGAATGGCACCCGACGGCTGCTTCCAGAGAACTGCCTACGGACTCACGATCGGCGAGAACCCGCCCGTGTTCATGGTTGGCCAAAAGATGCTCACCCATCCGATAGCCGGGCCGGTGGGCAGAGTACCGCTACGGGAACAAATTAATCAGATTCGACTTGGAAGCGGCCGAAATTCCCTTCCGCATCGATACCGGGAAGATCGACTTCCACGCATTGTGGCACACGTTCTGTACGCGGCTGGCAAACTCCGGTGCGACGACGCGAGAGGTCATGGACCTCACTCATCACATAACGGCCATAATGTCGATGCGGTACACCCGCGCGACAATGTATGACCTCGCATTGGCAATCGGAGCGGTTCCCGACGTTCGACCATCAGATACCACAGCGAACCACAGCCACACGATTCGGTGTCTAGGAGTCATGGGGGCGGCGGATCAACCAGCAGCGGCAAGAATCCGGCCAAACCGCTCCCCGCTCAACCCATCGTCGCATTCCCACCTGGCATGCCTGGGCCGATTGGCTCCAAGCGCGCTCTGCGTGCTCGATTCTCTCCGTAGTGTGCGAACAGCACCTCCGGTGGAAAGTCGTCCGCCGTGAACGTCAATCCTGGTGTGACGACATTCGCAGCTACATTGCAGTTCTGCAGAAAGCCGGTGATCGGATTCTCGACCTGCAGATGCCCCTCGAAAGGCACATCGCCCAGGTAGTCCACCGCACTTGTCCGTCCCGGAACGAGTTTGTTCCAGTCGAAACTTTCCGGGCGCAACGGGGCCTATCCCGTTTGCACGTAGCCGATGTCATCGTCGGTCGTCGCCCATATGACATTGAATTAGGACAGTCGATTCAAGGCGAGAGCTTATTCGAATTCGGTAGTGTTGCGTGCGTCTCCCGTTCGCTATGGGCTCATCCATAAAGATGGACAGCGGGAAACGCTTCTGAATGTGCCGCACGATGATTTCAACTGGCAGTTGGAATACCGGCCTGTCGAACCGATTCTGGTTCTCAAAGGCTCTCAGATCGCTGTGCTCACAGATTGCTGTGACCGGAAGGTTCGACAACAGCAGCGGAAATCTCGCCAATCCCGATCCATCGGAGACGGTGACCTGAGGACCACATACCGACGATGAGATGCTCTTGGGGCATGTCAATTACTATGTGCCGAGAAAAGTCTTGCTCAAAACGCAGGATGTTCCCGCGGACAGCGATCCAGAATGAGCGAGTTTCGCATCGGATGGGAGCCGTGGATCTCGGAAATTCGCTGCTCAGCGGCCCCACGTTTTAGTCAATCGACTGATCTCCTGTTCGATGTCGTTGCCCTCGTAAAACCACATTTTTCCGCGAACACTCACCGTTTCACCCGGAGGGCAATCCGGAAAGACAGGATCGGAGTGGACACAAGGCACTGGTGGATTTGCCCACACGCGATTACAAGGTGTCCATGCCGTGATGATCCATCGATCGTCGGTTTCCGAGCGAATGGCGATAAAGGGTTTTCTAACGATTTTGTCGTGCGACTGTTGGTTGTTGAATCCCGGTGTCCCTTTGAGCATAACACAGACCTGCGATCGCAATCCGCTCAAAGGTTTCGATGTCCCATTGGTCAGCGTCATGTTCATGTCGACGGCTCGCACGCCTGCGGAAACGGAACTCGAAAATTTGATTCCATTCGGAAGAGTTCGTTCGCAATCAAGTGCCCCATCGTGCTCATGCCATTCCAGCGGAGGCAGTTCGATCCCGGCAGCGGACCAAAGGGTCGGAATATGGGTATGGGCTAGATACGTCAGGCCGAGGTTGGAAAAGATTGCTTCGGGGACGTCGACAACGATGTAGCCACCGTTCTTCCAAGGAGGGAAGATGCTGACCTTCGTCTCACGTTGTGGATGGATCGCCCCGTCGAGAAAACCACGACGCGGATGCCGTCCCCCGGGATACGGGAGGATCCGAATCGAGGGCGGCTCCTCTGTCTCTTTCTGTATCTGGTCCTGGTATTCCTGAATGACCGCGTTTGCATCAGCAATGGAAAGGCCCGTCGCGGCACGAACTTCCTCAGGGGTAAAGCGATGGTGGACAATCATATTTTTCAACCACCGTTCTCGATTCTCCTCCGATAACTGACGGGCTGTGCGTCGAACGGATTCGGAATCATCTTGAAACGGCAACGATTGGTAGAAGTGGAGAGCTTCACGATATTCCGCCATCCCTTCCGCGGAGACGATTCCTTGGCTTCGTTGAATCTCGTCTTGCATCCGACGGATGAGATAGCGTTGCTCCTCATGCCGTAGACGAACCGGCTGGTCATCCACGACCACATACCAGGGAGCAGTCTGCGCGAAACGAATTCGCCCGCCGTCACGTTCTTCGAAAACTCGCACCGCAAACCAGCCGGACTCGGTCGGTTTGATCGATTGACTGATTTTGGACCGATACGCTCCGGCCGGAGTCGGCTGGTTCTGCGGCCGAAGTAAATGTTTCGGTTGCCCGTTGATAACGATCTCTCCATAGGAGAGCGGCGTCTCGGAGGTGATCTCCATTTCGACGGCAATCTCAAGCGTGTTTGTGTCGGTTGTCGTCAAGCGAAACTCGTGTCCCGGATCGCGTGAGTCCGCCGTCGCTAGAAGCATCGGACCTGTTGTAACAAAGGATCGTCCGGCCTGAAGCCCTTGAATCCACTTCTGGTAATTAAATCCGTCTGGCTGATGGACATAGACACGCCCAAACCCGGCAGGCACGGGATGCACGCCGTTGGCGGTTCCGGCAGACGGGGGCAGTCGGAAACCACAATTGAGCAATGTCGAATACATTCCCAACGTATAGTCGAGCCATTGCCGCTCCCCCCCGCTTGCTGTCCCGTATGGCGGGAGCATGTACGGCGGTGCTGCGGTATTCCAATCTGTAAACGCGAACTCCGTTCGCCACAGATGGTTATTCGACAGTTCATACAGTGAATCCGGAGCGAGCACGGGTAGCACCATTGCAAACCGCCAATCGAGTTTGTCCATGTCAAACAGGACGGACGGCTTGGCCGCTCGGGCAGATTCGATGACAGGTCGCCAGGGCGGCACCGTCTTCTTGAGCGTGTCATCGTGTCTCAGGACGAACAACGCGCCGAGTGTATGTCGCTGCTTGTTGACTCGAAAGATCTCATACTCGGTGTTTCGTGGCCAAATCACATGAGTTGGATCGACTTTCACGAGTTGGTTGGGTATGTCACCAGTCGCCGGAGGACTGTCCGAATTCGTGACCCAAGATGTGAGCGGGAAGACGACGTTCAAATCCTCGGCGAGCACGATATTGCGAAGATCGTCCACCGTTCGATGGATGTGTATGTCTCCGGAGTACCAACCGCGTTCCACCAAATCGATCCACCGCTTCAACTTCACCGTGTGCGTGATGTCCGCATCTTTGACCGTGATCGCCTGTTGAACCGGAAAGTAGTTTTTTCCCCTTTCGACGGTGAGCGAATAAGAACCGGGTTCGAGAGTTGTCTTGCAGGAATGCGCGGAAACCGTCGTGTGATATTCGACTGCGTCCGCATTGATCCAGCTTTGCTTCTCGTACCTGACTGCAGTGCCCGCCGGATCAGCCGATTCAAAATAGGAGGGCGTCCCATCTTTTGCCGTCAGATAAATGCGAGCAGCCAGTGGCTCCTCGGATTCGGCATCAATAATGGACAATACCAACGAATGCCCTGCCAGCACATCATCGGCACCACCAACTCCAATGACGCAAAGTAGCCCAGTCAACAGTCCGCACGATTGCCGAAAGCTCATCTTCGGTTCTCTCCTCGCAATGAATTATCTCCGACGCCGACCGCGTTGGCCTTAACAGGTCCAGGTGGAGACATAGCTCTGCAAGTAGCATGACAGCTGTGCCGTTGTTCGTCCAACGATTGTTACGAAGTTCGTCTGATGCAGCCATTGACTGGCAAGCTCTGAATTCCAATGCGATACGAACACCATAGTTATCTGTTCCACGGCTTCGTATAACTCGCTGCCATGTTCGCGATCATCAACTGGCCTTGAAACGGTTTTGACTTGTCAATTATCAGCGATTGAATGAATGAGAATCAGAGGGTCGCCTTGACCGAGTTTAAAAGCTGAGGCCGGCGCTTAATAGCAAGATGTCCGCCGGTTCGATGTTTGGGGTGTTGCTTTCGTATTCGATTTCTCGGCCGAAAACGTAGCCAGCTTCAATTTGCCAATCCGGTTGATGAGTCGCTTTGTTTTCCCAGGCGACCAGCAATTGGAAATCGCGGAGAGTGACTTCAACGTCTCGACCCGAGTCGCGTTCGATCACTCAGGTGCCACCGCCGAATTCACCCGCTACGTAGATCCAGTTTTCTCCGGCGAACAGTCCTGTGCCGTTGGCAATGATGCGACGAGAAAACCGTGGACGCGGGGCGGCGATCTCAATTCGCGTGTCGTCATTGGGTGTCCAGATCAAACCGGCGATCGGCAAGGCGGGAATGTCGTCACGTCCCAAGACAGCTACGCCGCTAATTCGCGTTCGGCGAACTCATCTATTGCGAACAGGAAACGTCTTGAGTGGCGAACTTTGTGAAACCGGTCCCACGCGAGGAGTCCGAGAAAAGTAAAGACGAAGCTAGCAAACCCAACAGGGAACGGATGTCCGAGAATCCAATAAGTCAGCAGCGTGCCGTAGGTACCGGTAGCGAGCAAGAGCACGCCGGGAATCGTAGTCCGAGTCCCGAGGAGCAAACCGGCTCCAACGAGTTGCATCAAACTCCCTAAATTCCGGATGACATTCGGAACCTCGTGTTCGGACATAGCAGCGGCCCACTCCAGGCTTGGGAGTTTAACAGTGCCGATTGTGAGAAAGAGCAGGGACAGTATCACAGTCCCGCCGCGTATTAGGTTGACTTTCGTCAAGTCTCCGATCTTCGTAAATGCAAAGTCAATTTCTCAAGAGAATGTGCCGCCAGTCCATTCGATGCCATCGGGTAGTGATCCCCATTGAATGGGGCCGGTGCCGAAGATCCACAGATCATTCATGTCGCTTTGAATTTTGATGACTCCCGATTGCCCCATGGCTCTCCCGTCGTTCGGCAATACAATAAGAACGATAACTCTCCGCTCCGTAATCTCTTCATCAATTTGCTAGGCATAGGCATCGAAACACACGAGTTCGGCATAAGCACAGGAACGCTCGACGTTTCGTAGCATTTTTCGAATCACTTGAATTTGTCGTAGCCATTGCGAGCTAGGTATTTATCCATGAAATCAAGACTTTTGACGAGTGTGTTCCTATCCGTGTTCTGTCAGCAGGTCTGCGTCGCTGCTGACAAGTTCGAGACGAACTGGCATCAATGGCGTGGCCCGCTTGCGACTGGTGTCTCCCACACAGCCGATCCGCCGGTGACCTGGAGCGAATCCGAGAACATCAAGTGGAAGGTTGCCATCGACGGTCAAGGGACATCAACCCCGATCATCTGGGAAGACAAAGTTTTCGTTCTGACGGCAATCCAGACGGACAAAAAAGACACATCCATTCCGGACCCTCAGGATCAACCCAAGACGAACTTTTTTGACATCAAGCGGCCCAATCAGGTTCATGCGTTTGTTGTCATTTGCCTTGATCGAGAAACGGGGAAAGAGATCTGGCGAGATGTCGCAACTACAAAGATCCCACACGAAGGTGCTCATCACGACAACAATTTTGCCTCCGCATCTCCCACGACCGATGGCAAAAAATTGTACTGCTGGTTCGGGTCGGCCGGACTGTTCTGTTATGACCTCCAGGGACATAGACTTTGGGAACGTGACCTGGGTGAGGTTCGTGTCGGCTCAAGTCTTGGCGAAGGATGTTCCCCGGTCCTGCATGAGGATCGGCTTGTCATTGTCCGCGATCAGCGTCATCAGGGGGCGATTGAAGTCCTCGATGCCAACACGGGCGAGACAAAATGGCGCAAAGACCGCGACGAAGACAATGCCTGGGCCACTCCGCTCATTGTTGAACACAGTGGCAAGACGCAAGTCATCACAGCCGCTTCCGATTTCGTTCGCAGCTATGACCTCGACACCGGTGAGATCATCTGGCAATGCGGTGGTCTCACCGGCAACGTCACTCCCTGTCCTGTCATCGAGGGGGACTATGTCATTTGCATGAGCGGCTACCAGGGACACGCAGCCCTGGCGATTCCACTCACGGAAACCGGTGACATTTCCGGTTCTGAGAAACTGCTTTGGACGATGGATCGTGGCACCCCGTATGTGCCTTCCCCCCTGCTCTACGACGGTCTGCTCTACTTCAATCAATCGAATCAGGGAATCCTCCGGTGCCTCGATTCCAAGACAGGCGAGGTTCAGTTCGGTCCCAAGAGACTTGACAGCGTCTCGAACATCTATGCCTCACCGGTGGGTGCCGCCAAGCGGGTTTATGTTGTCGGGAGAAATGGTACAACGCTCGTTCTCAGACGCTCCCGTCAGTTCGAACCGATCGCGACCAACTCTTTGGATGAACGCTTTGATGCCTCGGCCGCACTCGTTGGAAAGTCTCTGTTCTTGCGTGGGGCCCGGCATCTCTACTGCATCGAATCGAGTGAGTAATAGACACGCTCATTCCGACGAAAAAACCAAACATCAAGGACCACTAACTGCATTGTCATCGTACAATCTTATGTAGTTCGGCGAGCAATTGATCATAGTTTGACAACTGCTTCGACTACGACGACACAATCGACTTAAAGGTCTTCGGTGAAGAACACGGTTGGACTGGTGCGATTGAAGAGATGATGTAACTGAAGTTCTTGGAGAACAAATCGTGAACGTCTTTCGATTCTGGAATCAGACTGTCCTTCACATCGCGGTTCTCATTGCCACGGCCTTCGATGTGCCTGTGTCTGCCGTCGAACCACCGAACATTGTATTCGTGCTCGCGGATGATCTCGGTTGGGCGGAACTCGGTTGTTACGGCAACCAATTCAACGAAACGCCGCATCTCGATCGCCTCGCCTCGCAGGGAATGCGGTTCACGCAAGCTTATGCTGCGGCTCCGGTCTGCTCCCCGTATCGAGCTGCATTCTTGACCGGGCAGTATCCGGCTCGGGTCGGCATTGTGGATTACTTGCGACCGAATTCTGCGAACGCGTTGTCAACCGAATACACGACACTCGCGGAGATGCTTCACAGTGCGGGATACCAGACCGGAATGATCGGCAAATGGCATTTAACCGGTTACCGTCATCATGACGCCGAATACGAAATTCGCCCCACGGACCATGGCTTCGACTGGAACATCGCCAGTGAGGTCAAAGGAGTGGGCAACGGAGCGAACTTCTGGCCCTATGTCTTTCGCGACCAATCGATTCGCTGGCTTGATATTCCTGAGAAACGCCTGGGAGACGAGAAATTTCTCACCGATCGCCTGAATCTTGAAGCCGTTGATTTCATTGAGAGAAACAAGGATCAACCATTCTTCTTGTACCTCAGCCATTACGCGCCACACACAATTCTCAATGGTCGCCCCGAACTTGTCGAGAAGTATCGCCGCAAACATGTACCTGGGAAAAGTACCCGAACACAGTGTTATCTGTGTCAGGATCACGGGCTTGTTGGCGATCCACTGCACCATTGGGCCGGTGATCACAATCCGCATCTGGCTGCGATGTTAGAGAGCATTGATGAGGGGGTCGGTCGGATTATGGAAAAGCTTGATGAACATGGTCTGACGGACAACACAATCGTCATCTTCACGAGCGACAACGGCGGCGAGACGAATGTCACTTCGAACATGCCATTGCGTGGTGGAAAGAGTCAACTGTATGAAGGCGGAATTCGAGTCCCGATGATTGTCCGTTGGCCAGCGGGTGTTCCGACCGAAGCCGTTTGTGAACAGCCAACGATGAATATCGATTTTTTCCCGACGTTGCTCGAAGCCGCTGGCATCGAGACATCGCCTCAACAGAAAATCGATGGAGTGTCGACACTCAAAACCTGGCGGAATCCTTCGATTGCCATTGATCGCGATTCCCTCTATTGGCATTACCCGCTCGATCAACCGCATTTTCTAGGTGGCGTTTCATCCGGGGCGATTCGTGATGGCCATTGGAAGCTGATCGAGTTCTTTGACGACGGCCACGAAGAACTTTATGCACTCGCCGATGATCCTTCCGAGCAACATAACGTTGCTGCTCAACACCCGAGAGTCGTGCGAACACTGAAACAAAAGCTGGCGGACTGGCGAGTCTCTGTCAACGCCCCACAACCGTCACCGCCGCTATTGACTGAGACACGTCAACTGGATTTCGCAGATCATTTTTCTTCGAATCGAGCCAGCCAGCGTTGGTGGTTCAATGCCGATTGGTCCGTGGCGGATGGAATTCTGAAACGGGGCGAACACGGAACGAACACGACTCGCATTTTTCTTCGGGATGCCGCATATCGCGACGTCGTGATTCGTTTCGACTTCCGGATGCAAAAGTCTCAAGACCTTCGACTCGTCACCGGCAGCAACGGGCACTACAACGCAGTCATCCATATTCATCCCGATCACTTTTTTGTGCAGACCGCGAAAGACTCTTCAGGACCGTACTTTTCCTATCGTCACGGCGAATGCGCATACGACTTTGATCCGAACCGCTGGTACACGATGACCGTCGAGTTCATCGGTAATCAACTCGTTGCGCATGTCGATCGGGAGCACCTTGCGTATGCGAAACATCCGATTCTGGATAAGGAACGAACGTATTTCGCGTTTCAGGTCGACGAACACCCCGCCGCATTCGACAACATCCAGATTCTGACTGCGCGTCCTCATTCGACTCAGGCAGGAAACCTCAAACACATCCTCGAAACATCCGGTAAGTACCCCGTCCGGAAATCGTTGACCGAACAATTCGACATTCAGAAAAGCAACGCACACGAATGGTTTTATCAACGATCCACTGAGTATCGCGAATTGGTCGAACGAGTCGATCATCTCGACGAGCAGTTAAAGAAACAGTTTCCCGCCGCATTTCAGACGCACAAGGAATTTCACCAAGAAATTCTTAGCTTGCGGAATAAATTGCTTCAAGACGATCCGCATTACAAAGAACTGCTGTTTGCGACTCATCGGGCTGACCGTGCCATCGATGCCTGGTTGTTCGCTCAGCAACCCGGTTCGGCGGACTTGCCTGATAGTCGGCGTCGGCGGGAACTGGAACAGCTCCGCAGGCGACACGAGCACGATCCCGAGTATTTGAAACTGGTCGCCGCTCGCGACGAAGCACAGCAGCGTTTGGAAAAGACGTACCCGCAATTATTCGTCAGCGATGAAGCGTTCAACAAGCGTCGTGCCCAGCAACGCGAAATAATCAAACGTGACCTTGCCTACAAGAATCTAACCGACCAACGAGCCGCGGCCTACCGTGCTCAGCAGGAGTTCCTGTTCGACAACGACGCAAAACTCGCTGGTTTCAGAAAGCAAATGGAGTCCAAACGACCATGATCTACTGGCGAGGAATTCAACAGGATTGTCGACGATTGTGCGTGTTGCCAACTCCGGTGCGTGCTGGTGGGATCAAGTTCTTTGACGGGCAATAGCGATATGCAAGGCTCAATGAAAATCGGCACGGTTGGTGAAGAACGTTTTGTCGTTGCCCAGCAGCACGCGATTGATTTCGCTGATGAGGTAATGCCGCAGATCCTGTCGACGCCGTGGCTCATTTGGTTTCTGGAACACGCGGCCCGCAACGCCGTCTTGCCGCAGTTGGAACCGGGCGAAAGCACAGTCGGCGTCGTTGTGAATGTCGAGCATCTTGCGGCGACACCTATCGGCGCACAGGTCGTGTGCAGTGCAAAAGTGATTTATGTGGACGGACCATTGATGACGTTCCAACTCATCGCCCATGACGAGCACGAACAGATCGCACGCGGAACCCACAAGCTACGTGTGATCGAAGCTGCTCGGTTAGCCCGGCGTGTTCAAGCCAAGACAAAACAACAGGGATGAATTCGTGAGAAGTACAAAATCGGCGCGATGGGCCTCCGATGTGATTGCCACTGAAGCATCGGCTTTCAGGGTTACTCCATTGCGGATTCGGCAAGGTGGCCACCGCAGCGTGCTCCCTGTGGGCAGGCACGTGGTTTTGATGATCGCTGTCTGCCTTGCCGTTCTCTTCGGTTCGGCGTCGTTGTTATCGGCACAGGAGCGGCCACCCAAGTCGCTTCGGCAAAAAACGGAGCGATTTCAGTTACACGCTCAGCGGTGGCATCGGGTCAGTGAAATCATGCGGGACTTCGAGCCGCTGATGAAAGCGGGTCAGTTTACCCACGCGGAGGAATTAATCGAGCGAGCATTGAGTGTCCTTGAAACCGGAACGGACCCACAAGTCGCCAAGCGACTCCAGAAGTTTCGCAGGCAGACGAACGAAACCCAGTATCTGGTGCTGCCCGTCCCGGAAGCCGGGCACTTACACGGCGGGAACATTGAGGCGTTCGAAAAAGGGATTGTGAGGACAAAACAGCAACTCGGTCCGGTTAACGATCCCGCGAAACGCAACTGGGGTTTTCACCTGATAATACCCGCGTGGCGATTCGATCCCGAACATCTTTTCAGCGACCAAGCCAGCCCGAATATCATCGAGCGGGCGGTGGACGGCGCGATTAAGATCGCATTGAAGCACGACGTTGCCGTCTACATCACAGTCGAAAATCTGGAATGGGAGAACCGCCCCGATCTGTGGAACTTTCATGATAAAGACCGACCGGGCTATGATCCCGACAACGTGCAGAACGTGGAGTGGATGGATTGGGACGGCACGCCGCATCCGCATCGCTATCGTGACTGGGGGCGCCCCGAGCAGATGTCTCCGGTGATTTGCTACAACAGTCCGACTGTCCGCCAGGAAGTGTCGCGGCTTGCGGAGCAGGTCATCGGCCCGCCGATTGCCGCTGGCTTAAAGAAACTTGCGGACGCCGGCAAACCGCATCTCTTTGCCGGAGTGACTGTCGGCGCCGAGCCCGCATTGCCGAACTACGCCGTCATCGGGAAGGTCAATCCTCGGATCGCTGAGAAGATGGACCAAGACGGAGTGCCTCGAAAGCGTCTTGGTTACAACGCGTTGACGAACCTCGGCTACAGCGAGGACAATCCGCCCAAAGACTTCGCTACGGCGTTGGCCAAAGTGAATCAGGATTATATCTCGCTTTGGGCGCGGCATCTTGCGAAGGGAGGCGTGCCTTCGAACAAAATGTATAGCCATGTGGCGGCGGGAGCGGGAGTCGTCGGTTCACCGGGCGTAGAGTTTACGAACGCTCCCATCTCGATTGCATTTGCTGAGTCCTGTCGTCCCGGTTGGACAACATACCCCGTCGGCCCATTGCAGCATGACTTTGGCGTTCTCTACGAGGCCCTCTCCGCTCATGACAACCCACCTTGGGCGAGTACCGAAGCAACCCCGACCGGCTTCGGACCGGGTGGCACATCGATGCGTGAGTATCTGCAACGCCACTTCGATTACGGTGCGACCGCTGTCGTCTTCAACACCGGTGCGACAGACCCAGAATTCGCACAGCGACTCAACCAGGCTGTATGGGGCGACGACGCGATCGAAGCCTATCGCAAGTTTATCGGGAAATGATTGGTATCGTCGAAAGTCGCTTTCTCAATTTGGCAAGCGAGACGTCAGCTTCTACGAAGCAGCAATCGAAATCGGATTCAGATACGATGGACTCCATGAATCACCACGTGCTCATCGTTGAAGACGATGCACCTTTGGCCTCAATGGTCCGTGACTTCTTGATGGAACACGGTTTTGAAGTCACGATCGAGGAGAACGGCAAAGCGGCGATCGATTTGATAAGGCAAGAGTCTTTCGACGCGCTTGTCCTCGATATCGGTTTGCCTGGAGCCGATGGATTCGAGGTGTGCCGGTCAATTCGTCCGCAATTCGATGGGCCCGTCATCGTACTGACCGCTCGTGGAGAAGAAATCGACGAAGTCATTGCCTTGGAAGTCGGTGCGGACGACTTCATGGCCAAGCCAGTTCGTCCCAGAGCGTTGCTGGCGCGGTTGAAAGTTCACCTCAGAAAAAGCAACGCACTGGCTGCGAACACAACCGAAGAGACGTGTGAGGATGACGTTATTGTGGGAGACCTACGGATTGAGCCCTCCAGTCGGACTGTGTTGCTCGCGGGTGAAACCATCGAGATGACGACTGCGGAGTATGACCTGCTGTTGTATCTGGCCCAGCGTGCGGGAACCATCGTCGAACGCAAGGATGTCTACATCGAGTTGCTGGAGATTCCTTACGATGGATTTGATCGGTCGATCGACCTGCGGATTTCCCGATTGCGACGCAAGCTTCACGACGACCCCACTCAACCGACACGGATCAAATCGATCCGGGGAGTCGGTTACCTGATGGCCAAGCCGAAATGACGCGACTCTTCATCCATTTTTATCTGGGCATCATTGCCGTTCTGTTCGTGGCTTGGTTGATTCAGGCGTACGTCTTTCAGGGGACAACCGAAGCCGCCAATGTCTCGGTCGTCGAAGACGCCCTTAGTGGAGGCGCGTTGTCTGCCCGAGACGACATCATCGCGGGGGGTGAGGAAGGGTTTGAAAAGACGATCGCCGAAGTGCGGTCGCGGTTTGCCTATCCGGTGAATGTCGTTCTCAGAGCCGATCGACCGATGTCGCCCGAAACGTCAGCCCGGATCGACCAAGGCGAGTCGGTCCTCTACTTTGACCGCATGCTCGTCGCGATCCCCGACACCCCGTGGTTGGTCGAACTCGGTCCATTGCCCCAATTCGTCAGCCCGAGTCAACGAGATTTGCTGGTTGGTTTAGGCAGTGTTTTTCTGCTGGCAGCCGCCGCCATCGCATTTTTGCTCAGACCCATTGCCCGCCAATTCCGCACGGTCGAGCGAACTGCCCTCGCAATCGCTGATGGCGATTTGACGGCTCGCATTGATGAGAAGAATCCCCGGCAGACCATACCGATCGTTGGGGCCTTCAACAAAATGGCCGACCGCGTCGAAACACTCCTTCGGTCACAAAAGGAACTGTTGCAAGCTGTTTCACATGAGTTGCGGACCCCGTTAGCCCGAATCAAGTTTGCGACCGAACTCGTCCGCTCATCGGACGATGACGAAAAGCGAGAGTTGCGAATCGACTCTATCGATGAGGCGACGGACAAGCTGGACAATCTGGTGGGTGAATTGCTGGATTACATGCGGCTAGGTGAAGGAACCGAAGCAATAGTCAAGGAATCTGTCTCTATCAACGGTTTGATCAATGAAACGATCGCACTCCACGCACCGCTGAGTCATGGAATCGATTTCCGCTTTACAGCTTCATCCCCAGACGTTCAATTGATGTCACACCGGTCGGATCTCCTGCATGCGATTGATAATTTGGTGAGCAATGCAGCGAAGTACGCCAAGTCTCAAGTCGACATTCGCTTGTCGGTGCAGGATCAGCAAGTGACCGTCACGGTCGATGACGATGGTGTCGGTATCCCGGAATGCAATCGCGAAACCGTCTTCGAGCCGTTCCAACGAATCGCTAATGACAAGCACCCCGGTTCTGGTTTGGGGCTGGCAATCGTCCGGCGTATCTGTCGTCGTCTGGACGGTCATGTAGACGTCGATACGAGCCCGCTCGGTGGAGCGAGATTTCAAATCCGCCTTCCAGTCGACAACACACCTTGAGGCCGGGCGTCAATCAACAATCACTCGTTTAACTACCCTCTACAATTTGCGACAAAACAATACACGTTCCCGACTGAAGTCTTCGAATTCGATTCGTACACTAGCTGTTGCGTCAAGTCGCATTCGTTGCTGTGGACGCAACCGGAGCAGTCTTTATCAATCGAGGACATCACGATGTTCAGATCGGGTTACCTTCTTATTGTCGTTGGAATCGTAATTTGCATCGGGTTTGACTTTGTATTCCCGCCTAGCCGAACAGAGTTGGCCTCCGCGGAAACGGTCGCAACGGAAACTTCGCCGCGTGAGCCGCTTGAGGTCGGGCATCCCACCTTCGCCAGCCCGCATGCGTCTCCGATCGGGATTAGCGGCGACTTCGTCTTTGTCGTGAACACGCCGGCGGATACGGTCGATGTGATCAATGCCGAGTCGCAAAAAATTCACACTCGCATCCCTGTCGGCATTGATCCCGTCAGCATCGCCATCCGTCCCGATGGCAAAGAAGTTTGGGTGTCGAACCACGTTTCCGATTCGGTCAGCGTAATCGACAATGATCCCGGCAGTCCCACATACCAGAACGTCATCGCAACGATTCAAGAGTTCGACCCGCAGACGAAGGCGACGACGTTCGATGAACCGGTCGGGATCGCATTTGCCGGAAACGAAAAAGCCTACGTGGCCCTGTCTTCCGAGAACCAGATCGCTGTTGTTGATGTGGCTTCGCGGAAAATCACCAAGCGACTGCGGATTCCCGCCCAAGACCCGCGAGCGATTGCAGTTCAAGGCGATCGTCTTTACGTCATCCCCTTCGAGTCCAACAACAAGACGCAACTTTCCGGCGGCTCGCGTGACGCTATCGATGGCGAACTCGTCACGTTCGACGCTTGGCAACATTCGATTGCGGTCAACAATGTGCTCTCGCTAGGGCATGTCACCGACATCGTCAAACATCCGGATGTCCCGGATCGGGACTTGTTTGTTTTCGACACGACGACGGACAAACTTGTCGAATCGGTCGACACGCTGGGCACACTGCTTTATGGGATCACAGTCGACTCGCAAGGCAACGTCTTCATTGCTCAGACCGATGCACGCAATGATGCCAACGGTCGTGCGGGCACCAAGAAGCACGGCATGAAGGAGTTGGAGAACCGAGCGTTTCTGAATCAGATTACGCGAATCGACTTCAAGGACGGATCGGCCGAGAAGCCGCAGTTCATCGACCTGGAACCGTTGCCACCGGCACATCCCGAAAAAGGCATGGCGTTGGCGACGCCCTATGCGATCCAGGTGAGTGCCGATGACTCCGTGATCGTGGCGACCGCAGCGGGTTCAGACAAGCTAATGACGGTCGATGCCGCCAGTGGCGAAGTGCTGGGCCGCGTTGCGGTCGGTGCCGTTCCCCGAGGCGTCGCTCTACAGAACTCCGTCAACGGCACCTTGAATCAAGCGTGGGTCTACAACGCAGTAGCGAACACGGTTTCCGTGGTCGATGTGACAGACGCGACCAAGCCAACAGTTGCCGGGTTTGTGAAACTCGAGGACCCCACTCATCCGCAAGTCAAACTCGGTCGGACCTGGTTTAACGACGCCGATGCGTCTTCGACCGGCACGTTCTCCTGTGAAAGTTGCCATCCGGACAACAACACCGATCAATTGCTGTGGGTTCTGCAAACGCCGATTGCCACCGGCGGCGATCAAATCATGCCGCGTTCAACGATGCCGGTGCGTGGCTTACGCGATACGGCCCCGTTTCACTGGGATGGCGTCCTCGGCGACCCCTACGGCGGCAACAACACGGCCCACATTTACGAGGCCATCGAGCCGGTTGCCGACGCCTACGATCAACGCACGAGCACACGGCATTTGGTCGACATCAGCATGGCCGAAATCCTCTTGACGCACGGCGATGAAACCGTCAACGACGAAGGCAAACCCGGCGGATTTACAGCCGCGGAGCGAGACGACTTGGCGACGTATCTCTTGAGTGTGTCCTTCCCTCCCGCACAACGACGCGCCTACGACAACGTCCTGACCGACCGCGCGAAGGAAGGTTACAAGCTATTCCACATCGAAGGGGATCTCGACCCGTCGAAAACGGCGGCCAATGTTTGTGGCGATTGTCACCGCATGCCGTTCTTCGTCAGCACGAACACTCCCGGAACCGGCATGGAAGCACCGACGTGGCGCGGCGCTTACGACCGCTTCCTTATCCTGCCCCAAGGGCGACTCAATATCATCGAGTTCCCATTTTATCGCGACGTGGCTCAGCGTGGACAATCCGAAGAGAAAATCTGGCGTTTCTCGTGGGGAGGCCGTCGCCGATTTAACCCCGTCTGGAATATGGTCGTCGAAGGCAGCACCGGTTTCTCCGGCTCATTCGCAAGGCAGGTGACGCTCTCCGAGACGACCGTCGACGATGAACTCACCGTCGATCTGCTGGACGCGTTGGAACTGTCAGCCAGCGAGGGAGGAATCGTCTTGGAGGCGGACGGTGTCTTCATCAAAGAGGGTGAGTCAAACACAGTGGCGTTGCAGTTCGACGAGAATTTCAACGGCGGCTCATACATTGCCAAACCGGATGACTCAGGAAAACGTCGTCGTCGTTCGGCCAGCCGAGACCGTGCCGACTACTCACGCACAGAACTCGTAGAGCTGGCGAAGCAAGGCCAATTCGTGGGAACATTCACCGGTCGACACGGTGAATTGGCCGACATCAAACACCCGCAACCCGCGTTGTGGACGCTCGGCCCAATTGAGAAACAACGCGGCCACCAAGAATTTCCGATCCTCCACGAAGGCAATTTGAGCATGTCGGTCAGCGGTCGAAACTTTGAGGAAGACGCAGCAGTCTATGTCGATGGACGTCGCGTTGAAGGTAGTGTGGCCTACGGCGATGACGATGAAAACGAGGAAGTGATCATCGACCTAGCCACGTTGCCAGCCAATGGAATGCACACGCTGCAGGTTCAAACAAAGCATGGCATGTTCAGCAATGATTTTATATTCCACGTGACGGCTGACGCGGACGCTGCCTCCAAATTGAGACGGTCGTTCGCAGACGCACAAGTCGATCATCGCGCAGCTCTTTCCCAGGCGATCGCTAGTGGCGATGTCGAAAAGGTAAAGAAAGCTCTCGATCGAGCAAGCGCCGGTTTCGGCAGTTCACCACCGGTCAACGGTCGTGGTGCGAGTGGCTCGATACCACTGAGCGGAGCCGCCCTGCGTGGCAACATCGAGATCGTGAAATACCTCCTCGACCGCGGAGCCAACGTCGCTGCCACCAACCAAGATGGCAACACGCCCCTGCACGTCGCGGCCTTCATGTGTCATACGGAAATTGTCGAACTCCTACTTGAACAGGGAGCTTCACCGCATCAAAAGAACGACCGTGGCGATAGTGCGATCGATTCCGTCTCCGGCGAATGGAGCGAAGAACTCGCAAGCTTCTACACGGGGCTTGGTCGTGCAATTGGCGTCAAAATTGATCTTGAGCGGATTCAAGCACAACGACCAAAGATCACCCAGTTACTGCGCAAACACAAGGCCGTGAAATAGTCATACTTTGGCTTGCAAACAGTTCTAGTGAGAAACTGTCTCGGCAGCTCATCGTGAGTTGCGACTATAGATTCAAACTATCCAAAATCGAATCGGAGATAACTATTAGGAACACTAACGTCACCAAACGCACAACTTCTACGTGCAAGCGATCAAACAGTTTTGCAAGTGGAAGGTCGATTCAGACCGGGCAACCGAGAATGCGGGCCGGAACATTCGCCGCGTGAAAGTGACCGATAAGGACGAACGCCGAGCGTTGACCGACGCCGAATTGCAAAAGTTGATCATCACGGCGGCATCAGGGCCGGCTCGGTACAACTTAGACGGTCGATCACGTGCGATGCTCTACCTCACCGCGACCTACATCGGCTTGCGGGCATCGGAACTCGCCGCACTGACACCGAAGAATTTCGATCTATCCGGCGAAGTCCCCACGGTGACCATCAAGGCGGCCGATGAGAAAGCTCGTCGCGGTGCGGTGCTTCCATTGCATCCAACCTTGCACGCCGAGCTGCGGAAGTGGATTGAATAATTCGAAGCCGATGATCGGTTGTGGCCGGGCCGGTGGGCAGAAAACAGCTACGGGAATAAGCTCATCAAATTTGACCTGGAAGCGGCCGGGATTCCGTTCCGCACCGATGCCGGGAAGATCGACTTCCACGCGTTGCGGCACACGTTCTGTACTCGGCTGGCAAACTCCGGTGCCAAGACGCGAGAGGTAATGTACCTCGCACGTCACACAACGGCCGCGATGTCGATGCGGTACACTCACGCGACGATGTACGACCTCGCATCGGCCATCGGTGCGGTTCCCGACGTCCGGCCGTCAGATGACCACAGCGAGCCGCAGAAGGCCAAGGCGACGGGCACCGATGATGCTCGTTCCGATTTCTTGCCGAAAAACTTGCCGGATTCACGTGTGTTCCGTTTTGGTCAATAGTGCCAATCCGGAGACGCAAAACCCATAAGATCGAAAGCCGCTCGCAAGTGCCTCTGATTCCTTGACTTGCGAGCGGCATCAAGTTCGAGCATCAAGCGGAGAGGGGGGGATTCGAACCCCCGGTCGGTTGCCCGACGCTGGTTTTCAAGACCAGTGCATTCGGCCGCTCTGCCACCTCTCCGGACCTGTCATTCGCTGATGACGGCTCAGCGGAAATCGTAACTTTCTGCGGTTTTGCAGTCAATCCAGTCCGGAGTTCGTGGTTACGAGACCATTAAATTCCTTCAAGTCCGATTTGGCGTCCGGTCAAGTAATCGTGTTAACGTGCCCTGTTCGACGGTAACGTGGATGCGTCTACACCAGAGACGGCCTCGTCTATGGACTGACAACGCTACCAAGTTCGTTACGCAAGGACCGTTCGATCTATCTTGATACAGGACGAATAGTAAGGCGGATTTCTGGACGGGAACCAGAGTCTACATACAAAGTGTTGCGTGCGTGAGACAGGATTCAACGGAACGTTCTGCTTAGGAGGGACGCGAGATCGTGGGCAGTGCAAGCTCGCTGGTCTGGTCGCGAACCCTGGCATGAGCGGTACCGAAGATTCGCCAACATTCATTCTGGAGGTATGGATTCTCGATCGGTCCGCTGCCCTTCGAATACGTGAATTCGCATTTGATCATCGACGACCGACATCCATTGATTGTCCGGTGCAAACGTCACTTGAGTCAACGGGCTTTCCGTTTGATACACCTGTCCCATGTCTCGCAGCGTTGCGGCCTGGAACAGGTGGACTGTGCCTCCTTCGGTGCAAGCGGCGACTGTCAAGCCGTCCGGCGACCACCCCAAAGCTGTAGGCGTTGTCGGCATCGATTCGAAGCGGTGCAACAATTCTCCGTTTGTGGTGTCCCAAAGGGAGAGGCTGCGATCGGCTCCCGTGGCGGCCACCCGACTGCCGTCCGGTGATTCGACGACGGCGAAGATCGTATCTCGATGGGCATGGATGCGACGAATCGGCCTCCAGGTTTGACAGTCGATAGCGACGAGTGAGTTTGTCTGTTTCTCGGCGATCCACATGCAGTCAGCACCTGACATTGACGAAAGCGCATCGCATGGGGAGAAGCGATTTTGCAAATCACTCGTGTGGAGATCCAGTGTTTGGAGAGCACCATGTCTGCGTTGGATGACGGCGGTATCGGAAGCGGGCATGAGCCGTATCGCTCGGATTTCGTCGTTGGCGTCACCTGCCAAGATTGTGTGGACTTCTTGGCCTTTAGCTACTACATGCACGAGATTTGGATGTTCCGCAACGACAACTAAGCTTTCGTCGGGTCGGGCATCGCAGGAGACAAGTACGCCATTGTCGGTTGAAAGCACATTCTCTGAATGCTGAGTTGTCAGATGGTGGCGGACCAGTTTGCTTGACGAGCAGATGAGGATTCTTCCGTTGTTGAGGCTTTTGCTAGGAAAATTCCGGCTCATGTACCATTCCGACTGACCGCCCAGACGTATGACCGCAGGCTCGACGTGGTGAGTGATCCATCGATTCACTCGACCGGACCTCGATGCCGTGATGAAAGTTTCGCCGCTGGGTTCCGCCGCTAGTCCATAAATGCGCTCGCTGTCTGCTTGCCAGGCGGTGACGACATCAATTCCCCCTGCTTCGTCCCCAGTCGTGCACTTCAGCAGGCACACCGTTCCGCCACGGTCACTGATGAGCATATGGTTTTGGTCGACGTTGGCGACTTGTTGAATTCCGTCGGGTCGGTCAAAACGGGCTCGCTGTCGGGCCTGCGTTAAGTCCCACATCCGAACGCTTCCGTCGACCGCACCGACGAGGAAATGCTCTCCATCACTGAGAAACGCAACGCACGTTAGAGGGTATGGACCGACTATTCGTTGTAGCTGGACTGATTGCGTTTCCAAGTTCCAAATGACGAAAGAGCGGTCCCACCCGACCGTCACGAGCCAGCGACCGTCCGGGGAAATCGCCAATGCTTCCACCCTTCGGACGTGATGTCCACTGAGCACACGGCGGCAAGTCCGGGTGTTGACGTCCCAAATCTGGACGTCTGGATTGTCTCCACATGCCGCTAGTGTTTGCCCATCCGGGGTGAATGCGACGCCGTACACGGGGCGTCCGTCAAAGACCTCCAGCGTGCCGTCCTCGATTAACCCCACAGTTGAACCGGTGAGGTCGAAGTCCGGCAACTTCCACAACCGAACCGTACCGTCATCCCCGGCAGTGGCCAGAATGGGTAATTCCGGATGGAAGGCGACGGAGTTGACTTCTTTCTGCTGACTGTCTGTTTCGATGATCATTTTTCCCGTTCTCGGGTCAAAAAAACGCACGAAACCGTCTGCCCCGCAGACTGCAAACCGTCGACCATCGGGTGACCACTGGGCATAGTAGTTCGGCCGGTCAAATCGGCCAAAAGTTTGTAACGGTTGCGGCGTTACGCGGCTTAGGTATCGCCACAAGAAACACCGCACGTCGCGGCTCCCGGCTTGCGGTTTGTGATTGTCGAGCAAATCGGCGACCTGTCGGATGTCGTTTCGCTGCCGGGCTTCGACCGCTAGCCGCATGTCGGCGGCGTAGCTCAATTGTCGCATGCGATCGGCAGTCGATTGTTCCCGTTGTCGCAAGGATTCAGCCGTGTTGAGTGCGGATTTGAGTTTGTCGTTTCGGTTCGACAATCGCGAATTGAGATCGTCGATTGTATTCACATGGACGAGAAGCCCCACGACGCCGACAACAATACAGAGACTTAGCAAGGCCAGAATCGTCGCGAGCAGCTGATTCCGGTACGTCCATCGCAAAGTGCGTTCGAGTCGTCCGACGGGGCGCGCTTGGATTGGTGTGCCGTCAAGAAACCGTCGCAAGTCCTGGGCGACCTCGGCGGCCGATGCGTAACGGGCACGCGGTTCTTTGCGAAGACATTTCAGGCAAATTACGGCCAGGTCACATGGCACGGCAGGGTTGAGCAAACGTGGATCGGGCGGTTCCATCTCGTGGACGAGCCGCAGTGTCTGAGCGGTGCTTGCAGTCCGAAACGGTGGTCGTCCCGTAATTGCGGCATAGAGAATTGCTCCTAAACCGTAAATGTCGGTTGCTGGGCCTACCTCGCGGGAACCACTTGCTTGTTCGGGCGACAGATAACTGGGAGTGCCAATGACTTGGCCAGTGAGGGTCAGGTCGTCGCGTTCACTTAAAATCTTCGCCAGACCGAAGTCGGCGACGTGCGGTTGATCTCGCTTGTCGAGAAGAACATTTGACGGCTTAAGGTCGCGATGCAGCACATCGTTGTCGTGCGCCACTTGAATACCAACCGCGACCTTGGCCAGAATGTCCGCCGCTTGTCGGGCCTCCAACGGGCCGTCGTCGATGACTACCTGCAAAGTCCGGCCTTCGACAAACTCCATCTCGAGATACGGCCGCCCATTCAACTCCCCTGCTCCGTAGACCGTGACGATTGCGGGATGTCGCAATTTGGCCAACGCCCGTGCCTCGATTTGAAATCGATCCCGATGGTCAGCCGCGGCCCAGTCTCCTAACAGGACCACTTTCAAAGCAACGATACGGTCGAGGGAAACCCGACGGGCCTTGTAGACCGCCCCCATTCCGCCGCAGGCGATTACTTCCAGCAAGTCGAATTCCGGAGCCAGAGTATCGGGCGCGAGCTGGAGATCCACAGTCGGTGGAACGGGACAATTTGCCGGCCCTTGCACCCGCAGATCGTCAACTGTGCTGTCATTTCCGTTGCGCTTGGGAAATCGGGTCGAGCGACTGCCTGATCTGCCTAAGGCCTCGAGCGTTGTGAAGTAATCCTGCAACTCGTCGGCGACATCGGAATAGGTCGAGAGGAGTTGTGCCGGCTCCAGCGGTTCGCCTCGATCTTCGGCTCGCAACCATTCAAGAACCGCCTGTTCAAGTCGGTGAGAGCGATCGTCTGGGGCGAATGAATCGAGCATCGGTCAAGAATCCTGGTTGGCCATCAATTCCCGCAACCGCCGCATTGCCCGAATCAATAGTCCAGCCACCGACGGTGCCGAGCGATTGAGCTGCGCGGAAATTTCGTCAACGGAGAGCCCCTGCAGGTGGCGGAGCCGTACAACTGTCGCTTGATCCTCGGGGAGATGATTGATCATCTGGCTGAGTGTCTCGGTTTGTTCGTCGCGAATGATGCGATGACTGATCGACGAGCCGGCATCGGGGACGATATCCTTCAGAGACGTACCAAAAGCGTGGCTGAGATCGAGTGATTGGAGCGGACCGCCATGTCGTTTCTGCCGACTTTGATGACGTAGGCGATCCATGATTGTGTGATGAAGAATCTGCCGGAGCCACGCAAACAGTTCGTTCTCGTTGCGACCGCGGTACGCTGCGAAGTCGCGGCTGGCTTCGGCGAGCGACTCCTGAACCGCGTCGGACAGATCCCAGACTGGCCCTAATTGACCGGCGAAAACCGCTGTCGCCCACTGCCTGAGTTGAACTCGACACAGCCCGAACAATTGCTCTCGCGCATCCTCGTCGCCCATCCGGACACGGTCGATCAGTTCTGCCACATCGGCGTGTTGCATGTCGACGATTCATTCGGCCAAACGACTGCGGAAAATCCGTCTGCCACCGATGTCGGCGACGCGAGTTGAGGGAGGTCGTTAAACTGATTCTCCCGCAACAAGGTTCCGCCTCATCAGAGTTTTCCACGCCAGTCAAGCGTGCAAATGTTGGCGGACGGGTTGCCACGACTAGCGGAGGCATGAAACAGTTGTACCCTTTTTGCGTGCAGATTGGAAACAGCATTTGATCATGACCTGTCGGAAGTTGTAAATACGCAACGGATCCCACTTCGTCCGGCGGAATCTATGGTGGTGGAGCCACGCACTTTTCGTCGAAGTGATCTCCCAAAAGCCAACGCTCGGCCCAGGGGAGGACAGACTCTTGTTTCTTGAGCAGTTCAATCGCTGTCTGACGTCTTTCGTTCCGCTCGTCCTCTTGGACGGCCGCTAGATCGAGCAAGCAGCGGGCCCGGTCGTGGTCGGCACCGATTCTTTCCGCATGTTCAATGGCCCTTTGAAAGCTACGGATGGCTTTGCGATGTTTGCCGAGCGTCCATAGTGCTCTTCCATGGGCTCGATAAATGTGCGGTTTCAGATTCGGATGCATTGCCATCGGCGTCCACGATGCTCGCATAAGCCGTTTCAAAACCCGTTTTTCAGTGGCCGGCGTTCTGACCCATTCCGGCCCGGTGATACTCGCGATCAAGACTGGTAGGCTAAACAGGTTGTATTCCATAAAGAGCATCAAGCGTTTGGTCAATCGCCACGAGTTCTCCGCAGCCGCTCGGGCCGATTCATATTCCGAGGCCTGCAGCAATACGTAGGCTTCGGTCGCTAGAAAGATCGTCTCGGTACTCGCCGATGCCTCGCATTCGGACATCAAAACACGAGCCTTATCGATCCGCTGTTTCGCGGCTTTGATTTGTCCAGCTCGGGCTAATCCGCTAGCGAGATCGTAGTGCCCCCAACATTGGCCTCTGGCGTCCCCGGTTGTTTCACCGAGAGAAATTACCGCACGGGCGGCATCCGCTTCCTCGGTCGAGGTGCCAGCAATTTGAAGCACGTGACGAGCCAAATGAATCGCGAATGATGCTTGCCAATGCAAACCGACTTTCGAGAGAACCGAGTACGATTCTTCAAAGTCGCCTCTAGCCTGCTGTAATTCTCCAATTGCGTTGTAATAGAGCCCACGCAGTTTACTGCACTCTCCCCGGCTCTCCAGAGAATTTCGAGCCAGCAACGAAAGGTCCACCTTTCGGACTTGCCACTTCCCAAACCGTGGTAGTCCAGCAATGAATAGAAATCCTGCAAGCTCGATTGACCCTTCGGCATGGAGTTCCTGATTCCCCGAGTCAGCAGCCAACCGCGCGAGTCGAAACATGGAGTAGTATTGTCCCATGGGCGACGATTCGAACAGCAGATTCACAAGCTGAAAATGGATCCGCTGCTCCATTGCTCTTTGTTTCTGCTTCGGGGTCGGAGGTGAATGCGACCAGCGACGGTGCGGAAACAGAAAAACTCGCGCGGCCATGAAAGGGATGGTCATCATTGCCCTGAGTCCCTGCCGTCTGTAGGCACCGATTTCCGCAAGGGCCTGGTCGAAATACTCGAGCGACTTGCGGTATTTGGCGATTGTTGCCGTAGCCAAACCCATTCGAAAATACGTATGCGCCCGAGAAAGGTTTGAAGGCGTTAATTCAATCGTCTGATGCAACAGATTCAGCCCATCCGCAAATGACTTCAGTCGGATTAGGGTATTGCCCAGACGGTCGAGCAGGCGGTAACGCAGGGCGTCGCTTGCATCGACTGGCAGCAATGATTGCGCGGTTTTGAGAAACTCCAATGCTTCTTCTGTGGAGTAAGCGCGGTAGGCTAACTCCCCCGCCAGAAATTGATACGCGAAAGCCCTGGAATCTCCGGCTGCGTGGAAGTGGTAGGCAAGATCCACGATGCGATCGGATGCAATGGTTTCGGTGGTCTCGTCATCGACAGGATCGACATTCAAGCGTTCAAGCACTCGTGCTGCGGTCAGCTTCTCGGTTTGTTCCAGGTAGTCGCCAAACAGTAAGTGCAAGTCACGATGCCGTTGCGG
Source organism: Thalassoroseus sp. (assembly GCF_984380535.1). Taxonomy (NCBI): domain Bacteria; kingdom Pseudomonadati; phylum Planctomycetota; class Planctomycetia; order Planctomycetales; family Planctomycetaceae; genus Thalassoroseus; species Thalassoroseus sp. Next base: position 294,210 of record NZ_CFHRBF010000006.1, read on the forward strand.
CTCCATTGCCATCAGCACCGTTTCGCGGATCTTGTCATGATACGTGTCGACGAGTTGCTGGTTTTCGGAGCCAATCAACCTCACCAGGCGTTCGCTTCGCATGTGCATGATCGTCGCGAACGCCGGATCAAGCCCACCAGCGACGTGGGCAACTTCATCCATCCGCACCGCCTGTCCGGCGATCGCAATCGCTTCCAACAGAGGCATAGCATCCTGCGGAAGTCGACCGAGTCGACGTGAAATAACGTCCTGCAGTGGGATCGACTGGAATTCCCCTGTCTCCTGGTCGAAGCCTTCGAGCAGTTGTTCCAGAAAGTAAGGGTTCCCCTGTGCGGCCTGATAAAGTTTCGCCGCATGCTGTCGCAAAGATTCATCAGTCACCCCCAAACGTGCAGCGAACAACGCCGTGCATTCGTCTTGTGACAGCGGCGTCACTTCGACGGTCGACTCCTGCACCTCCGGTCGGTTCCGCTGCCACGTTGTGAGGAACGGACTCGATTCGGCTTCATCGCTGCGGTAGGTGCCCAGAAACATCACCGCAGGAGCACCGGGCGGTTTAAGCAATTCCGCCATCACCGACGCACTGTCCGCGTCCCCCCATTGCAGATCGTCTACGAATAAGATCAATGGTGTCGATTGACCAATCGAGATCAACAACTCGCGAAGTGCGGCGAACGCGCGGAAGCGAATTTGCCGGCTGTCGATCCCGGCCAGATTGAAAGTCGGATGGGCGGCAATGACTTCGACCCGTCGCAGTTCAGGAAACAACTGAGCCAACATTACAATGTCGTCTGGTAGCAGCGGATGCACTTCATCAGTCGGTCGCGTGCGGAGATAGGCCACCAACGCATCGATGAGGCAGTCGATTGCTTTAAACGGCACCGACTCGCGATCGTAGCAACGCCCGGACAGCACAAGCAGGTCATCACTAAGCCGGGGATTTCTCAGGAACTTTTCTGCCAGGGACGTCTTCCCTTCACCACTACGACCTTTGATGAAGACGACGAACGATTGCCGCGTCTGAAGAAGTTCTCGTCGCGTCTGTTCCAATCTCGCTAGTTGAGACTCTCGGCCAACGAGTAGAAATCCGGAATGGCCGGAGAGACTGGAAAGATTACTATCGATGGGTTCTCGCGTCTGCGCGTCCAACGCGATTCCCAAACGTGCGGCAAGCTCGTCGTCTTCGGGGCGATCTTCGGGCAATCGTAGCAGCAGTTGATCGACTAATTCCGCGAGATCCTTCGGGATGTCTTCGCGCTCGCAAAGTTGAGGCGCGTCCTCGGTTCTTTTTTTCAGAATCAGGTCGACGTGCGAACCTGTAAACGGAGCCTCACCCGTCAAGGCTTCATATAGCATCACGCCCAGGGCGTACCAGTCAGACGCGGTGGAACGTACCCCGAGTGTTTGCTCAGGAGCGACATAACGTGGCGTCCCGGCGAATTGCTTCGAGTACATGGAAATCGTTTGGTCGGCTCGCAGTTGAAGTTCCGCGACCAGCCCGAAGTCCATAATCGTCACTAGCCCATTGGCGGAGACAAACACATTGCTGGGTTTGAGGTCGCGGTGTACGATCTCCTGGCGATGCAACGCGAGGATTCCCGTAACGAGTTGGACCAGCGATTCCCGCAGCCGTGTTTCGTCGAGCACGCCTTGCGGTCGAACATATTCGAGAAAATCGACGCCTTGAATGAGGTCCATGGTGAAGAACCACTGTCGTCCATCGACCTCCAGCGACTGCATTCCGACTAAGTTCGGATGATTGATCTCCGAGAGTGATCGAAATTCCCGGCGAAAACGATGCAGACGTTCGGCGTCGTCGAGCGGATGGGTTTGACCGTCGAATTGCGTGGGCAAAGTTTTGATCGCGACGACATCGCCACGTTGCAAATGTCGGGCTTCGTACACCACGCCGAACCCGCCGCGACCGAGTTCCCGCAACAATTCGTAATCACCCAACTTGCGTGCGGCGGGCATTCCGTAAAGGATCGTCCTTTCGTCCGCGGGAGTTTCAACTTCCGGACTCATCGACATCATTGTCGATTCGAAAAACGCCTGACGAACGAGTCGTGTGAGATCCGGAAACCGAGCGACGTACTCATTCGACTCCGGTTGTTCGCCCCCTCGCCGACGAAACTCGATCTCAACGTGCAACAGATTTTGAAACAGCATTTCGCGGGAGGGTTCGTAAACTCGATCGAGATAATCCTCGATCCGCTTGGGCATACCGCTTTTCAGCTTTCGCCGAAAGTCCCGACAAATCGTCTGGATTTGCTCAAAACTGTTGTTCCGTTCGAGGTCGTTCATAAGCGGATTCGTCGGACTACGATTCGTTGATGATTTGAGACAAGCCCCGTTTAAGGGGGCTCCCGAAAACCGAATGCACGTAGGGTCGCAATCGGTGGTAACAAAGAACTTTTGTAAGAGTGTCTTGATCTAGGCCGGTCGAAACTCGTTGCCACTGAGTTGGAATTGGAGTGGTTACACATCGCGTAAAAAGGGTTGTGTCTTGAACGATTCATCGAGTTGCGAGCGTAGTTGCGATAATGCTTCAGCAGCCTTGTCGCACTCAGCCTGCGTAGCCAGACCACATTCGGCACTCAAGCGTGTGTGAAGACAACGTGACTCGATTGCTTCGACTTTCATCCCGTACTGTTCAGCGATCTCATAACTCCGCCGTAGGATTTTGATCGCTTTGCGGACCCGGCCACGTTGTTCGTGATAGACGGCGAGTTCGCGTAACGTGGCGGCGTGATCTGCCCCGCCGCGGGTGATACGACTAGCCCACTTGGCCCGACGGTAACCTTTCTTCAATTCCGCCTGGGCCGCCGCAGGGTCTGTCGATTGAATCTCATCCGCGTAGAGTCGGATAGCTTTGAGAATCAACGGAAAGTTTGGATTCGTGATGTGGTTGATCACGACGTTCCTCTTCATCAACTGAAAAGCTTCTTCAGCGATTCGGTACCCTTCTTCGATGCGGCCATGATGTAAATGCCAACGGGCTTCGGCTTGCAGTTTTTGATTCGTTGCCTGGAAGTTGTCGGGAATCGGCGTTAACGCGGAGTTCATTTCCTCAAAGCGAAACCGTCCGTCCGTGATCATCGCTACTAAGTTGATGTAGTCGTGAGCAGTATTGGGATCACCCAGACGTACACTTTCCGCGAAACCATCAAGAGCGCCAGTGAGAGCCGATTCCAAATTGCCTAGTCGAAATTCAGCTAGTAGAGAATGAAGTCGCAGCAGTAATCCTCGCCAGACGTCGCCACTCCGTTCGAGGATAGCCAGTCCCTGATCGGCATGTTGTTGTGTTTCAACGAATCGCGTACAGGTATAGTGACCGACTGACGCATGGAAGTGGTGGAGCAAACGTGTGCCGAAATCATCGTCGCTGGTTGCTGTGGAGACACGATCCAGATAACGACGACCACGCGTTTCGAATTTCGTGACGAAGCAGATTGCCGCGTGTACGCTCTGGGCTAGGATGAGTTCACGAGAAGGCGCGAACCGCTCGGCACGATTTAAGGAAGCAAGATTTGTCCAGAGCACACTAGGCGTACTCCGGAACCACACGGACGTGAAATAACCCGTTAGCAACTTTGTGATGAGTCGTTCACGCCGATCCGCCGGTTTGCTGTTTGGTCGTGGGTATCCTCTTAGTGAGTGGTACCCCTGAATCGTCGCTTGTTTCGCGATCCCGAAAATCAGCCCCGGCATCGAAGTTGGTACAACAACTCCCATCGACCGCAGACTCGTTGCGAAACGTTTGGCGCTCTCTTCGTAGCGCCCCGCCTGACGACAAGCTTCCGCTTGCACATTCTCAACTGCACCACGTTCGACCACGTCTCTCGCTAGTGGCAACGCGGCGGACAATGTCTCTTCAGCCTTAGCATAGTGGCCGAGAAGTCTGAGCGTCTCGCCAAGTCGCAGTAACAGTTGATACTGAGCCGACTGACTGGCATGACCAAAATGCGTGTGCGCCGCCTCGTACTTCGGCAAGGCACCTTCCAATGACATCTGTCGACGCGCCTGCTCAGCGGCGAGAACACTATATGCAAATCCCTTCCGCGAATCGTTTGCCATGGAGAAATGAAACGACAAGTCAAATAGACGTGTCAGGGCTGCGTCGTCGTTCAGTTCGAAGTTGCCCTGCTCGATGGTCGTAACCTGCTCTTCCGTCAATCCGCCATGTAACTGTTCGATGGCTTGACCTAGCAAACGGTGCTGTTCGACTTCACGTATCTTGTCGAGTTCAGCCAACACCGTTTCCCGGATTCGATCGTGATAGGTATCGACGACTGGGGTGGTCTCGTCTCCCACGAAGCGAATTAACCGGGCATTCCGCATTCGTGTTAGCGTGGCCATGGGAACGGCATCGAGACCTGCCGCTATAGCAACCTCACTCGTTTGCAACGCTTGTCCGGAAACGCTGATCAGTTGTAAGAGTATTGTCGCTTCCGGTGGCAAATCCCGGAGTTTGTTGTCGATGATCTGATTGACGGGAATCTGATGGAACGAATCCGCTTCGGGATCGAAACAGCCCACCAGTTCGATGAACAAGAACGCGTTCCCGGCCGTCTGGCTGAAGAACTCCACAGCTCGGCGGCGGACGACCTCCGTGTCGGTCTCTAGCATCTCGATCATGAGTTGTCGACATTCGTCAGCCGTCAACGGACCCACACTGAGCGACCGCGTATCCACCACAATTTGCTGTTGCTTGGCGATTGTCTGCCATGCCTTGAGGAATCGACTATCGTCTGCCTCATCCGTTCGATAGGTGCCTAAAAAATACACACGCGGTAGATTAGGGCCACGCAGAATTTGCATCAAAACTTCAGCACTGTCGGTATCTCCCCATTGGAGATCGTCGACGAACAGAATCACGGGTTGTCGATCGCTGATTCTACCCAGCAATTCTCGCATCGCCAGGAACGCTCGATTCCGCACTTCATGGTCATCGAGTTCATCGAAATTGCCTGATCGAAGGGCACGAATCTCCTTCACTCGACCAAAGACCGGGAATGTATGTTGCAGCGCTTGAACATCGCGTGGGAGGACTGAGCTGACGGTCTCCGAGGGCAGGCCATTGAGATATCCACAGATTGCATCAATGACGGTGTCCAACGCTTTGAAGGGCACGGAATCGCGGTCATAGCAACGACCGGTCAGTAGCGCATATTGCGACTGTAGGCGGACTTGTCCCAAGAACGCTTCGCATAGCGACGTTTTGCCTTCCCCAGAGCGTCCGTTGACAAAGACTGCAATCGGCTGACCACTATCGTTGAACTCGGTCAGTGCGGTTCGAAGTTCTGTCAGGTGGGTTTCGCGACCGATTAAACCATGCGTACGAGTCGGAGACACAGAGTTGGTAGCCACATCGGCATATGCCACCGAACGGGCAATCTCGGCAGGATCGGGGCGATCTTCGGGGTTTGTTGCCAGCAAGGCTTCACACAGGTCACAAAGATCGTCGGGCAAGTTTCCGTCGCGAGGCAATGACGGTGCGGGGTCCCGCTGCTTGTCCTGCAAAACCTTCAATACGCTTCCCGAGAACGGAACTTTGCCGGTCAACGCCTCGTACAACATAACTCCAACGGAGTACCAGTCGGAGGTGGCTGTCGCGGTGTTCGACATGGCCTGCTCAGGCGACATATACGCAGGACTGCCGGCGATGCCATCTTCCGTCTCGGCCAACGACGTATGTTGTTGCTCGAGTACAAGCCCAAAATCGAGCACCACGACCCGACCGTCCTCATCGACCATCACATTCGAAGGTTTGAGATCACGATGGATAATGTAGTTACGGTGAAGTGCCAACACGCCCGTTACCAATTGAGTCATCGCATGACGCAGGCGACTTTCTTCCAACTCCCCTTGAGGTCTGACATACGTGATAAAGTCGGTGCCTCGGATGAGGTCCATCGTGAAGAACCATTGCCGACCTTCAACTTCCAGCGACTGCATGCCCACAAGGTTCGGGTGATTGATCTCCGAAAGCGAACGAAACTCACGTCGGAATCGGTGGAGCCGCCCGGCATCTTCGAGCGGCTGCGGTTGGCCATCCATCAGTGTCGGCAAAGTTTTTAATGCTACCAGATCATGACGTTGCAAATGCCGAGCTTCATAGACAACTCCAAAGCCACCCCGTCCGAGTTCTCGCAGGAGTTCATAGTCGCCCAATTTGCGAGCGGCGGGCATTCCGTTGAGAACGGTCTTTTTGTCCGCGGGTGTATCGACGTGCGAACTCATCGACAAAATTGTCGATTCGAAAAATGCCTGGCGGACGAGTCCCATCATCTCAGGAAACCGCTTGGCGTATTGATCCGACGTCGCTTGCTCACCTTGTCGTCGTCGAAACTCGATCTCGACATGCAATAGGTTCAGAAACAGCATCTCCCGCGATGGTGGTTCGATGCGTTCCAGGTAGTCTTCGATCGTTATCGACGCACCGTTTTTGAGCTGTCGTCGAAAGTCCCGACACAGCGATTGAATTTGCTCGAACGGATTAGCCTGTCTGACGTCGCTCACGGTTCCCACTTACATATTCACGCCGACACGAAGTGGACTACTTAGTATTCGCCAACGACCTGGCCGTCTTGCATGCATGAGAGATTCCGGTATGTTGCCATGTCGATGTTTTCGCTGAGGAAATTGACCGATCCGTCGCAAAACAGAAAGTGACAACCGCCATCGTGATAGCTGCGGAAATGGCTCATCCAATGCGGACCGCCTTCCCAACTTGCTCTATTGTCGAAAGCCTGTGATCCCGAAATGCCCGCGTAGGAATCAGTAACAGGTCTCTTATTCATTCGCTCGACAGTACTAGCGGCATGACCGGTGTAACGGAGGCCAGTCGCGTAGAACGGCTCGGCTCCGGCTCCACCGACTAGCCAACCATGAGCCGATCCGCTTTCGCCATTTGGCCCGGTGACCGGGGTGTCACATCCGATTCCTTCACAAATTCGAAAGCCGGATGCCGCTTCGCCGATCGCAAATGTATTGCTACTTCCGTCGGTAACTGACGCCAGCCGGGTGCGGGAATGAAACGCAAAGACCCCCGACTCCGGCGTGGTCGGCGGAGCGTTAAACCCAGCACTAAAGCTGAATGCATCGCGGTAGCCAAAACTGTAAGCGTATGACGAGTTTGCAAACGTATCTCCCACAGGTACTCCCATCGCCGCGATCCAGGGATACGCTGTGGGATTCGCCGCAACATCCGACGGGCAAACGAAGACCGGCACGATCGTTTGCGCTGTCGAGGGAGTTTGCAAATACCAGGGGATTTCCGCATCGGCAAGTTTCTGAAGATTCGCTTGCTCGAGAAATGGCAACAATGAGACATTTGGCGTGCCCATCGCCTCGATCGGCGAATTTGGCATGAACCGGTAACCTGGGGGGAACATCTTATGCACGTCATGATAGTTGTGCATTGCTAGCCCAAGTTGCTTCAAGTTGTTTTTGCATTGTGTCCGCCAAGCCGCTTCGCGAGCCTTCTGAACAGCCGGCAGCAACAGGGCAATCAGAATTGCAATGATCGCGATGACGACTAAGAGTTCAATGAGCGTAAACCCGCGTTTGCAACTCCGGGACATCGGATTCTCTCCTGTGACAGTTGGAAGCTGAGGAGAAGACAATGACGATCGGAATTCGATGCTGCCATCGTTCTATCTGTGATCAAAACGAGTTACAGCAGAAACCACTAGATGGAGAGAGGAACCACCTATAGGCCCGGCGAACTAGTCATTCGAACTACAAGATAGCCAGGCAACTCTTAGTATTGAGACCGACTAGCATCGTAGGTTTCCCGACAATCGCCGACCGAACCAATGCATGATTCATGCTGTATGTTCTAAGGCGACAAGTCGAATGACACGAAGCGCGAGTTTTCTCGCAATGCAGCAAGATTCTCAAAAAACGACTTAATGCGTACTTCAACTCACAAGATGCAGCGTTTAAGACATTTTACTTCTTGCAGTGAAATGAAAACGCGTCGATCGGCACGTGACACACATAGCGATGCTCTGGAGAATCTCAGGAATAGCAACGAATATTTGACGGACTAGTCGCTGCTTGCTAAGCCCGCATAGAAACGGACCGACCAGTTGACACACGCACTTTGATGTTCAACCGGTTTCATGCGGCGTGGAACGCCCTCGAGAGGCAATGCGGTATTCAACCGCCTTGCCGGGCGCTCGAGAATTTAACCTTTTGCGAGGTCATCTCATTTTGGGGAGCTAGGATTCATTTTAATGAGAAGACGATGGAGTCGCCGGTTCCGCTTGGGGTTCGATGAAAGCCAAAATTAGCTGGTCAATTTCTTCGATCTGAGACGTTGGGATTTCAGGGTTTTCAACGCGAGCTTGCATTTCGAGACTATGAAGCAGGACTTCTAGAGCGTCCCATTGAATGCACGTGACTGCACCCTTGAGCGAATGGGCTTTGGCTTCCCAACGAGGGAAATCTTGGTTTTCGACGGCATCTTTGAGCTCGGGCCAATCCTCCAAAAACTTGGCTTGCAGTAATTGTGCTAACTTCGGTGTAAGACCTTTTGGTCCAGACGTCGGTGGTTCGACAGAACGCTGATCGTTATCGGCGATGACTGGACTTCGCGTGGTCAGGATCGCCGCGATTCGGGATTCATCTAGCGGTTTGACGAGACACTCATCAATCCCGACAGTGCTTGCGAGAGATTGTTCATGAGGGCCGATGAAACCGGATAGCAGCACGATGATGGCGGGTGTTCGTGTTGTTTGCTCTTCATAACTCCGAAGTTTGCGAGCAGTTTCGAATCCGTCAATCCCCTGCATTTTTCGATCAAGTACGACCACATCGTATTCGTCTTGCATGAAAGCCAAGACTGCTGTTTCCCCGCTTTCGACAGTGTCGACTGTTGTTGCCAACCGTTCGAGAATGGCGCGGTTCACGTGCTGGTTGACCCGGTCGTCATCCGCAATGAGAACTCGCAAGTTTTGCTTCGCTATTGAGTCTGACACCACGGAAGAGCAGACTGCTGGCCGTTCTGGATGAGCAGTTTTCCGAAGGGCTTCGACGATGACCGCCGGTAGAACTGGTTTGAGGAGCACGATCGTTGCGGGGTGTTCTGACTTTGACGCAGCCGAGTTCGGACTTCGCAATACGAGACGATTTTCAGCGCGGGTGATGGCCGGACGACTGGCGTCCGATTCGTCGGAAATCTCCCATGTGCAGGGCTCGTTGAATTGTGATGTCAAACTCCAACCGTCGGCTTCCAAGGACTGTGCTAGACAGCGGTCAAGCGTTTTGTTGCCGACTCGTAGAGCGACAGAGCCACGTGGAGAAATTGCCGATGGCGGCTGACATACTGTTTCAGCCATGCGGACCGAAAACTCGAAGGTGGTGCCTTGACCGAGTTGGCTTTGAAGACGAATTTCGCCACCTAGCTCTCGAACCAAATCGCGTGACACAGCCAATCCCAATCCGGTGCCTCCGAAACGAGCTTTTGTGTCGTCTTCGGCTTGCACGAAGGGTTCAAAGATTTGCTGCTGTTTTTCCAATGGGATCCCGACGCCGGTGTCTCGGACGATGAATCGCATACCAGGGTCGTCGTGTCGTTCCGCTTCAGCAATCGTAAGCAACACTTCGCCGGACTCAGTGAATTTTACGGAGTTCGCGACCAGGTTGATTAAGATTTGTCGTAGTCGTCGCCTGTCGATCGAAATCGTGTCAGGCACATTTGGCGGACGATGCCCAATGAGTTCAATGCCCTTCTCCGCTGCCTTGGCGGCAAACGTCTTCAACACTTCGCTGAGGAGTTGATCGAGATTGACCTCCGACGTTGTGGGCGGATGATCCGAGTCAGTCGCGTGTTCAAGAACGCCGTTGACGGTTTCCAAGAGAGATTCCGAGGAAATGCGGACAATGTCGAGATACTCGCGTTGTTCCGCGGTGAGGTCCGTCTGCAATGCCAAGCGGACCATCGCCAGTACGCCGTTCATCGGGTTGCGAATCTCGTGACTGAGGACCGCCAGTTCATCGACTGAATCAATGGGTGTTGGGTATGAAGAGTCTGGTTTCGAATCTTCGAGATGCTCGGTTGGAGGTTGTGAGACCGATTGTTTTCGGAGTCCGTTGAATAGTCCCGCTATGCACGTCGCACAGCCGATGGCCCACCGCTGCTGAGTTTCGGACAGCGATCGCTTGCTTTGGTTTGTCAGACATAGCACGCCGAACTGTTGGTCTTCGTAGCGAATCGGGACTAACCAAGCGTGGCCAATGAGTATGTTAATGCCGATTTTCTGCAGACCGGCCGAGTCCACCGAGACGATCTCGCCAGTGCTTTTGCGAGTGTCACCAGACTGGTTGGTCGTGTTGACGCTGCGACATATCTTTTGCTCCGTTCGGGTCCATTCGGCGTGCACGTTCGGAGGAAGATCACGCGATGACGTCGCCACCGAGAGCAATTGATTCGAATGCGTAAAATTTCCCACGATCAACGCGACACGATCGACGCTGGTCATTTCGCGAAGCTCGTCGATGAAATCTTCGAGCAAATCGAGTGGTGTTTCGACTTGAGAATGCGTGCGGTGATTCGGTGTTTCGGTTTGCGAGGCTTCAAATGGTATAGCTTCGAGTTGTTCGGCCTCGATCGCCCGGCGTTGAAGTCCGAATACGATATCGCGAGTGGTTTTGAATGGATTCTCGAATGGTAACAGTCGGGAGGAGATTAATACGCCGCGACCGTGAGGCGTGGTGAGTTCGAACAAATAGACGGCTTCGATGTTACGCCGGTCTTCGCGAGTGAGTGCATCGTAGAGTGCGTTCTCGCGAAGTTGGTGGCCTTGTAATATACACGCTCCATTGTGGATGGTTTGCGTCTGCCAATCATGATCGAAACGCATTCGCCGTTTGGAATCCGAGGAGAGTCCACGACAATGCGTCACTTCGGTTGGTTGTGCGGTGCAGTCTAACCACGCTACAAATCCGTCCCCTGTCGATGGAATGAGTTGCCGCATGACTTCAATCAAGGCTTGATTGAATGTCTCACAGTTTGCGAGCCGACGTAGCCATTGATTGGTTTGCTGTTCGAACGAAAGTTGCTGGCGAGCTTCAGAAACTTCTCGCCGACAGAATTCCGCTCGCAGTGCGTGACGTCCGACAACTAATGCATGCCAAGAATGGGCCAGTGTGCGGAGTCGCCAAGTGGCTGCGGTTAGCAGAGTTGCGACCCCGGCGGATGCGAACCAAGTCGCCTGTTGCGGGATCGCGGATGCGTACATGGCTAACGATGTCGCCGCGGCAACGCTCATCGTTTGCGGAAGAAGCAGCCACCGAGGTGTTCGACCGATTCGGTGTTCGAACCCCGACAATCGACGAGTCATGTTATGAAGGTAGCCGATCATGCATCAGACTCGTAGAAACTCGGGCAGTGTGTTGGTCTCTCCTAGACGGAACCGCGGTCCTCGGTGCTCGCGGTGGAAAATTGTCGGGAAGCAACGTCTTTGAGGTTATGTTCTGGGAAACGAGGTCGCCGTTCAGCCCGCGATGGCAGTCTGCGATCTTTTCGGGACATTGTCCGCTGATGCATACTTCACCATTCGTACGCTTGAGCCGTTCTCGCTGAATGAGACTTCGTCCATGAACGCGCGAATGAGCATGATGCCGCGTCCGCTGCACTTCAAAAGATTCTCGGTATCAGTGGGATCGGGCAATGCCGCGACATCGAAACCGGGACCCTCGTCTTCGATCAGGTAACTGACCGCGTTCTTCCCGTAGGTTGCAGTTACGGAGACTTGGCGATCACAGTATGGCGGCGTCAGTCGTCGTTGGCGGATCAGTTGTTCGAAGGAGTCGTCAGCTCGCTCGCGAAGTTCGGAACTGACTTCCAAATTGCCATGCACGATGGCATTCACCAAAGCTTCCTCTAATGCCACCGACACCCGCACAATTTCCGAGCCTTCGACAATGCCAAATTGCTCGGCACTGTCGACCAGAAACCGCACCGTGCTGCCCACTAAGTCGCAATTGTTTTGAAGCTGAAGCGTGACTTCCTCGGAACGCCGATTTCCGAGGAGGGACTGCAGCAATCGATCACTTTGACTACTTCGGAGAACTTCATCGACCGTTTCCGCCAGACGGGCACTGAGCTGACGTTTCGGAATGTAGCTCGATGCACCGCAGTGGAGGGCTTCGACGGCGATTTCTTCGTTCCCCCGCGATGTGATCACGATGACCGGTATGTGCGGGTGTTCTTTTTGAAGCTCACGCAGAAGTTCGAGCCCGTTCATACGGGGCATCTGCATGTCTGTGACAACTAAATCGAATTGCCGTGTCCGAATCCGCTCGAGTGCAGCGACGCCATCGTGCGCAAACACGCATCGACGGTCCAACTGCATCATCAGGATTTCTGCAGCGTACTCACGATCGAACTTCGAGTCATCGACGATCAGGATGTCCGGCATGGATCTCTCGGCAAGGGCAATACGAGCGAGCGTGTGTTAGGGTGAAACTGTGTGGAGTCACCCACTCAAACACTATCGGTTTGCCTGCCTTGCCAAAACTTCCTAAATTTCCTCAGCCGATCTGATCGTTATAACCGCGCAAAAAGAAACCCGGAAGCAGCGAGTCCCAGGGGGGCGGAGGACATCATCTGCTTCCGGGGGCGATTCAAATGAATGTTCGCGACCAATATTTGGCAGCGAGGGAGGTTACCGAACCGTCTGCATCCTTGCGGACAGTTCGCTCCCGATGACGACTCGTGGAGTGGTCATCCTACCGTCTCCGAAACGTAGATCATCGAATGGTCGGTCGTCATCCGTGACAACCCACGCCACTTTTTCACTTCATTGAAGCGTTGAAGTGTCGATTCTGCGATCTCGAAGTTGGTAGAGAAATCACCACTTCGGCAAAGGAATTTACCCAAGAGTGATAGTGCGTCGCCCGGGGTTTCCCCCGTCCGATGCGGGCGGAACAATACGGCGTTTCCCCAAACCGGTCAATACGGATTCCCCAGAAAATCTAACTGAACGTCCGATTGGTAAAGCATTTCTCCCACACAAGTTGCGGAAAATGACCGGACTTGTGAACTTGGGGAGACCGGGTCAACGAATTGGCCGAATCCGTGAGAAGTCCGGTACGCGGATCGTCTGTGTTCGCCCGAAGAGATGGAACTCCACCTGCTTCGAGGGCAAATGAACCACTACTGGCTTGCCAAGGAAGAGACGTTCCGGGACCGCACCGTTGGGCCAGCGACGGCTGTCGAGTGAGATCGGGCTGTTGTCGCCTAGCATGAAATACTCGGCTTCGCCAAGTCGACACGGCCGATCGGTATCGCGGTGCGTATAATAGACGTCACGATAGAGCACCAAATCGGCAACTCGGGCATTGAGTCCGTTCGCTCCGAAGCGTACCGCTTTTAGCGGCGGTGGTGTCTCATCGGGAAGTTCATTCAACGGGACAGATGCAAACGGCAGGGCTCCGTTCAATGCGACCGTAATTTGCCGATCGAAGAGCGACATTTCCAATTCGATCGGTTTCATCAGGTCGCCAGCGGGAAGTGTTGATTTCCGCAACTGCGTCACCGGCTCACCGGTACGGATATCGATCTCCCAGAGTTGCGTCTCCCGTACGAGTGAATCGATCAGCAATCGCCATCGTCGGTCACCGTCCGTCATTTCCACAGCAAATTGACCGAGTTGACCACCATTCGGACGCCCCAAATTCAAAGTCGCCGTCAACATGATGTCGCGGACGGCGATTTCACGAGAGCGGTACTCGATTGGGTTGTAGCCGTAGAGATCGGTGATCGGTGCAATGTGCGATTTCTCGTATAACTCAGCAACCGCCGCCTGAAACTCCAAATCGGTGGACAGGTCCAACAATCGGACGAGGACATCGTCCGGCATCACACCAACGCATGTCAGTTCACGCGTATCGGCATCCCGGCGGACGGGGACAAAGTTCTCATCCAGCTGAATCTGATGCTGAGAAATCGGCAACGGCACGGAAGTTTGATGACTTCCACCAGCACGAAGCCAGTGACGATACGTCACCCACGACCAACCGGCGTTCGTGGACGATTCAGACGGGTCACGTGTCGTCGGGGATCGATCGAGAGCTTCGAATGAACTTCCGTGGTCCTTCCAACCATCATCTGCGATCCAGCGGGGCTTCCATGTTTCGTCGGTCGGTCGAGAGCGGTCGTCGTACACGAGTAAACGCAGCGCCCGTTGAGCTTCGATATCCTTGCGACAGAGCAACCCGTCAGCGTACACGTCGCCACCGTAGATCGTCATGGTCTCGCCTGGCAGCCCGGCAATTCGTTTGACGTAGGCCTGAGTGGTCTCGTACGGGTTTCGGAACACCGCGACATCCCACCGCTGCGGATCGCGGATGACGTAGGCATGCTTGTGCACCAACAGTTGGTCACCCTGGTTACGGGGAACCCGCGCGATATCGATCCGATTCTGCCCGCAGTTCGGACAAACGCACATCAGCGGATCGGCGGGAATTGTGCCTGCAATGTCTTGGCCTTTCGCATCCTCCGGCAGACCAGATTGGAGTTCCTTGTTCCACGGCACCCCATACGCAAACTCGTGTTGGCAACTCGGGCAAACGACACGTTTGTGGAAACCCAACAAACTCGGAGCCATCGAACCCGTCGAGATCATGTAACCTTCGACCAAGAAGGATCGAAACAGGATCACCGCGATCACCAGACACAGCACGGCCTCGGCCATCGAACGGAACGAACCCGATGCGGGCGTAGTCCGGCCGAAAGCAGGCGGATGACTGGTCTGTTGCGGTTCGGTCCAGTCGGTTTGGTGATCGATCTGTGTCGGCGTCCACATAGAAGCTTAATTCTCGAGCGGGCGGAACCGTCGAGTGTATCGGAAGTCCCCGCCTGCGGGAATCCGACTTTTCCGAACTACGAACACGCCGGAGGTCAAACGTTAAATCCTGTCGAGAACTCCGGTAAATGTTGCTGCAGACATTCGACAAGGCGATCAATTTCGCGGGTCGACGTATATAGATGACAAGAAACGCGGATAAAACGTCGTTCGTGCCAATGGAACACCGGGACTTCGATGCGTTCGCGTTCCCAGAGTGCTGTTTGCAACGGATCACGTAACACGCCGCCCACATCGGGATCGTTCGAGGGAGGGATCGGCAGCGAAATCATCGATCCGTACCACTCAATCGAATCAGGCAGAAAAGTCGGTAAGCCAGTGAACGCTTCGATCTTCTGCCGCGCATATCGTGCGAGTGCGTGTGTTCGCTGACGGAATTTCTCAAGACCGATTTCTTCGAGAAACGCGATCGCTGCCGGAACCGCGAGAAAACCGCTCGGGTCTCGGGTGCCGATCCATTGGAATTCGTCCTGCCAGCCGGTCGGAATGCCCGCCAAACTGCCGCCCCAACTCCGCACAACCGGCTGCACCTTCTGCGTGTGACGCTTGGCCACGTACAGAAAACCCGTGCCGAACGGGGCCGACAACCATTTGTGACAGCTTGCCACATAGTAATCGCAACCCAGGGCGTTCAAGTCGAGCGGCACCATGGCGATTGCGTGCGGCCCATCCACGCAAATCCGCACGCCCCGTTGCCGGGCCAACTTGCAGATTGTTTCGACCGGAAAGTTCGTGGCCGTTGCGGATGTCACATGACTGACCACCAACATTTTCGTGCGATCCGTAAGCGTATCTGCAACCGCGTCCACGATTTCTGTCGGATCGGTCAGCGGAAATGGCAGCCGAGCCACCTTCAACTCTGCTCCGCTCGCCTGACAGATGTCCCGCCAAATGCGGAACACCGCGCCGTATTCATGGTCAGTCAGGACGACTTCATCGCCTGGGGCAAGCTCCACCTGGGCTGCAACAATGTTCATACCGAACGTGGCATTGTCGACGAAAACCAATTCCTTCGCCGACGCGCCGATGAATCTTCCCAATGACTCGCGAGCAGCCGCCAATTCGTCTTCCGACTGTCGCAGAAAAAAATCCATCGGTTCGCGTTCGAGGGCATCGCACCACTTTTGTCTCGCGTCACGGACCGGTTTCGGCGACGGCCCAAATGAACCATGATTCAGGTAACTGACGTCCTCCGGCAATAGCCACTGTTCACGGAGCGATCGCCAAGGGGCATCGTCCAGCCAATCAGTTTCAGTCGACATTTGATGATTCTTTCGGATGGTTTTCGTCGTTGGAATGCGTTCTTGGACCGGACGAAATGCTCTGCGGTTCGGCTTTGCCATTGACGGAGCGAGGAAATTCTTCGATTATTCCGCAAACTTCCAAGATTGACTCAAGTTTTGTTACGAAGACCGCTTCCAATGTCCGGCAAACCCGATCGCTTTGAAAAGGAACGGCTGAAAAAGCTCGACCGCATCGTCGAACTCGGCAAAGATCCCTTTGGCAGCCGCTTCGACGACCACATTGAAATCGCCCAAGCTCGCCAGAACGCCCCATCGGAACCGGGCCAGATCGGCGAGACGACTCGTGTCGCGGGGCGGATCATGTTGCGTCGCAAGGCGGGCAAGCTGCGATTCTATGATATTGCCGACTACTCCGGCCAGATTCAGCTTCTATTCTCTCGCGGCGATTTGTCCGAAGAGCAATGGGAACTCATGGGCCAACTCGATCTCGGCGATTTGATTGGTATCGACGGGAAACTCAAGCGGACGGACACGGGCGAAATTTCCGTGATGGTCGAGAACCTGACCATCTTGTGTAAATCACTCGCCCAACCGCCGGAGAAATATCACGGCGTCGAAGATGTCGAGTTGCTGCTGCGGCATCGCGAGATCGATTTGATCTACACCGATGGCGTCCGCGACAAGATGCTGCGACGGTCGGCGATTCTCGATTCCGTCCGGCAAACGCTTCGGAAGCATCGGTTTGTCGAAGTCGAAACGCCGGTCCTTCATGGCATTGCCGGGGGAGCCGCCGCTCGACCATTCAAGACGCATCATAATGCGCTCGATATGGAGTTGTTCCTACGGATCGCGTTGGAGATTCACCTCAAACGTCTGATGGTCGGTGGTGTGGAACGGGTTTACGAAATCGGCCGGGTCTTCCGCAACGAAGGGATCGACCGCACGCATAATCCCGAATTCACGATGATCGAGATCTACCAAGCCTACGGCAACTATGAAACGATGATGGACCTCACCGAAGCCATCATCGTCGATGCTGCTCGGGCGGTGTGTGAGAACACAGATTCCGATCAAGTCACCCTGCCCTGGGAAGAGACGACGATCGATTTGACGTCACCTTGGCCCCGCAAGAAATACGCAGATCTTTTCGCCGAGTACGCCGGTTGTGCAATGAGCGACACCGACGCCGTCCGTGCGAAAGCGGTCGAGTTGGCGAAGTCCGGCAAAATCACCAAGGACTTTTTGAACCGCATCGAAACGACTGAAGTCCATCCCGACGTGATCGTGCAGGAAGTTTTCGAAGCGACCGTGGAAGACAATCTCATCGGCCCGGTGTTCGTGATCGACTACCCCGCGAGCATCTGCCCGCTGACGAAACGCAAAGCCGACGATCCCAACATCGCCGAGCGGTTCGAGCTGTATATCCAGGGCATGGAAGTCGCAAACGCCTACACCGAATTGAACGACCCTCGGTTGCAGGAAGAGCTGTTCCGCACGCAACTCGAAGGGCTTTCCGAAGAAGACTCAATGGCCAAGATGGACACCGATTTCATCAAGGCCCTCAAAGTGGGAATGCCTCCCGCGGGCGGATTGGGAATTGGCATCGATCGGTTAGTGATGCTGCTGACCAACAGCCAATCCATCCGTGACGTGATTTACTTCCCACTGTTACGACCAGAAGTGTAAAATATTAAACGTATGCCGAGATCGCGACATCCTAATAAGGAGATTGAAGCTGCGTTAGTGTATGCGGAGTTAAATGGGTGGGAAGTGTTTTGCTCATCCCGCGGTCATGTTTGGGGGCGGCTACGCTGCCCATTGCATGAGCGTGGTGGTTGCTTGCAAAGCATTTATTCCACGCCTCGTGTTCCGGAGAATCACGCTCGACTTATTCGAAGGGTTGTCGATGCTTGTCCGCACTTGAAACCAAAATCCGGCACTGATGAGGCAAATGAGTCGTGACCAAATGAACGAGACCTACTATTTTGATCTGATTTTGAAGAATTGCGATGACATTCTCGCGGACACCAGTGGTACGCACTTTGATGACTGGGCGAATGAACTTTATGAAGCCGGGTGTGACGATGCGATGCCGGGCATCTCTTGCGGAGTGGTCATCGTCGGATTTGCCCGGGAAGCCGAGTCACTAAAGGTGGCAATTCTCTCCGCAATTGCTGATGTCCAAACAGCCGGTTATGAGGTTGCAGAAGTTCGCCCTACTGGGGCTGATATTTACAACGAGATCAATCAGGATTTAGCTGTTGCGTAGAGCGTGTTTGGACTCTGAACATAACGCAACATTCGTGAATCAATAACAGAACGACCCGGACAAGGACGTCCCTATGTACAAGATTTTGCTTTGCCTGCGATATCTCCGCACACGTTACATTGCGCTGGCGTGCATTATTAGCGTGATGCTTGGGGTGGCGACGATGATAGTCGTCAACAGCGTGATGGCCGGTTTTAGTTCGGAGATGCGCGACCGCATTCACGGACTGCTCGCCGACGTGATCGTCGAAACGACTAGCCTCGACGGTGTCCCCGATGCGGAAGCGCAGATGGAGCAGATTCGCGACGTCGCGGGTGATCATATCGCCGGGATGACTGCGACTGTCGAAGTCTACGGGATGCTGACCTTTCCGTACTCCGGCCAGTACATCACGCGACCGGTCACGCTCATTGGTATTCGTCCGGAAGGCAAAGCGTCGGTCGGGCCGCTGAAGGATTATCTCGATAGCTACAACGAACTCCGGCAACACGGCGAGGTCGTGCGGGCGCCGTTGCGAGGCCAAGACGAGGCTCCCAATTGGGAACTGACCAACGAAGCCGCTGATTATCGGCGACAATGGCTCGCTCGCGAAAAAGAAATGCTGGCGATGTTTAACGCCGAAACGCCGATGCCAATGGTGAGTCCAAACGTCGTGCCCGAACCGGTTGAACCACCCCCGTTCGCCACCACGGAACCGCCGCCGTTTGAGGAATCGACGACACCGGGACCAGCGGTCGCCGCCAAACCGAACGATCTGCCGGTGTTCGCAACATCCGAAGAAACGCTCCCCGCTGATCCATTCGCATCGACACCGGGTGCCACCGAAAACCCGTTTCCAACCAGCCCGACGGAATCAGACCCCGATCATGATCCGTTCGCTCCGCTAGATGGTCGGTTGTACGTCGGCATTGGTCTCGTCAGTTTTCCTTACGATGAGAAAGGTGACGGCCATGTCGAAACCGTGATGATGGTCCAGCCTGGTGACGATGTGAAAATCGGCACCGTGTCCGCTGGCCGTCCGCCGGAAGTACGGCATTTCAATGCCACGATCTGTGATGTGTTCAAAAGCGGGATGAGCGAATACGACTCGAACCTGATTTTCTGCAACCTGGAATATCTTCAGAAAATCCGAGGCATGGTCTATCCCACCCCGGATTCTCGGTTGGACATCGGTCAGACCGTGTTGATTGGCTCGGTCGGTCGTCAACTCTCCGGCGTGATCGAGAAACATGATCCCGCGACCGGAATGGTCAAGGTGAAGCTTGATCCGGCTCAGCGGGAACAAGGAACGCTCACGGTCAGTGCGAATGAAGTGAAGCCTGTCGTGCGTTCGATCACATCGATTCAAATTCGCCTGAACGACTTCAACAACGCGGACGAAGTTGTCGCCCGGTTGAAGGCTGCGTTTCCGCCAGGTGTGTTCACGGTCAAAACCTGGGAACAAAAACAAGGGCCGCTATTGGCCGCTGTGGAAATCGAATCGGCCATTCTCAATGTATTGTTGTTCCTCATCATTGCGGTTGCCGGTTTCGGGATTTTGGCGATCTTCTTCATGATCGTCGTCGAGAAAACCCGCGACATCGGCATCCTTAAAGCTCTCGGAGCCGGTTCTCAAGGGGTGATGACGATCTTCCTGTCATACGGTTTGGCACTGGGTATCGTCGGGAGTGGTGTCGGTGTGGTGATCGGGCTGCTGTTTGTGGACAACATCAACACCATCGAAGACTGGCTAACCAAACTGACCGGTCGGAAAGTCTTCGATGAAACGATTTACTACTTCCCGGAAATCCCCACGCTCGTGAACCCCATGATGGTGGTTTGGGTCGCGTTGGGTGCGATGACGATTGCCGTTCTTGCCAGTGTGTTGCCGGCTCGGCGGGCGTCACGGTTGCGACCAGTGGAAGCCCTGCGTTACGAATAACACTCGGTGACGAACACGAAGTCGCCATCCATTGAGACAGTGCCCATTCCCAGTTCATCGGCAAGGGAGGCCGAGAATGACGACACCAACGATGTCAGCCCGATCCGAGAATTTTTCCACCGATCCGCACACCGACAGCTGCGAGTTGTCGGCGACGGAGCAGAAATCCACGCCTCACTTGGCGGCGATCACGCTGGAAAAAACCTACAAGAACGCCGCTCGCCCCGTGCCAGTGCTGCAAGGCGTGGACGTGTCCGTGAAGCGTGGCGAGTTTGTGTCGATCGTCGGTCAGTCGGGTTCCGGCAAGAGTACCTTGCTCCACTTGCTGGGGTTGCTCGACACGCCGGATATCGGTGAGGTCCGACTTGATGGCCAACGCATTGATGACCTCTCGACCAAAGCCCGAGATGCGATTCGCAATCGCGTGTTCGGATTTATCTTTCAGTTCTACCACCTCATGCCGGAACTCACGCTGGAGGAGAATGTCCTCGCTCCGCTGATGATTCGACATTCCCTGTGGGACTACTGGAAGAAACGCAAACAGTTCCGCGAGCAAGCGGCCGACATCATCAAGAAAGTCGGGCTGGAACACCGCACGAAACACAAGCCGTCCAAACTGTCGGGTGGTGAAATGCAGCGAGCGGCCATCGCGCGGGCACTCGTCGGGCAGCCGCAGGTGTTGTTGGCCGACGAACCCACCGGCAACTTGGATTCCAGCACCGGTCAGGAAATCATGGGGCTATTGTCCGGCTTGAACGAGCAAAACGGCCTGACTATCATTATGGTCACCCACGACGACGCCATCGCCAAGCAAGCTCACCGCATCGTGAGGCTTCGCGAAGGGCAGTTGGAATCGCTGAAGAACGGAACGGCTTGAACCATGATCCGCAAGAACATCCACCATCGAATATGCAGCCACGGCGAGCAAACACACGCTCCCGTAGCTCAGTGGTGAGAGCGCCGTTCTTATAAAGCGGGTGTCGATGGTTCGATTCCATCCGGGAGTATTTTTGAAACACGCGGAATATGTTTCCGTCAGCGAGTCATCAACATGACGGAATTGGCAAGTGATGTTCTAGCGCAAATTCAATCGTTGTGCGAAGCCGGTGATGACTTCGCGGGCGACGATGAATACATCGCCGCCTTGGAACAGTACTGGCAAGCCTGGGACTTGCTTCCCGAACCGCAAACCGATTACGAAGCCGCCACCTGGATTCTTGCGGCCATCGGCGATGCGAATTACCTCGGCGGGGATTTCGAAGCCGGTCGCGATAATCTCTCCCTGGCAATGCACTGCCCCGATGCGATTGGAAACCCGTTCCTGCATCTGCGACTTGGGCAATGCCTATTCGAGTTGAACGACCTCGATAAAGCCGCCGACGAGTTGACTCGTGCCTATATGGGGGCTGGTCGCGAAATTTTCGATGACGAGCCAAAACGGTATTTCAAGTTCCTCCAAACTCGCTTGGACCCACCGGCGGGCAGTTGATGGACTTTCGCCGCGACCCGTGCGAAACAAAAGGCAAAACCAATGCCCTGTCTGAATCTGCTCGTGATCCGGTCGGCAGACATTCAGAAGGCGATGGAGTTCTACCAGACGCTGGGGCTAGAGTTCGTCCGGGAATCTCACGGACACGGGCCGGAACATTTTGCTGCCACGGTAGACGGGTTGACGCTCGAAATCTATCCTCTGGGACAGAACCAAATGCCAACAACGAGTGTCCGTCTGGGATTCCAAGTCGATCGCGTCGATGATTTGGTTTCATCGCTGCAAACGAACGGCGTGACGGTCGTTTCTCAGCCGAGTGATTCCGAATGGGGCCGTCGAGCTGTCGTGAAAGACTTTGATGGGCACGTCGTCGAACTGTTGACACTCTTCGACAGCAATAAGGGAATGTAGGGTGCGTCGCGACGCACCACTGACAGATTAATTTTTGACGGTGCGTCGCGACGCACCCTACGATACCGACTGGTCCACTCCAATGCCGAATCAGGTCTACATCAACGGCCAACTCTTTCCGAAGGACGACGCGAAAGTTAGCGTCTACGATCATGGCCTGCTTTACGGCGATGGCGTGTTTGAGGGGATTCGGGTGTATGGCGGGAAGGTGTTCCTGCTGGACGAACACATCGAACGTGTGTACGAGTCCGCCAAGGCGATTCGGTTAGAGATCCCGATGACGCCTGTGGAGTTGTCGAACGCCACCGAAGAGACGGTGAAGGCGAACGAGATTACTGACGGTTACGTGCGATTGGTGATCACGCGAGGTGCTGGTTCGCTCGGGTTGGATATTCGGCGAACGAGCAATCCGCAAGTCATCATCATCGCGGATACGATTTCGCTCTACCCGAAAGAACTTTACGAGAACGGCTTGCAACTCGTCACAGCGAGCACGATTCGCAATCATCCGGGGGCATTGAGTCCGCGGATTAAGTCGCTGAACTACCTGAACAACATTCTCGCTAAGATCGAGGCGATCGACGCTGGCACACTCGAAGCATTGATGCTGAACCATAAGGGTGAGGTCGCCGAGTGTACGGGTGACAACATTTTTATCGTCAAACGAGGTGTCCTCATCACGCCACCAACGAGTGCCGGTATTCTCGAGGGTGTAACTCGGAACTCGGTCATCGAACTTGCGCGGAAGGCCGGTATCACCGTCGAAGAGACGGAAATGACACGTCACGATATCTTCGTGGCTGACGAGTGTTTCCTCACCGGAACGGCGGCGGAAGTGATTCCGGTTGTCGGTCTCGACGGCCGAACTATCGGCAACGGCGAACCTGGGCCAATCACGCAAAAACTTCTAAAACTGTTCCGAGATCTCACTGAAGCGGTCTGATTCCGATGCAGCGGGGTTAAACTGATTAGAGACCGTGAGCAAGTATGTTTTGAAAAGGTCGATGCCCGATGCGTTTTGTGTTCACCGGCTGCGTTGTGCTTATATTGTCCGTCTCATTGAGTTCGATGGGGCTCTTTGCCGACGCGCCACCAGCCAAGAAAACGCCAGCTGAGGCATCGGCCGCGAAGGACGCACTCGCCAAGTTCAACGACTGGGTCGGTGAATGGCGGGGTGTCGGGCAACCGCAACGTGGTTCTCGTCGCGGAGCTTGGTTAGAGACCGCAGAATGGGTTTGGGACTTCGATCCCGAACCCGCCCTGGTGTGGAATGTCTCTAAGGGGAAACTCGTCGAATCCGCCCGACTGACTTGGGACGCGAAGGGGCAAACGTACCGTCTCATGGTTTCGTTGCCCAACAACGCTAAACGAACCTATGTGGGAAAACTCTCGGACGATGAGTTGGTGATGGAGTCACCGGTCGAAGACGAACTTGTTTATCGAGTTTCGTTCCGAGCGTTGAATGAAAAGCGGATGTTGGCCTTGTTCGAGACGCAAACGCCGGGGCAAAGTTTCACGACGCGAGTTGCAGAGGTCGGCTATACACGCAAGGGCACCCGACTTGCCGCCGGACCAAGCGGGCCGGAGTGTATCGTGACTGGCGGTTTGGGCACGATCAAAGTGAGCTATCAAGGCGACACGTATTACGTGTGCTGCACAGGGTGCAAACAGGCATTCGATGACGATCCAGCCAGTTTCGTCGACGCGTACAAACAGAAACGAGCCGAGAAGTCTCAACGCGAACCGAAGTAGAACAGAATTAGACCGAGCGTCGCGTTCTGCAGGTCTTCAGGTTTAATCGGGAGTGCCGTGCTCAGGCCGGTGAGTTCGATAACGACCGTGATTCCCACAATGAGCAGCGTGATAACGGCTTTGGTGTCTTCCCACCAACCGGCTCCGCGTTTATCGCCTCGCCACCACCGCACGATCGCATTGACGAGCAAACCCAGAAAATACGCACCGACCGTGCCGACGATGGCGATCGATTGTCGCTCAAGCAGGCGTCCATTTTGGAAGAGATAAATCGCGAGTCCGACGAACGCCACAATGATCACACTACGGATCGTATGACGTGGCAGATAGAGCGGTTGCTCGTCGTGTGGGTAGACACCACGTGCGATCAAGTCTTCTTTGACTTCCTTCG
This sequence comes from Thalassoroseus sp., assembly GCF_984380535.1. Lineage (NCBI taxonomy): Bacteria > Pseudomonadati > Planctomycetota > Planctomycetia > Planctomycetales > Planctomycetaceae > Thalassoroseus > Thalassoroseus sp. The sequence continues at coordinate 318,566 of NZ_CFHRBF010000006.1, forward strand.
GCAACTCCACGAACCGTCGCGATGTGAAGTAGTGAGCCAGCACGATCATCAACGTTTCCGACCACAACAAGCCGACTTCGTGTTTAGTGGCCGTTTGATAAACGATGAAGGCAACAACCATCAATGTCAACGCGGCCCGCACACTGCCTGCAGGCAAACCCAGCGGATGGCGGAAGGATTGCGACTGATTCGTTGGTGTCATCTCTTTCCGTTCGAATAGACAATTTGAACGCTAATACGTTTGAACTGGATGGCGATTCGGGCTCCGCAATTACATCACAATGACGCGGTTCACGGTACCACTAAGTCTAGCGGACGTTCCGCGTAGAACTCAATGAATCCGCAGTCTCCACATACCCATGCGGACACTTTCGTGGATTGCTGCCCTTTCATGATCCAAGCATCGGGATTGCGAAAGGTGGCAATGGTTAGATGGTACTGCAAATGCGACTCACCACGATCAAGCACTTTCGCATCCGCGATGACGTTTGAACCATCACACTTCGGGCAAATCCCAGTTTTCTTCATCCGTCAAATCTCCTGTGAGCGAACTACTGGGACCAACGCCGAAACGGGATTAACGGATCTCCAAAGATTCCTGCGGACGGAAACTGCCGATGGTTTGCTAGTTCCTCTCCGGGGATTGCAACGTCTGCGGCATTTTCTCCCATTCGTTTCGCACGCGATTAAGCCCGAAACTGCAGAGTTCGAATTCCTCGCTGAGTCGTCGCAAGACTTCCGACTGACTGCGGAACGGTTCTTCCTTGCAGGTACTGGCCAGATAGTAAGCGCGTTTACCCTGCTGGCAGTAGTCGAGGAGATGATCTTTGTGTTCGCTGCTTTGCATTCGCCGCAGCGCTTCGGGAAACACGCCTGCCCAGAACAGCGTAAAATCGCCCACGTGCCGATGAATTTCGTGCTGCGGCCGAGCTTCGCGTTCCTCGGCTTCAAGCAGCATTTCCGCCACTTCATAGAGACGTTGACCGGTGGCATTACGGATGCGGTAGATCGCGTCGCATCTTACAAATCGCACGAGAAGGTTGGAAAGATAGTCTGTCAGCGTGGGGTCGGCCACTCCCAATTCGACTTGGAACGTGTCTTCGACCAACCCGGCAAACAGGTTTCGCAACGTTTCGGCGTCAGCTAGCACCGGTTTCATACACATCTCCTTTACATAGGCGAAAAATAGTCCTCGTGATGAAAGCGCGAGAGAGGGATTTGTGGATAAACCCAAGCCGATTTGTCGTGTGGATTCGGCGGGCGAAAATTTCAGGGGTATCTATAGTTTAGATCGGCAATCAGGGCGAGGTCAAATTCGTGTTCTTGGAAACTGCATGAGAATGACGCGTATTGCGGAATGATTTCGTTGTCGTTTTTACAACGTGTCGTTGAAAACAGAGCAAGACCTGCACCACATTTCGAAACGCTTTCTGGCAAAATATGACAATGGAAATTTATTATCTGGTGTTTTTCCTGGGAAAACCACGGTTGAGCCTTGCACAGATTCGATTGTTTGATCTTTCTGGCACGCCGTATGCAACGCCTCAATTTTCAGCCGCAACTTGCCGGCATGCGAAGGATTGGTGATAATTGGTGGGGAGCACATTTCCCAGATTTCATCGAAACCAGAGTTATGCCAGGACGCGGTGGACGAAGTTTAGATCAGCTCTATGAGGAGTTTTTCGATTCACTTTGGCAATTGCTCGGATTGGGCGCGGTTATCTCGCTCGGCATTATGGTCATGTTTTGGATCCGATCCCGATTCAGGGATGATGCGGATTCTGACACGAACCCTCATTCAATGCTCACACAAATCCGTGAATTGCGACGAGAAGGTAAATTGACGGACGAAGAATACCGATCCATCAAGGGTCGGTTGGTCGAAAGACTGGACGGCTCATCGTCCGCGCCCCACCCGCCTGAGCAGGCGGATGGAACGTCGGAATCGGCAGTTTCCGCCGAATCGGATGTTGCGGACGAGGAGGCAGGCGACGACCTGGAAAACTCTAACGATGACGACTCGTTACGGTGACCTTGTCGAATACCCCTGCAAGCGAGCGGGTTTTTAACGAAATCCACCTCGCTGAAAGGGATCGGTGGCGGCATGTCCGCTCCGATGCCGTACAATTAGGTTTGCATGGAGGCAAACAAGGAATGGAGAGGACTTGATCCCCCGAATGCGATCGGCTGCGATGAAGGAAGAATATGGCCTCCAGTAAAGATTTCGGACCCACCAAGCGTGGTTCAACCGGCAAGAAAAATGCAAACTGCTCTTTCTGTCGGAAAAGTTACCGTGACGTTGGCCCTCTTGTCGAAGGCCCCGAAGACGTCTACATCTGTGGTGAATGCATCGAGCTGTGCCAGTCAATTCTCGACCAAGAACGACGACGGCGTGGTACTTCGAAGCAACTCTTCACCAATGTCCCCACGCCACGCGAAATCGTCACTTATCTTGACGAATACGTGATTGGTCAGACCCATACCAAGAAAACCTTGGCGGTCGCTGTCCACAACCACTACAAGCGGTTGATTCTCAAAGAGAATATGGACAGCGATGTTGAGATGGACAAGTCGAACATTTTGCTGATTGGCCCCACGGGTTGCGGCAAAACGTTGATGGCTCGGACTCTCGCCAAGATGCTGCAGGTTCCCTTTGCGATCGGCGATGCGACTACGCTTACCGAAGCGGGTTATGTCGGCGAAGACGTGGAAAACTTGCTCCTCAAATTGTTGCACGCGGCTGACTTCGATATCGAAGCGGCTCAACGCGGCATCTTGTTCATCGACGAGATCGACAAGATCGGCAAGACCAGTCAGAACGTCAGCATCACGCGGGACGTCTCTGGCGAAGGTGTGCAACAGGCGTTGCTCAAAATGCTCGAAGGCACCGTGGCCAATGTGCCTCCCCAAGGTGGCCGAAAGCATCCCGAGCAACAATACATCCAAATTGATACCACCAACATTCTGTTCATCTGTGGCGGGACGTTCGTGGGAATCGAAGATATTATCGCTAAACGGTTGGGCAATAAGTCCATCGGTTTCGGTGGTGCGACCGACGCCCGTCGGGAAGAACGCAAACGCGAAGGTTCGCTTCTCAAAGACGCCTCCGTCGACGATGTTCTCGAGTTCGGTTTGATTCCGGAATTGGTCGGACGTCTGCCTGTACTCAGTTCGTTGCAACCGCTGGGTGTTCCCGATCTCGTTCGCATTTTGACCGAGCCAAAGAATGCCTTGGTGAAACAATTCGAGAAGTTCTTCGAAATGGAGAACGCGACGGTCGAATTCACCGAAGGGGCGCTCGCCGAGATCGCCAAGATTGCAAAGAACAAAGAAACCGGTGCTCGCGGCCTGCGAAGTGTCGTTGAAGACGCGATGTTCGAAATCATGTACGAACTTCCCGATCAAGAACCGGGACGAAAGTATGTGGTCACGCCAGAAATGATCCGCGGAGAACAACGCCTGTTCCCCGGTAACGATTCTGCCGCCGCCTGATCGTCCGAAGCTCGACAATCTGAAAAACACTGCCCCGGGGATTTCCTCGGGGCTTTTTCTTTTCCGCACGTTTCTTGTATGGTTCGTGTGTCACGCCTGAAAACGACACCACTTGGAGCCATATTGATGAGCGGATACGACGAACAACAACTGATCGAAGCCTTTAAGAACCAAGCCCTGAAGTTTGGTGAGTTCACACTCGCATCCGGACAGAAATCGAATTACTACCTCGACGGCAAACAAGTCACACTCGAAGCTCACGGACTGCGACTTGTGGCCGAGGGACTCTTGGATCTTCTGTCCGACGTCGAGTACGACGCCATCGGCGGGATGTCGATTGGTGCCGACCCGATCATCGGAGCCGTCATCGCAATGGCTTCGGTTCGCGGCCGCGATTTAAAAGGGTTCCTCGTCCGCAAAGAAGCCAAAGGGCATGGCACAAAACGCTATGTCGAAGGCCCGGTGACACCCGGCGAACGGGTCGTCATCGTGGACGATGTCGTGACCACCGGCGGAAGTGCCCTGCTCTCGGTCGAACGAATTCAAGAGTTCGGTTGTGAAGTCGTTCAAGTCGTCGGGGTGGTCGACCGATTGCAAGGTGGTGCGGAAACGTTCGGCGGGAAGAACCTGCCCTATCGGGCGTTGCTGGACGTCCGGGACTTGGACGTGCCGCTTGCCGATTCCTGACCGTTGTCGTGTCGGATTGATCTGGAGCGTGGAAGAATTCGGAAAATATGACTCCGAAATTCTTGAGATCCGCATATAGTGGAGATGGGCTAACACTCTTGATTCACATTTGGGATTCACTCCACACGCGATGGAAATCAAATATGCTCAAACCACTTACTTTTTCACCCACGCGGCTTGCGATTACTACAGTTCTTGCAGTCACCTGTCTTGAGTCGGCACAAGCGCAGTCGGGGAACTGGGAAGATTATTACCGCAATTTGCAACGGAATCGACAACAGTACTTGTCGCGAGAACGTGACTGGTATCGACAGCGTCAGAATGAATACCAGTCACATTCCGTCGAGCCACGAGATTCCTACGATGGTCGCCGGTTCGTTGTGGAGGACGCGACGGCCGCACCGGGATATTACGATGTGCAACTTCCCACGGGCGAAACCGTTCGCATGCAGATTCAACGCAGCGAACAGGACGGTCCTCGGTTAGGCCGTTGGGAACGCGAAGATTACTCGCAAGCGGAGAAAATCGCCCGCGAACTTCGGGAAGGCTTAGAGGAAGTTGACGATCGGTTCTCACGAATCGATCATCCGCTAAGTGACGACATCCACCGCGTTCACGAGCAAGCCCGGGATCTCGAGAAGCAGTTCGACCGACGGACAGCGATTCCGGAAATTCAGCAAAGATATGCTGCCTTCGATGAAAGTTGGCATCATGTGGTGCATGACTTGCAGCGTTCGGATCGCGTGGACGAGCGATTGGCACGAGCGATCGAACGGGCTTCCGAAGCCGACGAGGATTTGCATCGGATGCTGAATATGGCAGACGGTGCTCCCCGGCACGGTTATGATCGTCCACGGGCTGCTTTGTTGCTCAACTCGATTGTTCGGACGCTTGACCAACTTCGCGATGATCTTCGCCGTGAACGCGGACGCGGCATGGCCGAGCTTCTTCGTCAGTGTGAACGGACCCTGAGTTCCGCCCAGTCACTACAGCGTTTGGTTGACAACGGAAATCACCTTCGGCTTTTGGTTCGTGAATACGAAAACTTCGATCGGAATCTTCACGGGTTCTCCGAGGCCGTTCGTGGTACGCGAGTCAATCGACGTGTCCGTGACGCCGAGGGGCAGTTGTCGCAACTCGATGCCGCGCTACATCGTGAACTGCGATTGGAAACGCCGATCCTTACGACCAGGCAGCAGATTCTCGAATTGGCAGGCAAGATCAAAGGCGATTCCGCGGAGTTGTCCGAAGAGTTTCGCTATGACCTTCGTCAGCAACGCGGTGGCATCATCGATCTCGCGGAAGACTTTGAACGCGAAGCCGGTCAACTTGCCGACCGAATCAATGACCACAACGTCAGATCTGACTTGGTGCGTAACGCCTCGCGCGCGGCCGGGGAATCTTGGCAACGCCTCGAACGAGCCTTGCAACGGACGAACGGAATTACCCAGTACACGATAGCCGAGTTCCAGCAACTGAAGTCGAATTTCGAGCTATTGCAACGCAGCTTGAATCAACAGCGATAAAAATTCACTGTTATCGATCAAACAAAAAACCGGGCCATGTGCGAATCATGGCCCGGTTTTTTGGGATTCGTCGGTGTGCCAACTTCTTATGGGATCGTATCGACAAGGTCTTTCAGCAAGCGACTCACGACTTCGCGGGTGAGTTGCATATCGACCGGATTTCGTCCTGGTTGTCCCGTGACAGACTCATACCGGGCGAACTCGAACGATCCATCCTGCGTGGCCGACAGGATCAGTTCGTAATATCGTTTCGTCGTTCCATCGTCACTCGGTTTCGTCGACCGGAGCAACGCTTGACCCGCATTCGCGTCGAACTCAACCGGGCCGATATCTTCCAGCAAGTACGTCAAACGTGAACTCAAGGCGTCGGCCCAATCTTTCAGCTGAGTCGAACCCGCCGATGCAACGCTAGGAACATCGGCACGGATCGACCGCAGCGAGCAACTTAGCATGTCGATCGCAGAGAGCGTCAACGTAAAGTCGGCCGAAGGATTGCTATGGGAGATCGAGACGGACTGCGAACCGGTACCGGTCGGTAATCCGTTCAACGCATCGTCGATGGATGGTGTAAAACTCATATTCCATGTCCTCCTTCTGGAAGATCGCTCTAAGAGGCTTTACGACGTGGTTTGATCTCATGCGAGCGACCGTCCCAAGAAATCACTGACGGTGTATCGTCAATGACCGTGGCGATATGCACCGGACGAAGCCAGAGTTTCTCGAGATTGATCAAAGTGTCACGTGCGTAGTCCATTTTTAACGGGCTGCCGGCGTACTCATGTTCTAGGAATAGTTCGCCGCGATTACGGTAGTTGCCGTCGATCACGTAGATGAACGGGCGACCGTGATTCGTCAAACTGTGCAGTAACTGTTGCTTGATCGCATAGAACTCTCGCGAGGCAATTTCGTAGTACTCGCTCGAGTCATTATAGGCGAACGAGAACATCTTGTGTTCCGCGCAGAACTCCGGTGTCAGGAATGTATCGATGAACGTCGTGTCGTTATGAATCCGTCGGACTTCGAAAATTTTCTCTCGTCCGAGTCCCAATTGACGGTCCCAGGTGTCTTTTTTGTGCAGATCGTCGCAGTTGTCCCACTCGGGGCCGAACTGACCTTTGTTCCAACGTTCCTCGATATCCCGGAGCAGTTCCAGACCGAGTTTGTACGGGTTCAGCCGATTCGGTTGCGTCGCAACGGTGCCGGAGTGGTGATCGGCGTAGGATACAATTTCCGCATCCGTCAGGGCATGTTGAGTCATGATGGTGGTGTGCCAGTAACTGGCCCAGCCTTCGTTCATGATCTTCGTCATGCCTTGCGGGGCGAAGTAGTAAGCTTCATCGCGAATGATCGACAAGATATCGTGTTGCCAATCTTTCAACGCACCATTCTGAAGGATGAACTGCAAGACGTCCCGCTGTGGTTGTTCAGGAAATGACCGGCTTTTTTCCTTCCGCTCGGCTTCTTGACGCTGGCTTTCCACTTCGGCAGCGAGCACGTCAGGCGGGTTGATAAATGAATCCATGTAGCCTTTTGACGGGAATCGCATTCCGCCATCAGACGATTCCGCATCACCGTTCCGTTTCGCCGATCGGTTGTTTCCGTTTTGCCGTTTGATGTACATGCTATGCGGATCGATCAAATCCTCGACCGACAGACAGGCGTCGATGAATTCTTCGACGCGTTCATAGCCGAAGCGATCCACATACCGATTGATGCGAGCTGCGTGATTCGCCATTTGATCGAGCATTCGCCGATTCGTCTGGCTGAACCAAGCATTGTTCTTGAAGAAATCGCAGTGGCCGTAAACGTGAGCGATGACGAGTTTTTGATCGAGCAGTTCGTTCGCGGTGAGCAAGTAGGCATAACACGGATCCGTGTTGATCACCATTTCGTAGATCTTCGACAACCCGTACGAGTACGACTTCATCAACTCGTCGTACTGAGCCCCAAACCGCCAATGCGGATATCGCAGCGGAAATCCCCCGTAAGCCGCGAGCATGCTCATCTCTTCGTAGTCCACCATTTCGAAGATGGTTTCGAAGAAGTCGAGTCCGTACTCTGCCGCTTTCGCTTCCAAGTCGTCTTGGATCACTTTGATTTCCGGCGGAAGTGGGCGATGTGTGCTAATGGGCATAACGCACGCGTTTTCAATGTCCGAAGTTGATCATGTTGCGAATACTGACAACCGTATGCTGCAGTCGAGGATCGCTAACCTTAACCTCTCATGGATTTGCTATCCTCGATCCTCATTTCCAAATTGGTTTGAGGTTGATGTTCAAAAGGATGTCGTTTGCCAGTCTGCGATGAACCGTCGTTACCGTCCGGTTCCGAGGAAGTCTTTGATGGAATCGTAGATGGCGTCTTTGTTTTCGATTTCTGACAGAATGAGGTTTTCGTAATTGTCTTGAATGCGGTTGAGGTCCCGAATGAAATCACCGGAACCATAAGGGCTTTCGACTTGCCCGTAGCAGAACAAATTGCAAATCGGCAACAACGCAGTCTTAAGGATGTCGAGACAACTCTCGCTGTCTTCGCCCCAGTTGTCGCCGTCGGAAAAATGAAAACAGTAGATGTTCCAATCGGCAGGCGGGAAGTCGCGTTCGATGATTTTCGTCGCCCCACGGTAGGCAGAACTAATTCGTGTGCCGCCGGACTCGCGGGTGCGGTAGAACGTTTCCTCGTCGACTTCGCGAGCGACCGCATCGTGAATAATGTAGCGACGCTCAACGCCGTCGTATTGTTTCTTCAGCCAAGTATCGATCCAGAAGGATTCAATTCGCACGATCTCTTTTTGCTCGTCGGTCATGCTGCCCGAGACATCCATCATGTAGATGATCGCCGCATTCGCCTGTGGTTCTTCGATCGTCTTCCAACTGCGGAAGCGTTCGTCGTCCCGCTCGATGATGACGCGAGGATCCATCGGGTTATAACTGCCCGTCGAGATTTGCCGCTTAAGTGCGCGTTTGAATGTTCGCTTGAAATGCCGGAGCGAATCCGGACCGGTTTGGCGAATACTGGAGTAACGGTCCTTCCGACTTTTAACGGTGTCTTTGCCTTTGGGTTGAATATTCGGTAGTTCCAACTCGGCACTCAGCATCTCAGCAAGTTCATCGAGTGTGATTTCGACTTCGCGAATGTGCCGACCCGGTTCGTTTCCAGCTTGACCTTGACCGTCAGCGTCGTCTTGTCCTTTGCCGATCGGTTGACCGACTTCGCCATCACCCTGAGCGACACCGCCCGAACCTTTTTGTCCGTGCTGGAAGTGAGGAATCTCAATGTTGGGAACAGGAATCGAAACCAACTCCCGGCCTTTGCGACCGATCATCTCGCCGTGCGTGACGTATTTACGGAGATTCTTCCGCACGCGTCCTCGCACGATTTCGTTGAACCGTTTTTGATCTCGGTCGATACTACGACTCATGAGTCCTCTGCCCCGCTCTGTTCAATTTCGCCAGCTGCGAAAACGTCGGAAACTGCGATTTGGAATCCGTCTAAAGTGACCGACTCGGCTATTTGTCCTGGTCGATACTCGCCGTGTTCTTCGTAGGTATCGCCGACCAACTTCTGCACGGAAATCACTCGACGTTGCGGATCGACAATCCAGTATTCCGGAAGACGTGCTTCCGCATAGACTTGACGCTTCGTTTCCCAATCTCGTTCGCTGTTTTGATCACCAGGACTTACGACCTCCATCACCAGATCGGCACCTCGTGGCGGACGATGCACATTCACAATGCGATCTGGCCGAAGAAAGACAACATCCGGTTCTCGAATTTCCCCCGGCCACATGCGAACGCGTAGTGGTGCGAAAAACACCCGCCCGACGTTTCTTTCGACAACGAAAGCCTTCAAACTCGCGTACAGGAATTCGACGATGAGCTGATGAAAGATTGTGGGCATGGGCAGGAACACCAGACAGCCTTGTGACAGTTCGATCAACCGGTTGGTGTCGAGGGCTAAGTATGCGTCTTCGGTCCAATCGCCTTGTTTCGGGTAGAGTTCGGCCAACTCCCAAGTGGGTTCGCCCCGCTGGGATGGTCGCGTCTCGACCGGATTCAGTTGGGTGTCTGTGGTTGAAGTCATTGGTGCTACTCTAGAAAACAACCCGACCGCGAATGACGGCCGGGTGATTCGGAAAACCGATTGTCGCTGGCCGCGAGTTAAGTCTATTCGTTCTTAGCGTCTCCTCGGGCGAAGATGCTGGCAACATATTGCAGCACATCTGTCGCCGATTCATCGTTGTAGCCGAAGTCGCGAACGAGTCGGCTTTTCACGATGTCGATTTTCTCCTGCGTGTCGGCGTCGACGACGTTCGACACAAGGCTAGTCAGTTTGATGGTGTCTTTCTGATCCTCGAAAAGTTTCATTTCAAGGGCTTTCTGCAGTCGTTCATTGGTGCGGTAGTTGAACGTGCGACCGTCGAGCATCAATGCTCCGATGTAATTCATAATCTCCCGACGGAAGTCGTCTTTGCGAGTTTCCGGAATATCGATCCGCTCTTCGATCGACCGCATCAAGCGTTCGTCCGGTTCTTCGTCTTCACCGGTGAATTTGTTCTTGACCTTCTCCCGTTGGGTATAGGCTTTGACATTCTCGATGTAGTTGCCACACAGTCGGGTGAGGGCTTCCTCATCGGCGGCAATCGCTCGCTGCACCTCGTTCTTGACCATGTCGGTGTATTCTTCTTTGACGACACTGATCAGGTGATTGTAGTGCTCGCGAAGATCTTCGTTCTGGATCAGCGAATGGTGTTTCAAGCCTTCGCTGAGTTCATTCAACACCATGAACGGATTGATGCAGGTGCTGTTAGTGTTCACGACAAGTGCATTGGAAATCTTGTCTTGTACATACCGCGGACTAATGCCAATGAGCCCTTCATTGCGGGCTTCGCGTTTGAGTTGTGTGACATTGTCCTGTGTGAAGCCGGGCAGTGTTTTGCCGTTATACAGCTTCATTTTCTGGAGCAGAGTCAGCCCGGCATTGTTCGATTGCTCAAGCCGTGTGAGCACCGCCCACATCGCTGCCACTTCGAGCGTGTGCGGTGCGATATGTTTGCCCCGAACGCGTTCGGCGTTGTAGTCCTTTTCGTAAATTCGGATTTCGTCGGACAGTTTGGTTACATAGGGCACGTCAATTTTGATCGTCCGGTCACGCAACGCTTCCATGAACTCGTTGCTTTGTAGCTTTCGATATTCCGGTTCGTTGGTGTGGCCGAGAATAACGGTATCGATGTCCGTCTGTGCGAATTTCTTCGGCTTGATTTTGTGTTCTTGCGAGGCTCCCAACAAATCGTACAAGAAGGCGACATCGAGCTTGAGCACTTCGATGAACTCGATGATTCCCCGGTTCGAAACGTTGAATTCCCCGTCGAAGTTAAATGCACGCGGGTCGGAATCGCTGCCGTACTCGGCGATTTTTCGATAGTTGATATCGCCGGTGAGTTCCGTGGAATCTTGATTCTTCTCGTCTTTGGGTTGGAACGTACCTATGCCGATGCGGTCTTGTTCGTTGAAGAAGAACCGCTTGATCACGACATCGCCGACGACCTTCGTCCAGTCGCCGTCGTATTGCTCGAGTTTCTCCTGGAAGATGTACCGTGAGAGCGGGCAGACTTCGCCGGTAATTTCCACTTTGTGATAGTTCGGATCGGCTTCGTCTAAGCCTTCGTTGAGCACCGAACAGAGTTCTTCACGATACTTCTCCGGCACCAATTGCAGTGGTTCGCCGTGCATGGGGTCCCAAAGAATGGAACCGTCGTCTTGTTGCCAACCGAAGGTGTAAATCGCCCCTTCGTCGGTGTAGGTGTAGTGTTCCATCCCCTTCTTCAGCAGCCGGGCAATTGTGCTTTTCGACGAACCGACCGGTCCGTGAAGCAGAATAACACGTCGTTCCGTGCCGTATTTCAGAGCGGCACTTTTGAAGACGTTCGTCAGTTCCATGAGTGTGCGGGTCAGGCCGAAAATGGCATCACGACCGCCGCGTTCGGGGTCGTCGAAGAAGCGGAACCGGATCAAATCCTCTCGCTTGCGACTACCTTCTGCCGTGTAGGAGCCGTACGACATAATCATGTCGTACAAACGTTGGTAGGCGGTCCGAGCGACTTTGGGTCGGGCTTTGACGATATCGAGATATTCGTCGAAGCTCCCTTGCCAGTGCTCTTGGCGATAAGCGTCGGCGTCTTGACGCTCAGCGAAACGATTGAGTAAGTCGCGACCAGTTCCCATGATTAGGCTCCTCGGCTATCGAACCCTCCCGCCAGGGATGTGCGCGTGCCCGGCAGTAGATCGGGTTTGATGGTCAACGCGGCGGAAGTAACCTCCGCGCAGAATTAAATTCCTCAACGACCCGATCGGTGAAAAAACAAAACCGATTGAAAAGTGAGGTGAATAACGACCGTCCATGGCCATGAATCAAATTGTGAGAAAACGAATTACGCAAACCCATGCCGAGCTAGCAGAATTCAGCATGGCGAACGGAATTCTCCGCAAATTCCGCCGGTGGGGTAAGCTACTTGCATTATCACATCTTTTTGCATGGAGGCAATATCAATGTCAAGATCTGTTCAAATTCACCAGACGTCTTGCGGGGGGCGTCCGACGGCCTTCGAGCCCGCGTAAACGGCGTTTTTGCAAAGCAATTGACCAGAATTGCATGTACTTGGTGAACTTTCGACGGATCTTGGTTTCTATTAAATTAGTGTGATTGGAAGGCTTGGGATATATGAATCAACTTGTGGATCGTATGCGAGACGGGCGGACATGACATCGCGAAATGCCGATTCGAGTGTGCTCGAAACAACCAGAAATCAACCGACAACGTTCCTTTCGCGATTGGAACCGTATGAGTGGCGGCGTCGATTATGGCATATGTCGCCGGGCTTCCTTCCACCGATGCTTTGGCTGATTCCTCACCGTGACCCGCTATCGTGGCTTGCGACGAGTATCATTCTCTTGGTGGCGGCCGGATTGTCGCTACACATCTTTATCCGTTATCACCATATCCAAAGGAGTGGTGATAACGCACGGGGCGCTGCCGTATTGGGGTATGTTCTGAGCGTGTTCGCCGCGTTTGTAATGTTCCCTCAGGCTCCGCAAATCGGTATGGCAGTGCTCGGAATCTTGGCATTCGGAGACGGCAGCGCGACCTTGGGAGGAAAACTGTTGGGAGGGTGGCGGCTGCCTTGGAATGCAGAAAAATCGTGGAGTGGGCTGATCTGTTTTGTTCTACTCGGCTCGTTCTTCGGTGCGTTGTGGTATTGGGGGGAGACTTGGTTCAATGTCGAAGCCAACGAGTACCGCGAAATCGACTTTGCAACCGCTTACGCCGTCGTCGGGTCCGCCGCAATTTTGGCTGCCATTGCGGAATCGATTCCGTCTCGGCTGAACGATAATATCCGTGTTGGTGTCTGCGCCGTGGCCTCGATGGCAGCAGCGCAGACCGTGTTCGTGGGTTGGAACAACCTTTAAGGACCAACCGTTTCAAACTGCTGCGGCTTTGCTATTGGTTGTTCCACTCCCGTTCGCGATGCTGATTGAGTTGCTGAAGTTCTTGGTCGATGGCTTCTTGAGTCGGAGCGGGCGGTTCGGACCCACACCCGCAGGCGAAAATTGTCACGCACTGCAGTACCACCGCCGTAACTGCGAGAAGCCGGGACGGCAATTTTGGTCTCATCGGTCACCTTGGAACTTGTTCTGGTTCTAAGAACTTACGTATTAGCTGTCACTCGCCAGATTCGCTTGTGTGTGGGCTATTGGCCACTTGGGGCACATTGGCTATTCCAATACCAAGATTTCTCCGCCTTGACGTGAGCCAGCAGCTTCCCATACCAGGCCGTCGATCGATTCGGAAACTCCACGGACCGATCCGTCCCCCATTGCGACGTTTGCAATTCCCGAGTGCCAACTACTGGCGGGCGTCACGAGTTGCCACCAATCCCCATTGGGGCGCCAACAGGGACTATTCGGAGGCAGTAAGTGGTTGTAGCCGGTTCGCCAAATCGAACCTTCACGCCAAGGATAACCCCGCCAACGCCAATCCGGATTCCAACCGCCTGCGGACGAAGCGGTTTTCCAGTCTCGGGCAAGAAACGCACTCCGAGCTGCTGGCAATGTCGCGGAAGACTCGGTTCCAAACTCGAAGCAATCGGTCACTGGTCGCATTGGGCCACCGGCTGGCCCGTTCGCAACCTCAGCGAAGACGGCTGTGTTCGTGGTACCATCGGTCATGTCTCGAAGCCCCAGGAAACCTGGCGACGAGGCACCGCCAGCCGAGAAATTCGGCGCAAACGCCCCATCCCAGCCGCTGATGTTTACCCAAGTCCCATGGTTGCTGTGGTAGTTCGTCCAGCCGACGACTGTGTCTCGTCGGTCATTCGGGTCGGACGGGCAGTGATAGACATTGAGGTGAATGGTGATCACATCGTTCCCGGAACCGCTCGCTCCTGAGTGGCCACCTGACTGGTAGGCATCTGCGATCGCGTTCTGTTCGAGGTACGACAAAATCGCAACAAATGGTGACGGGCCGAACGTAGCCGAGGACTGCGACGCACTCGGAAATTTGAGGTACACATCGTGATAGTTGTGCAACGCCAACCCCAACTGTTTCAGGTTGTTGCGACACTGAGATCGGCGAGCCGCTTCTCGAGCATTTTGGACCGCGGGCAATAGCAACGCGATCAGAATCGCAATGATGGCGATCACGACCAGCAACTCAATGAGTGTGAATCCAAGACGTCGAACCCGTAACATGCCATGACCCTTTCTCGGACGGAGAAATATAGCAATCGATTGAAACGCTTTTCTCAAAGGGCAAACTCGATCCGGCGAAACGCAAAAAATCCCGCTGTACCTCGTTGGAAGAGGTCATCAGCGGGATATGCGATGTGTTGGTTCGCCAAGCGTAACCGCAACGGATCGTAGAATACATAACGCTCTTGGGAAGCAAGAGTGACGATCGTAGGAGCGCGTGCTGTTTTAGAGACGTCCTTACACCATATCGTCGTTTGGTCGATTGCTCAAGAACTTTTCAACGTTTATTGATGGATTCCAAGTTTTGCCGTCGAAACTACTTATCCGCGTTGCTTCGGCCAACTGGAGATGTCGAAGTCGAACGTGTTTTCGCCGTCGGGTTTCACCTCGACCGGGTCGGGGTTGTTGAACAATACGGGTTCTGGCGGAGCGGATACTGCAACTTCCTCACCACCGCCGGCGTCCGCCGTTGTGATTGGGTTTGGATTGACTCGCACAGTGTGTGTCCCCGCAACTGCGCCGTTCACCCCGTCGAGATAACTCAGCGTGAATTCCCCAGCGTCGTTCGTGGTGGCTTGCGATGGTCGACCTTCTTGCGGAATGAACTCGATGCGGGCTCCGACAACTGGTTTGCCGTCTTGCGTCACGGTGCCTTGCACTTCGTAGACGTCCGGTTGATCGCTGGCACCGCCACCACAACCTAGCACGGTCATAAGTAGCCAGGTCGCTGACAAAGAATAGATGGTGTTCTTCATGGAAAATCCTTGGGGAAAAAATGCAGCCGGCGAGAGGCTGGCTGCGGTTGGAGGGAATGCATGCCAAGCGTTATCGTTACAACTCGTTGATAACGGTACCGTCGGCCCGGTCTGCGTATGCTTCGAGAGTGGGCCGGTTCATGTTTTCGGAAAAGAAGCGGACCGAACCATCGCCCAACAACATTTGCGCTCCGCCGGGATGGGCCGAATTGATGAGCGTATGACGGTGGTACGGCTGTTTGTGACCGAAACCGCTGTCGATTCGACTGGCGTTGATGTCGTAACGAATGGCGGTCATGTTGAGCCACCATCCGGTATCGCCTCCCGCTCCGCCCGACCAAGGTCCACCATCATGACGACATGCACGAAGATCCTGTTTGGTTCCATCGTCGGCAATGTAATAGTCGGACTGTTCACCCACCATCACCGTGTTGCTTGTTCCATCGGTCACGTCCGCAATGCGAGTTGCTTTACCCTTGGAGTTGTCGGGAACAATCATCCCGTTGTAATTCGAGCGAGCATAACCCGTCCAAGACGATGGGGTCGGACAACATGATGATGTCCCGCCACGATTGTACGATCCGTTGATTCCCACGTAATTCACGAGTTGATATTCGATTTCCGGTGGGGCTCCCAGTCCTTGAGTCGAACTATTGGTACTTTGAGTCCGTGTGGTTGGCAGCGGGCTCGAGGGACAGTTCAAGCTGGCGACTCGCAAGGAATTCGTGACTGCCCAGTTGCGATTCAAACGGTCCGACTGCATCGTCCAGTCGGTGTCGTTGTAAGTAATCTGGCCGGCGGCAGCACCCTGCTCCATATTGGATAGAATTCGCGTCAGCCAACTGGCGGCACGTTCGTCGTTGGCATTGGGATCCAAATTGCCGGGGGGAAATGTTTGGTATGTATCGTGGTAGTTATGTAGAGCGATACCCAACTGCTTCAAATTGTTCTTGCACTGGGTCCGTCGAGCCGCTTCGCGAGCCTGTTGAACCGCTGGAAGCAGCAATGCGATGAGAATCGCGATGATGGCGATCACCACCAACAACTCGATCAAGGTAAATCCGTGTCGTCTGTTAGTTACCATGAAAAAACTCCGAATAGAATAGACATCCTGCTGGTGAGCGCAGCTTCGAATAGGGGAAATAATTAGGCGGACTCGCGGATTACAAGTTCCGTGGCGACGTCGCTGGAGTCGCAATCCAAAGGGGTTTGGTCGATCAGGCTTCTGAGGTAACTCATGGCTCGTTCGAGCAAAGTTGGCAGGTCATAGCTGACAGTAGTCAGGGCGGGATCCGTCAACGCGGAGAACTGTAAGTTTCCCCAGCCGATGACGGCACAATTCGAATGGGCATGGAGCCCTAACCGGCGAATTGCCTTGAGCAGTCCGACGGCCGTAAAGTCGGTATCGCAAAGAATGGAGTCTGCCTGTCGATTGGCGATCAGCTCGCGGGCCAACTCATCGAAATGCGGATAGAAATTCGGGTCGTCCACCAACCAGTTCCGAGTGGACACCACAACTTGATCGGTGCCGAACTCGATGCCCAATTCCTTCGCTGTCCTGAAATAGGCATCAAGCCGGGCGGGAACGGAACGTAGTTTGAGTTGTTCCGTGACGAAAATCGGTCGTTGACATCCTCGCTCGTGCAAATGTCTCAGGCTTTGTGCTGCCCCGATTTGCACGTTGTTCGATACCCGCGGAATCCCCTCGATCGCCAATGACCCGACGGCAGTCACGAAGCACGCTGTGCCTGGGAGTCGATCCTTCAACTCTGCCCACTGCGATTCGTTCTCGTGGGCAAGGTAGATGATGCCATCAATCCAACCGCTGCGATGTTCTTCCAACGTGCGGTAGATCGCGTCGGTTTCCGGGTATGCTCGAACTGCCAGCACACGCAGTTCGTATGACTCCGCGAACGTCTGCATCCAGGCCAAGGCTTTTTGGGTGAGGAAGTTCTTCCAGTCCCGTGCAATCACGGCCACCACACCGCTTTTCTTGCCTGCCAATTGTTGGGCGGCTCGGTTCGGGCGGTAGCCAACTTCGTCAGCGGCGGCACGAATACGGGCTGCCGTTGCGGCGGACACGCGAATTCGCCCTTCGCCAGTGCCCATCAACACCGCCGAGACGGCCATCCGTGAAACGCCGGCACGACGAGCGACGTCGATCATCCGAGGAACCTGCGAGTTTGTCGGTTTTTCCGGTGCCATTTTTGAAATCGACGAATCGTGATGCGTCTTGAGGATATCGCGAGATATCACGAAACTTCGGCATGTGCAGAACCCGTGCCAAAAGGAAGTTCAGGCCGCGAAGGTCTCCCAGCGATTCGCTAGAAGTGATTGGCTTTGTTCATCTTAGAATCAACACTCGTGTTTCCATTTTAATGATCAGTATTGTCCGGTATAACGGATGGCATGCTGAAGAAAGCGTCACGGGTGCTTCTCTTCGGTGCAGACGAACGCTGACAAAAGCATTGGCAAAGCCTGCCGCCGTCTCGACAGATTCACGTCGCACGCTCTAGAATGCCTGCCAACTCAAGTCTTTGAAGGCGAATCGATGCACCTTTTGGAAGTGTCACATCTGCAGAAGCGATACGGGGATCTGCTGGCCGTCGACGACATTTGTTTTCATGTCGATGCCGGTGAGATCTTCGGACTGCTCGGGCCAAACGGTGCCGGGAAGTCCACCACAATGATGATGATCGCAGGTCTCCTCCTGCCCGATGGGGGCGAGGTCCGCCTGAACGGTCAACCGTTGGTTCCCGAAGCCCGTGAACTTCGTGCGACCCTGGGAGTCGTTCCCCAAGACTTGGCTGTCTATCCCGAACTCACCGCACGTGAGAATCTTACCTTTTTCGGGAAGTTGTACGGTCTCAAAGGTGCCGAGTTAGAACGCCGAATCGCGTCGGCATTGGAACGGACAGGTTTGACGGGCCGTGCTGATAGCAAATCGCACGAATTCTCTGGCGGGATGAAACGTCGGCTGAATTTCGGAATCGCCCTGCTCCATCAGCCGCAGCTGCTCATTCTCGACGAACCGACTGTGGGGGTGGACCCCCAGTCACGTGCTCACCTGCTCGACTGCATACGCCAATTGCGTGACGAAGGCGTCGCGGTTATTTACGCCAGCCATTACATGGAAGAGGTGCAGGCCCTGTGCGACCGAGTTGCCATTGTCGATCAAGGCAAACTTCTCGCTTGCGACACCCTTCGACAACTTCTCTCTCGGATGAGTGCGGATTTGTGCTTTCGAATACTTCCCATCGATAGTCACATCCCACACGAACTTCAGCAACTCGCCGAGGTGGTGGACACAAGCTCCGGCGATGACGGGGAGATGACTTTAGTCGTCTCGCGGGAAAACGAACGGCTTAACGATACGCTGCTAGAAATCACGCGGTCGCTCAACCATCACAAAATCCCGTTACGCGCGGTTGAAACTCAAGACCCGAATTTGGAACGGTTGTTTTTGGATCTCACCGGGCGACGACTTCGCGATTAACTCTGGTTACCCGCTTCGGAACGCGTGCTATTCTTGGAAATCGCGTCCCGAAAGACCCTCCACTCATCAAATTTCCGATTCTCTCGCTACCTGAAAAGTCGACAAATCATGGTTTGGCACATCGCTCGCAAAGATATTCATCTGCTGATGCAGGATCGGCGGGCATTGGTCGTGCTGCTGGTTTTCCCGATGATCTTCATTACGATTATCGGGTTGACGACCGGAAAAATGCTCGGATGGCAGAACAAGAATCAAATGCTCACGGTCGCTTACAGCGATCAGGTGGACTACGACTCGATTGAAACCATCTATGACGATGACGAACGCGATGCTCAGGCTCAGCACCAGGCTCGAAATATCGTCAGCAAGATTGTCAATTCATTCCAGAAACGTGAAGGCGTGCGACTGATCCCGGAGGATGATCCCGAAGCAATCGAGCGGCTCTCGAAAGGACTTAAAAACGATGCCGACGAAAAGGCGGCTATGGTGATTGTCTTCGGCCCCAACTTCTACACCAAAATGATGGACGTGGAAACCAGCGTTTTTCTGGGAGTCGATTCCGCCACGCCCGCGGAACAACTTGCTCGTATGGACATCACATTGACGAGCGACGCCGAAAATTCCAGCCGACACTCTTTGATCGAACAGTTTGTGTGGGACATTGTACGGGCAGAAACCGCGGGATATGCGATCTGCGAGAGAGGCGGAGTCATCAGCGGTCAGTTGCCCTGTGATGAGCTCAAAGCCGAACTGAACGAGCCACTCATCGAACGCCTCCCGCCGGAAGAACTCGAGCCTGTCGATTCAGATTCCAGTCGAATTTACGATGAGATCGTGCCAGGTTTTACGGTGATGTTTGTGTTCTTCCTCGTGAACATTATGGCTCGGTCGTTTCTCGACGAGCGAGAATTGGGCACATTGCGTCGACTGCGACTGGCGCCGGTCTCGCCGATCCAAGTTTTACTAGGCAAGACTCTGCCGTTCTTTCTGCTCTCGATTATTCAGACACTCTTGCTGTTCATGTTCGGTCGTCTACTGTTCAATATGTCGTGGGGACCGCAACCGCTGTTGATTCTGCCGATCTTGTTAACGACCTCGCTGTCGGCGACGGCTTTGGGGCTGATGATTGCCACGCTCGTTCGTAGCGATTCGCAAGTCTCTGCGTATGCGACGGCCTTTGTGATTCTCCTGGCGAGCCTGAGTGGTTGCTTCCTGCCACGCGATTGGCTGTCGCCGGAAATGCAAATCGTCAGCCTGTTCACACCTCACGGATGGGCGCTGATTGCCTACGACAATATCTTGACACAAGCGACAGCCAACCAAGCCCTTGTCGCGCAGTGTTGCGGTGTCCTTGTGCTGTACGCAGTGGCGTTCTTCAGTGTCGGAATCTGGAAGTTCCGACAGTTTCAGTAGAACGAGGACTGCGACAGACTCCAGACGGGTTACATCGCCGGAAGTTTGAACAACGATCGCGCATTGACCGTGGTTTGCTCCGCCATCTCCCACAGTGATGTTCCATGCGTCTCGGCAAGAACTTCGCACGTGTGAGTGACGTAGGCGGGTTCGTTCCGCTTCTCTTTTCCGCGTTTCGGCGTGGGAACGAGATACGGAGCATCGGTCTCGATCAGCAGCCGGTCACGAGGAATGCTGGCGGCGACTTCCCTCAGTTCGCGATTCTTCTTGTACGTCAACATGCCGGAGAACGAGAAATGTAGACCCAGGTTTAGACAGGCGTCTGCTGTCTGCTGATTTCCGCAAAACGAATGCATTAGCCCCTGAAGAGAATTGCCACCTGCAAAGCTTTGAAGCACTTCGACGACGTCGTCTTCTGCTTCCCGACAATGCACGACAAAAGGCAAATTCATGGTCGCCGACAATTCCAAATGCTTCCGAAAGTACTCCCGTTGGAGATCGATCGGTGCATAGTCCCAGTATCGATCAAGCCCGGTTTCACCGATTCCCACGACATTTGGTGAAGCGCACATCTCAGCGATTTCGTCGAGATCGCTTGGCTTGGCAGCGCTGACATAGTTGGGTTGAATCCCAACGACTGCAAAGACATCTGGAAAACGCTCCGCTAAACGGTAAGCATTGCGACTCGTCTCTAGATTGATGCCGATCGTGAGGATTTGCACGACACCGACGCTAGCTGCACGATCGATGACTTCGTCCAAATCCTTCGCAAAGGCGTCGGCATCAAGGTGGGCGTGTGTGTCGATCAACTGAATTGGTTCAATCATTGAGTTTCAAGCTAACTTTCGGAACTCAACTGGATCGAATCCAAGATGCGGTCGACGATTTTGAAGCCAGTCGGCGAATCTCGGCGACCATCGCTTGTTCTTCAGCATGCACTCGACCGAGAAGTTGTGCCAACTCGGGATCAGACTGCGCTTGGGCCAACACCTGATTGGTTTGGTTGAGCAGCGCGACTTCGCTTTCCAAAAGTTGGCTCAGCAGGTAGTCGAGTGCGACATAGTGCAGGTTCGTGTATTCAGTTGGATAGCTGCCGAAATCAGTGGGCCAATCGACGCTCCGAAGATACTCGGCAAGTTGCTGAATCTGGTGACGCTGACGAATGACTAAATCCGCGACAATGGCCCGTTCCTGCTCCGCGTTTTTGGCCGTCCAAGGATAACACTCGCCGACGTATTGCAACAGGCTTCGATTCAAATCGATCAGTAAGCGGTTGACGTGAGCGTAAAGTTCCGAATTGGCCATGAACAGCAATTCCATTTCAGCAGAGTGAAACTAAGACGAGCGATATTGCCCGTTGCCGCAGAATTTAGAACAGGACACCGGCGACTTCGCGGACTTTGTTACTCAGGCCATCCATCAACCAACCGATTGTGCCGAGCAAGATCACCGGTGCGGTTACCATGCCGACATAGAAAACGGGAGAGGAAAACGATTGAACCTTTGCCGAGCGAGCGTGTGACGGACGGGCTTCGATGAACATGGCCTTCAACACCCGCAGGTAGTAGAACAGGCTAAACACGGTGTTCAATCCACCGACCACGAGCAACACCCACATCGACCAGTGCACAGAACCGGCTTTGTAGAGTGATGCAAAGATGTACCACTTCCCGAAGAAGCCACCCATCGGTGGCAGGCCGACCAGGCTGAAGAAGCAGATCAACATGCAAACGCATAAGGCCGGTGCTTCCCACGCCAGACCACGATAGTCTTCGATTTCTTCACTAAAGATCTGGTTCCGAATCAAGGCAACAACTGCGAAAGCCCCAAGATTCATAAACAGGTAGACAACCAAGTAAAACAGCAGCCCACCGATAGCCCGAGTGGCCTCGAACGTTGCATCTGCCTTGTTTCCGTAGAGCACAACGAGCATCGCCGAAACGGCCATCAACATGTAACCTGCGTGGGCAATCGTCGAATAGGCCAGTAATCGTTTGACGTTCGTTTGCGAATACGCCGCCAAGTTGCCGAAGGTTGTCGTCACAATCGCGATGACACCGAGACCGATTCCCAAGGCAAGCGTCAGAGTTCCCAACGCACTCGTTTCGGTCCCGACAAACACTAAGCAGAATCGAACCAACAGAGCGAACGCTGCCGCCTTTGAGGCGATCGACAGGAATCCTGCCACTTCCGCGGCGGCTCCTTCGAAGGCATCGGGACACCAAAAGTGAAACGGGACGAGCGAAAGTTTGAATGACAAACCAACGACCACCATCAAGATGCCCAACGCCAAAGTTCGTAACTCTGGTGAGCCCATGGTGGCATCGCTATCGATAACCAATGCGAAACGTGCTGCCATTTCGGGAAGGTTCGCGGTTCCCAGCATCCCGCCGAGCAGGCTCAAACCGTAGAGCATCACGCCCGCCGCCCCGGCACCATAGACAACATATTTGAGCGATGCTTCGCTGCTCTGACGACGTCCTTTCAGAAAACCGACCATCGCGTAGCTCGGCACACTCGTCATTTCAACGCCGAGGAACAAAATCAGTAGGTGATTGGCTTCGACCATCAGCATCATGCCGATCGTAGAACCGATCAGTAGCGTGTAGAAATCTGGACCGTCTTCATTGTCAGGAAGACCACTCAGAACGGTGAGTGAAATCACCAGCACCAGGAACAGCAGTAAAAACAACCGGAAGAAAAGCGTGAACTGATCGTGAACCAACAGCCCCGTAAAAAGTTCCGTCTGCCCCGTTCCCGGTGAATGCCAAAAGTTGAGCAACGCGACTGCGAACGCCACAAGTACGCCGGACATCGCAACCCAGTAACTTGGCAACTTTCGATCAAGATCGATCAATCGAGCGAGCAGCAAAAGTACCACAGTCGCACAGAGGATCAACTCGGG
Source organism: Thalassoroseus sp. (assembly GCF_984380535.1). Classification (NCBI taxonomy): domain Bacteria; kingdom Pseudomonadati; phylum Planctomycetota; class Planctomycetia; order Planctomycetales; family Planctomycetaceae; genus Thalassoroseus; species Thalassoroseus sp. Next base: position 341,587 of record NZ_CFHRBF010000006.1, read on the forward strand.
AGCGAATAGGCCCAGCGAGTGATCCACCGTATTTGATACGAGTCGATCGATCAGTTCCGAAAAGCTCATCGAATAATATTCCGCGTGTGGGAAACCGAGTTGTTCGCGAACTCACGACAGCAACTCGAAGGAAGTACTCATCAAATCAATCGGTCAGCCTGTACCAGACTATTCGGTCATTGCAGTGGCGGCTTCTTCGACATATTGCAACGCGGCTTGATAGCCCTTCGCCATCGACTCGGCAAGTTGGTCGGTCGAGCCTTCCATCATGTCGAACATCAGGAAAGGACAAACACCGAGAACGATGGCACTGATCAAGAGAACGCCAGCCACAAAGATCTCACGGCGATTCATCGGCACCAAGGCTTCTCGATGTGGCCCCAAGTATTCTGGACCAAGCAGGACTCGTTGCAGCGTCCACAAAATGTACCCAGCCGTGAGAATCACACCCGAGGCTACGACGACCGCCAACCCGGGAGCGTAACTCCAACTGCTGAGCGTCACGAAGACCTCACCAATAAAACCGCATAGACCAGGCAGACCAAGCCCTGCGAAGAACAACCCGGCTGCGAGACCGCTATAGAGCGGCATAATGCCCGCAATACCACCGAACTCGTTCAAGTTGCGGTGATGAACCCGGTCATAGAGCACACCGACCATAAAGAACATCCCGGCCGACGAAATCCCGTGGGCAATCATCTGGAACATGGCACCGTTGATACCCATGTGCCAGAAGTTCATGTTCTCGGTCGCACCGGTCGATTCGTTAATCTTCCAAATGGCCATCCCGACAATCACATAACCCATGTGACTGACGGAACTATAGGCAACCAGACGTTTGAAGTCGGTTTGCGCCATTGCCGCAAATGCACCGTAGATGATGCTAAACGCACCGATGAAAACCAACGTCCACGCGGCCGCCTGCGTTCCGTACGGACAGAGTGGGAAGGCGATTCGTAGCAGCCCGTAGCCACCCATTTTCAAAAGCACACCGGCCAGAATCATACTGATTGGCGTGGGAGCCTCGACGTGGGCATCAGGCAACCAGGTGTGGAACGGAAAAGTCGGAACTTTGATCGCAAAACCGATAAATAGCAAGATAAACGCAGTGACTTGCAGCGTCGGGTTGGCGAAGATTGTATCCGGCTTCGCTTGTTCCGCCATCGCGGCCAATTCCATCAGGTTAAAGTTCTGATCGGAACCGAAGTAGAACATCAACATCGCGATCAACATCAACACGCTACCAGCTAGCGTGTAGAGGAAAAACTTGATCGCAGCATATTCCTTGCGAGTACCACCCCAGATGCCAATGAGAAAGTACATCGGCAACAGCATGACTTCCCAAAACACATAGAACAGGAAGAAGTCGAGGGCGAGAAAGACCCCAAGCATCCCTGTTTCCAGCAACAAATACAGGATCAGGTATCCGCGAACGTGTTTCTTGATGCTCCACGATGCCAGCATGCCCAGCACACTGATAAAACTCGTCAACAACACCAGTGGCATGCTGATGCCGTCGTATCCCAAGCGGAAGTAGATATTCCAACTGGCGATCCATTCGTAGGACACACCACGTTGAACGATGTCCTCACCGCTTTTGACGACGGGTTGCATGCCAGGGTCGGAGGGATCGTAATATCCCGCCAGCAGCAGCAACGTAGCACCGAATGTGAGAATCGTGAACGTCAACGCGGTGGTCCGCATTGTGCCTTCGGATTCTCGATCATGCAGACACAGGAGAATGGCACCAATCGTCGGCAAGAAGATGATGGTGGCTAAAAGGAAATCAATTCCCATGACTTTTCGGTTCCGTTGTCTAATCTGTGAATTGTCTGAATGACGGCAGTTGCGGACTGAATCCTCTGGGGAGAACTTAAGCCGGGTACATCGCGAACATCAGGACGAACAACGCCAACACACCGACAGCGATAAACATCACATATTGCCGCAGTCGACCGGTTTGCACATGACGGAATGACTGGCCGACTGCGTGAGTGGTGTCACCGACGACATTGACCAATCCATCGACTGCTTTCTCATCGAACCAGCGATCCCACCGCGCGACAGCGAGTGCAGCTCGTGCCACACCGTGCAGAATTCCGTCGATGATCGTGCGATCGATCCAAGCAATTCCTCGGGCGATCACGTGCACCGGTTGGACGAAGAGAACATCATAGAGGCGATCGAACTGCCATTTCTCGACGAGGAAGTGATGCAACCCCGCCAACTGGCGTTTGATTTCACCCGGATTGACGATTCCCCAACCATAGAGGAGGTAAGCAAGAACCGCACCCGCGACAGCGGAAATCAACGCATATGTTCCGGCTTGAGCATGTACCGAATGAATGACTTCATGACCCGGGAGATTGACTTGGCCGAATCGGCCTGCACTCTCAAGACCAGCGTGGACACCTGCTGGTTCGCTACCGGCAATCAATTGATACAGCGGACCACTTTCCCCGCCGATCGCACAGAACGCCGCGAACACAGAGAGGACAACGAGTGGCCCTGTCATGATCCAAGGGTTCTCGTGTGCGTGGTCGTAAACATGGTGATTTCGCGGTTTGCCGGCAAAGGTCATAAACCACAAGCGGAACATGTAGAATGCCGTGATTCCTGCGGTGACCAACGGGACCAAGAACAACAAGAAGTGAACGGGGTTGAGTTGTGTATGGGCTAGTGCGGTCGCGACGATGGCGTCTTTCGAGTGGAACCCGGACAAGGCAATCGGATTCCCCATGACGGTGAACAAAGACGGCGGGATCGCTAATCCGGCGATCGCAATGACACCAATCAGCATCGCGTAAGCAGTGATGGGCATTTTCTTCCGCAGTCCACCCATCTGCGTCATTTCCTGTTCGTGATGACAGGCGACAATCACGCTCCCCGAACACAAGAACATGAGCGACTTGAAGAAGGCGTGAGTAATCAGGTGGAACAGCCCAGCACCCCAACCGGCCAATCCGATGGCGAGCATCATGTAACCGAGTTGACTAATGGTCGAATAGGCCAGCACGCGTTTGATGTCGGTCGCAACGATCGCAATGGTGGCGGCCAGAAACAGTGTGATGCAGCCTACGTAGGCAATCACCAACAGGACTTCGGCTGTGAACATGGGGAAAAATCGCCCAGCCAGATAGACCCCGGCGGCGACCATCGTGGCAGAGTGCACAAGGGCGGAGACCGGGGTCGGTCCTTCCATCGCATCCGGCAACCAAGTTTGCAATGGGAACTGAGCACTCTTACCGACGCAACCGCCAAAGATGCCAAGACCAACAACCACCAGTAACCAATAAGGAATTGTGCGGTGTTCGCCCTCTTCTCCGGCGACATCGTCGTGCAGAACAACGACTGAATTGCCAGCGTCGTCTTTTTCGACTGTCAATCCGCCGTCCGCGTCTCGCACCATGGCGAAGACTCCGGGGGACGCTTTCTCGGTTTCGGCATCCTTCAATCCGCCGAAACTGAATGTGCCAAAGTACGTCCACACGACCATGAGGCCGATCAAGAATCCAAAGTCGCCGACGCGGTTCATGATGAACGCTTTATTCGCCGCCACGTTCGCGGTCTTGCGTTCCACGTAGAAGCCGATCAACAAGTAACTGCTAATTCCGACTAACTCCCAGAAGATGAACACCTGGAAGATGTTGCCAGCGATCACGATGCCTAGCATCGAGAAACAGAACAGCGACAAATAACTGAAGAAGCGGTAGAAGCGGCCCGGGCGATGGACGTGGTGACCGTCCTTCATGTGCGCGTGATGATCGACGTATTCGTCGGTCAGTTCATCACTCATGTAGCCAATGGCGAACACGTGAATGCAGGTCGCGATCAGCGTGACCATGACGAACATCAGCAGCGTGAGGCTGTCGATGTAGTATTCCATCGCGAGTGTCAGCGAACCGAACTTCGCAAGTGTGTACATGACACCTGTAATCGGCTCATGCGGATCAGCGTAAGTATGGGCGTCGGCTTTCTCAGCGACGGCCGGAGCGTGATCGTGTTCCTCGTGCCCTGCTTCTTTATCGTGATGGTCCTCTGCTTCGCCATCTTCATGAGCGGCGTGATGTTCGCCATGATCAGCGGCAGCGAATACTTGCCAGCCAGTGTGATTTCCCCAGATCACAAGCGCGGCCACGCTGACAACAAACCCGGTCGCGATGCAACCGACCGCGATCTTGGCGGCCGTCCGACGTTTCCTCGCTCCCGGCCAATAACCGCCGAAGACTTCAATTGCGAAGCCCACGAGCGGCAACAGCCACGCGATCATCAGCAGGAGATAAATAATGTCGGGGGCGTTCATATCGGTGTTCCAGACGGTTCAGTCCGGGTGTGGGATTGGGGGAAACGCACGGGGCGATCGAATGTCCTAACCTTCCAGGTCGTCTCCCTGGTCGACGTCGATCGTGAGGTGGTTGTTGTAAAAGTTGAGGGCAATCGCCAATGCAACCGCGGCCTCCGCCGCTGCCAACACGATCACGAACAGCGAAATAATCTGGCCGTCCAAACCCAACGGTGTGAACTTGGAAAAGGCCACAAAGTTGATGTTGGCACCATTGAGCACCAATTCGACACCCATCAGTACGCCGATTCCGTTGCGTTTCGTCGCCATACACACGACGCCCGCCACAAACAGAACGGCTCCTACCGAAAGATATCCATTGAGTCCGATAGCTGGTTCCATCGAAAAGAAGTCCTTCAAGTCTCGACGCGTCGTTTGGCACGGGCGAGGTAAGACGCACCGATCAAAACAACCAACAAGTGAACCGAAGCAATTTCAAAAGGCAACAAGTAGCCGGTGGAAATCGCCGGTTCCTTGGTTTCAGAAGCATCTAACGTGCGTTGACTCACGCGACTTGAATAACCCGGGCTGATGACGCGATGATCGTCGGAGCGGTCCAAATCTTGATCCGGTCGCGAGCCCAACAAGCTCAAGCCGATCGGTCGACCCGTGCCGCCGTCTTCGGACTCTGGTGAGAATGTCAGTCCGCCCTCGGTCCGCATGAAACCCAACAGAAACGCCTCGTCACGGGCATCCAACTCGGCACCCTCTGCGAGCACGTACTTCGTTGAGTCTGACTCGGCTTTTTGGAACGATTTCTCGAATAGCGTCTTGAATTCTGCCAGACGTTCGCGAGCGGCTTCTTGATCATCTTCGGAACTCAATGCCGCGATTCGCTCATTCGCGTGGTCTTCAACGACACTGAGATCAACGCGAATTTGGCGTAACGCGAGTTGATCCCAGCGAACGGCCGACACCGTGAAGTTGATCATGGCCAAGAACAGAAACCCGATGGCTGCCGCAATGACGAGATCACCCATCGACATTCGAATTCGCAAGAGTGGCTCGCTTGACGTGAGCATCACCCCGAAGATCAGCAGCACTAAAGTGCCGCCCACGTAGATCAGCAATTGTGTTGCACCGACGAAATCCGCATGCATCAGGAAAAACAATGCAGCCGTCGAGCCGAGCGAAACGATCAGCCAGAATGCCATCCGAGCCACATTCTGATTGACCACGACGGCCATCGCGCCGACAACAGCCCAAAGTGCAAAGAAGTAGTAGAAGAAGCTTTCGATCGTCATTATTCCGCTGCTCCTTCTGTCGCCACTTCGGCAACTTCGACCGAGGATGCTTCGCCAATTGTTTCCACATGAGAAACCGATTTGACCGGGGCATGTTCACCCTGTGGCGACCCCAGGCCCATCATCGTGCGGTTTCCAATGACCAACGGCCACACAGTTGCCCCCAGAAACAGAAAACAACTGATCGGCACTAGGTATTTCAAGCAGGTTGTCATCACTTGGTCGATTCGCAGTCGAGGGAACGTCCACCGCACCCAAATCTGCACGACCACTAACATCGAGGCTTTGGCAAGCAAGATGAGCAAGCCAACAACATTCACCAGGTAAGACAGCGGGTTGAAACCGGCTAGCGTATCGTAAGAGGCACCGTAGGATGCGACGAACCCGTCCAGAGCTGATTCCAACGGAGCTAGCCCGCTGTTCCAACCGCCGAGGAAGAGTACCGCGGCGACTCCACTCACGAGGAACATGCTCGCGTATTCGCCCATGAAGAAGAACGACCACCGCATGCCACTGTATTCGGTGTGGAAGCCACCAACCAATTCGCTTTCCGCTTCGGCCAAGTCGAACGGGGCTCGTTTACAACCGGCGGTCGCCACGGTGAAGTACACGAAGAAGCCAATGAATGTGAACGGGTCGTGGAAGATGAGCCAGTTCGTAAACCAGCCGTCTTGGTAGTTACCAATATGGTTCAAGTCGAGTGTGCCGACGGCGATGATGGGAATCAAAGCACAGATCGCGAGCGGAATTTCGTAGCTCACCATTTGGGCGGCTTCCCGCATCCCGCCGAAAAGCGACCATTTCGAACCGCTCGAATATCCCGCCATGATCACGCCGAAAACTTCCAGCGAGAGAATCGCGACGAGTACGAACAGCCCGATGTCCGACGAAACTGCAATCCAACCATCGCTAAACGGCAGCACCATAAAAGCACAGAACGAAGCGATGCAGACCAAGTATGGTGCCATGCGGAACAACATGGAATCCGCGGCACTGGGAATCAGGTCTTCTTTCTGAATGAGCTTTACGCCGTCGGCGAGGCTTTGCAGCCAACCGAACTTACCGCCGACGCGGGTCGGGCCGAGTCGGTCTTGAATCCGACCGGAAACTTTGCGTTCGGCCCAAATAAAACCAAACGGGGCCAAACCAAAGATTGCGAACAGTGCGCCAGCGTGAAACAACGCGGCAATCACAGCCGCAACTGTGGGGCTCACTTCGCAACCGCATATCGGCAGCCGATCCATCTCCGCGATTGACGATGGCGTTTTGGCTGCGAAGAACGCTAAATAATCCATTACGATCAGCCGTCTTGGCGAGGAGTGGTTCTAACGTGCGAAAACCGCTCGGCAACCCATAGAAATCTGGATTGACGACAACAATCGGGTGAACTATGCCAAAACCGTCTGCGGGATTCAAGGGACCCAAACACCGATTCCAAACCATTTTGCGACGCCGAACCTTTCGCTTCGCGGAAAGAGTTTTCTCTGCGGAAATCGAACGGAGACACGTTTGCAATCAACTCACGGACCCGCCACACTGAGTGGAATCGTTCAGAAAAAGCGTCCGAAAGGAAAAGTGAATGTCTCAAACCACCTCCTCTTGTGGGGTCGATCGTCGTCGCTTTCTCAAAGCCAGTGTTGCCACTGCCGGCGCGATTGCGATGCCAATGTTCGTTCCGGCGACCGTCTTCGGAGCTAATGAACGCATTGTGACCGGGCACATTGGTGTTGGTGGACAAGGACGCGGAAATCTCGGCCGGTTCATCAAAAATGCCGGTGCGGTGTGCGACGTCGACCAGAATCATCTCGCCAAAGCTGCGAAGATGGTCACCGACAAAGGCGGAAAGTGCAAAACATTCACCGATTACCGAGAACTGCTCGACCAGCCGGATATTGATGCTGTCGTCATTTCCACGCCCGATCATTGGCATGCTCTTCCGACGATCCATGCATGCCAAGCTGGGAAAGATGTGTATTGCGAGAAACCACTTTCCTTGACGATTGGCGAAGGTCGGGCAATGGTGGAAGCGGCTCGTGCTCACAGTCGTGTCGTGCAAACCGGTTCGCAACAGCGATCCGCCGACAACTTTCGTACTGCATGTGAGTTAGTGCGATCGGGCCACATCGGCAAACTTAAAACTGTGCTTGTGGGAATTCCCGGACCGAACCACCCTGGCGAACCGGTTCCGAACAGCGAACCGCCTGCCGAACTCGATTACGAATTTTGGCTGGGACCAGCGAAATATCACCCCTACAACAAAAAGCGAGTGCACTACAACTTCCGGTTCTTCCGCGACTACTCTGGCGGGCAAATGACCAACTGGGGCGCTCACCACATCGATATTGCTCAATGGGGTATGGGCACTGACGATACCGGCCCAATCGAAATTACCGGGGAAGGCACCTATCACCCTCAGGGTTGGCACGAGGTAACCGAAACTTGCCGAATCACTCACCGCTACGCAAATGGCGTGGAGATGATCGTGGGCCAACGCCAAAAGGACATTCCAAATGGAACAACCTTCATCGGCAGCGAAGGCAAGATCTACGTCAGTCGTGGGAAGCTAAGTAGCGAACCGGGTGAGATTGTGAAAAACGGCCGCAACGAAGGAGACGTGAAGCTGTACGTGAGTGACAATCACACGCAGAACTTCCTGGATTGCATCAAATCACGTGAGAAACCGATTTGTGACGTCGAGATTGGTCATCGTAGTGCGACAATTTGCCATCTCGGAAATCTGGCAGTGCAACTTGGACGTAAGCTGCAATGGGATCCGGAGGCAGAGCAGTTCTTGAACGACGAGCAAGCCAATGGCGAATTGATCCGGGCTTATCGAAGCCCCTGGTCGCTCGAGTCGTAACGGTCTCGGAATTCTATGAGGTCAGACGCTGCGGCCTCCATGCCGCGGTGCTGACTGAGAACTTCAAAAGATGTCTCTTGTCTCAGGCACTGATTCATCGCGTGAACCGCGAGTTAATCAGTGACGATAGTGATTCTTTCTGCAATTCATCCGTTTGCTCGGTTTGCTCAAACAGTTGGTTCTTGCCAGGCAATATACAGAAACATGAAACCGCTGGTGACTGCTGTCGCGTAAATCGTCAACATCTCAAAGTCAAAAAACATGGGTGTCTCCTTTCATCCGTGATAAGTGACGAGCGTGTGCTCGATTCCGTTGAAATGCTACGTTTGCAAGTGGTGTGCCAACTCGTTTTTTACTTGTTGTCAACAATTTGGGGAAACTGCGGAGAATTCGAAAGTTTTGGAGCGGCCAAACTGGCAGGCGATCACCCAGCTTGATCTACAAACTGTCATCTGAGACGATATCTGGCAGACATGAGTTTGGGATGGATGAGAGAACAATAACGACTTCGGAGCTTAGGCAAGCTTTACGCCAGCAATTGGAGAGTTTGCGACGGGCCGGTGTTACGCATCTGCCCAGTGCGGATCGGGCGTTGTCGTTTCCAGAGATCGACCCACACGAACCGGATGTGGAAACGCCCCCGGAACTGCAAACCCCAGCGAAAGTGCAACCGCATGTGGGTGTAACACAGTCAGCGTCGGCTCCAGTGACACCAGTTGCCGAGCCTGCCACAACGACATCGCTGTTCGGTGATGTGACGCCAGTCGGCGAAACGAGTTTGGCGAATTGGGGTGAAGTGCCTGAGCCAGACCGCCCCGCTGCACTGGCGAAACTTGCCGACCGCGTCGCTGCGTGTGTCCGGTGTCAGGAGTTGGCGGAAACCCGTACGCAGACGGTGTTCGGTGTGGGGAATCCATCGGCCCGGTTGATGTTCATCGGCGAAGCCCCCGGGCGTGACGAAGACGAACAAGGCGAACCATTTGTGGGGGCCGCCGGGCAGTTGTTGAATCGGATCATCAAAGCCTGCACCCTGACCCGTGAGGAAATCTATATCTGCAATATTCTCCGGTGTCGTCCGCCGATGAATCGAAACCCGACCGACCAGGAAGCTGCGAACTGTCGAGAGTACCTCGAAGGGCAAATCCGCATTGTCGCGCCGGAGTTTATCGTGTGTTGGGGGTCGGTAGCTGCACGGAATCTGTTGAACACGAAAAATTCGGTGGGCAGACTACGACAACAGTTCTTTACCTACGGTGAAGCACAGGTAATGTGCACCTACCATCCCTCGTATTTGCTGCGGAACCCCGCGGCGAAGAAGGACGTGTGGGAAGACATGCAACTGCTGATGCGGAAGATGGATATCCCGCTCCCATAACCGGAAATCGGCTCAAAGTCGTTCGCCAATTACCGCGCTGTCGACAGAGTCGGCATCGACCGGCGGTGCGGAAAGTTCTTGCAGACGGATTTGGCCATCGGGGTCGAGTCGGTTTTCTCCAAGGAACTCCAAAGGCAACTTCAGCGATTGATCGAGCCTCATTGCATTCACGACGTCTTCGTCAAGAATGCCCAATCGCCACTGCCATCGCATACTTTCCACGCCGAATTGTTGATCGACGATTCGACGGGCACGATGTCGTCGTGTGTCGGAAGGCAACCGCTGCCAGACTTCGCGAGAAATTCGAAACAGTTCCGGTGAATCAGGGTTTCGGTGCAATTCGTCGATGATCGCTTCCCACGCCCACAGCAACTCACCCATATTGCGGTAGTGTTCGATCAATTCTCGGCTCGGCACGAGTGTGCGATACCACGCCCGTTGGGTCAGCGGGAGACGCTCGGCCATTGTCTGTAACGCCGTCTTGCGGTCTTCCGGTTCGGCAAGTTGAGACCAAACGTCTTGGGCTAACCTCTCCACTTCGCCGGTGCGTTCGGTAGAGAATGGCGTTTCGCCAGCATACCCGACCAACGATTGCCAAGCATCGTTTGGCTGAGCGGTCTCGATGAAATGTTTCGCCAAACTCAACGCGGGAATAAGTTGTTGACGCGAAAGGTCCATCGCGGGCAACACGTTTTTGAGTTCTGACAACGCGCGGTTTCGAGCAGCTGCCGTTTGGAATTCTTGCCAGATCTGCCGGGCCAGTTTCGTTGCGTCGGCAAAGTTTTTGTTGTGGCGATATCCGCGAAGAATGGTCGTCCATGCCTGCTCAAAATGCCCGTTCTGCATTTCGTGTTGGGCGATCGAATACCAAGGCCACGCAAGTTGCGGATCACGTTTGGTGGCGGATACGAGGTGTTCGATTTTGACCTCAGCATTGTCTGCACTGGTTGCCTTCCACCAGTGGTAGCGACCGCTCCAAACGGGATTGGATACAGCTCCAATTCCTAGCCAAATGGCAGCGATTGTCATGATGACGGCGAACCCTCGCCACGTCCGACGTGCTGATCTACCAACGAGAAGGAACCCCGCGGTCCACCCCAGCAAGATGCCGCACAAATTGGCCAAGTTGTCCACTGGCCAGTTTGGCAATGACTCAAAAAACAGCCCCGCGAGTAACGCAGTTAGGAAGACAGTCGTCATCGTCGCTGAGAGTCGCTTGGGATCGGCGACTTGCGTGGATCGTAACGCGGTGGCGAAACCAAATAGCAGGAAGACGACACCCGCTAGACCGAAAGTGTTTCGTGTTAACAACCAGGTCGGCCAAAATGATTGCAACAACAGCCGCGGCAACGGTAACGCGAAGATGCCGAACAGAATCAACAATCCGAAGGTTTTTCGATCAATCTGCGGCTCAACAATTCGCCCCAAGTATGCGAATCCCAATATGGTCGGCAGAAGTTGCCAGATCGACATGTGGTGCAGCGACGTCAACGGAATTCGCCACCAATCGCCACGCCATAAATCGAATGGTCCTTGCAACTCCGGATAGCTTGCATCCACCTGCCAGACGAGTGCTCCACATGAACGCAGTGATGCAGTCATTGGCAAGTCTTGGCCAAGATGGACGGCCAATGTCGCGAGGTGTAAACCCACCGCGACCACGATCACCGAGACAGTGATAGGACACGACGACCAACCGAACGAATAGGTTTCGGAGCGAGACTGCGTTGCCGTCATGTGTTCGAGATCGTTTGACAGTTTCCCGTTTCCGAAACGAGCGAAGTATTGGGCTGCCCCGTGACGGTCTGATTATGTTGCAATGTCAACAGAGTTAACGCGTCACACGATGCAAACCGGCGGCTTCGGCAGCGGGTTCGGGATCTTCATACGGTAGTGATTTCAGAAACTCGACAAGATCTGAGATTTCTGTGGGATCGAGATGGCTTGTGCGTCCGTGTTTGTCGTCAGGATTCGCTGTGGTGAGCACATCCTGCAATGTTTCCGCAGTGCCATGGTGCAGGTACGGCGCGGTGCGATAGACACCAAGTAGCGTGGGGGTGTCGTACGCCGGTCCCATGGTTTCAGTCGGGTCGTCTAAACCGGTGCCGACATCATGTCGAACGAATTCACCGCTGGAATTCGGATCCCATCGTGAGTCGGTCAGCAATGGCCCGGAATGGCATGTCGCACACTGCGTTTCTTTCGAAAAGAATAACTCACGCCCACGCTTTGCGGCATCGCTAAGACCACCCTTCGCGTGCGGGCTGAGCGGGAACTTGTGCGTGTTGGCGTAGGCAGAGAGTGCGTCGAGATCCTTGGAAAGACCGCGGTTCGAAGTTCCCAAGGCATCGTTCAAGCGACCGCGTAGTAAGCCTTGACCTTGCATGAGTTGTCCACGAATCGTGTGTTCGAAGTCTTGGACCTCATCCCGGTCGGCGGACCAGTGAATCGGATGCGTCCACGCCATCCCCGCCAAAGACTGCGTGTTTCGCAATCCTTCGGGGTTTTGCCAGGTGCGACCGTCCGCATCGCCATCCGGGTGACAACTCGCACAGGCAATCCAACGACGTGATGCCATCGGCTGCAACGCCGAGTAGAACAAGACTTTCCCTCGCCAGATTTCTTCATCGAGCGGGTTTTCGCATACCGGGATTCTCGCGAGAAGCTTGTGATTCGCGGTGGAATACACGGTGATGTTGAAATCGAGAGCATTGTAAACGTACAACTCTTGACCGTCAGGCGAGACCTGGACATCACGGGGGTTGCGACCGGTTTGGAAGTAGTCGTGATACCCGAGTTCACGGTAGTCGTCGTCGACGACCTCACAAGAGAAGATGTCGTCCGTACCGGAAAACACGACATAGTACCGTGACCCGTCCGGTGTCACTGCACCTGCCCAAGGGTTCGCGGTCACAAGGACGCCGCGAAACGAATCCATCGGCACCCGGGCTTTTCGCCGGTCGCGGTCGGTTCGTGTGTCCAAGACGGTAATGTACGGAAAAATCGAGCCGTTCCCGTGATTGGCGGAAACTTTCGAACGAATGTGCGGCACAAAGACTTTCGGTCGCGTCGGGTGCACTACGAGTTGTCGTGCCAGATTGTCGGTACTCGCTCCTGGCCATTCATCGATGGCTTCGCCGGTTGCCAAGTCGATTGCACGCACCGTTCCGGTGAGATACTCAGTGACAAAGATCCGATTGGCAGACTCGTCGATCGCAATCCCACGAGGAAATTTCCCGACGTGATACGTCCGTGTGATCTTCGCCGACACTGGGGAGATGGCGATGACTTGGCCAGGGTACTCAAGCGTCACATAGATGCGTTCGCCGTTTGAGCTGGTGACGATTCCGTAGGGTTCGTCGAAGACTTCAATGCGTTTTTGGATGGTGCCCGAGTCGGTGTCGACGAGAACAACCTCATCGGTCGCGTAGCATGCGACGGCAAGTTGATGTGTGTCGCCGACAAACGAAACGCCTTCCGGTTTTGGTCCAACCGAGATTTCGCGAACGGTTTTGCGGGTTTGCAGATCGACGATGGAGACGGTTCCGTTGTCGCGATTCGAACATGCTAGCCAACGGCCATCGGCAGCGATATCCATGATCCGGTTGGCGGACGCAGCCCACCCTATCGCGGGCAGCAGTGTTGCCCAGAGTACCGCTGCCAGCGAACCATAAACGCGGGAGAGCCGATGCATATCCAAAATCCTTTGTTGGCTCGAATCGGTTTCATCGATCGGAAAACTCGTCCCAGAGTAGCAAAACCTTGTCGCGTTCTGCAAAGATACGAGAACACTGATGGGCATTTTGGAGATTTCCGTTGGAATCGCGACAGGACGCCAGTCCATCGGTTATCATGGACGAAGTGTCTCCGTAAAATGCGAAGACTCCGAGATTCATCGTTTGTTTCGATTGAGAAGTAATCAGGCTCGCCATGTCCATTCGTCACATTGTCCTGGCTTTCGTGCTGACGTTTTCGTTCGGATTCCTGCTGTTTGCAGCCTTCGGGCCGACAAGGTTTGCGGATGCGGATTCGAAAGAAATTTCCCCGGAACCCCAAGCCCCGGTGGAAAGCGAGACTCGTGAACGATCCACCAAATTGATCGTTGAAGAACCCGCCAAAACGCCGGACGGAATGGTCTGGATTCCTGGCGGACAATTCATGATGGGGACCAATGAAGGCAAGCCCGACGAAGGTCCAGTTCATCTCGTGGAACTCGACGGGTTTTGGATGGACCAACACGAAGTGACGAACCGCGAATTTGCAGCATTCGTCGACGCGACCGGTTATCTCACCACTTCGGAACGGGAACCCGAGTTACTCAGTATCAAAGCAGACTCGCCTTTGAAGAACTTGGAAATCCGCCCGGATATGAACCTTCCAGGCTCGATTTGCTTGAACACGAAGTTTCAAGCGGGCGATTATGATCCGTCCAAGGGCGCCTACAGTTGGTGGTCGTATATTCCCGGGGCAAATTGGCGTCATCCGAGTGGGCCGGATTCATCGATTGAGGATCGTATGGATCATCCGGTTGTGCACGTTTCCTGGCCGGATGCGGTCGCTTATTGTGAATGGGCCGGCAAACGGCTGCCAACGGAAGCGGAATGGGAATACGCCGCCCGGGGGAATCTTTCCAAGAATGTCTACCCGTGGGGCAACGAACGCAATCCCGATGGAAAATGGCTGCACAATATTTGGCAAGGCGATTTTCCAATCACGAACTCCGCGGACGATGGATTCGAGACCACTGCACCGGTTGGAACTTTTCCGCCGAACGCCTACGGACTGTACGATATGTCGGGCAACGTCTGGGAATGGTGTGCTGATTTTTACACACCGAACTACTACGCGAAGTCTCCCCGTCGCAATCCGATGGGGCCGACGGCCAGTTATGATCCGCAGGAACCCGATATTATCAAACGGGTTCAGCGTGGTGGTTCCTTTATGTGTAGTGATCAATACTGCATCGGCTATCGGAACTCAGCGCGGATGAAAGGCGAGGCGGACACAGGAGCTTTTCACACCGGGTTTCGATGTGTCATGACACCGAGCATGCGAACCCCAGCCACGAAATCGTCGTCAAAAGACTAGTGACAATTCCGCAAAAGCGATCATCGGGTACAGAACGATTTGGAAAGGTTGGACGGATAGGCAATTCTTGCTTTCTCGTTCGGCATTCATAGGGTAAGATCAAAAGGAGAGTCGAGCACTCTGTCCATCGCTCATCGTACGGCTCATTCGGTGGGCGAGTCTTCTCGAAACCCGTCTGAGACACGCGGGGTATGGGCTTGAGGCCCGATCTGTGTGTTGGTTCCAAGCGTTGCTTCCATTGTGAAATGACATGTCGACAAGCTTCGACGAGTACGCCAACAAGCGTGTGAGCCAAGTTCGAAACCCCGTCAAATTTCCGTGGAAGATCCGCAAGATCTTGCCCTCAATGGACTGATAGTCACGAGTTTGATCGTGCCGAATTTTCGTTGCCTACTTACGCTGGTTTGGTTGGCTCTGGGTCCGTCCCTGGTCTGGGCCGACGACGCTAGTCCAGTCACGTCGTCCAAACCGAAGTCATCAGCGGTTCCGACAGCGAGTGACCCGCGGAAGTCCGAGTCACAGGGTGAGCACTTCATCCTGATGCAAGGGCCGAACGGGCAATTGGTTCCTGTGCCGGCTGACGCGGAGTTGCGAGAATTCCTCGAATGGAAACGGCATCGGCCCGCGAAAAGTACCGAGCCGGAATTCTCCATCGTCGATATGATTCTGGAGGGCACCGCGGATGACGACCGAGCGACTCTCACCGCGAAAATGACGATCAAAGTTTTTCCGGACGATCGCTGGGTTCAAGTTCCGTTAGAACTTGGGGAAGCCGTGATTCGTTCCGGCGAACACCGCTTCGGTGAGACCGAAAATGCTGCCGGCGAAACTGCAAAGGTCAGTTCCACGGAGAAAATGACCGGTTTTTCCGGTTATGATGCTCAGCACGGTTACCACTGGTGGCTACACGGGCACGGTTTGCACACCCTGGAACTGAAATTGTTTGTTCCGATTCGTCGGCAAGGCAATACACGACAACTCAAGCTCGCGTTGCCGGCAGTCGCCGCGAGTCGCCTGAGTCTTTCGCTTCCGGTGTCGAGTAACCGGATCGCAATCCCCGAGGCAGCCGGGCGTGTGATCGAGACGAAAGCGATTGATGCCAAGTCGACAGTGGTTGAGATCTTTGGTTTAGAAAAGTCGTTAGATTTCAGCTGGCAGATTCTGCCAAACCCGAAACAAGTCCGTACCGTTCTCCAAGCCGAGACCACGTTGCGGGTGGAGCCGAGTGAAGAAGCCGTTTTGCTGCGTGGTCGGCAATTCATCGAACCGCTGCAAGGGAGTTTTCAGACCTTCGATGTCACGTTGCCCCAGGGTTTTGAGTTGTCGCTACTCAAAGTCAATGGAGAGCGATATCAAGCTGCCCCTTCGGAATCGGGACTGGTGACCGTCAATCTCGCCGAAGCGACCACAGCGCCAGTCCAACTCGACTGGATCCTACAGTCACCGCTTAACGGTAAAAGCGAGATTACGATTTCGGACTTCAAGGTCCGTGATGCTCTGCGTCAGACTGGGGAAATCGCGATCGCTGCGTATGGCGGTTATCGTGTGGTGAAAAAAAGCGGACTCGACGTGCACCGTGTGAGTGTCAGTCCTGCGAGTGACGGTGTGGAACTCGTCAGTGCCTATCGTTTTTGGAAGCAACCGTTTCGTCTGGAGTTGGAGCTTCAACAGATCGAACCGGCGTACTCGGTGCGTCCGTTGATGTTGCTCGATGTGTCCGCCAAGAAGGTTCGCTTTTACGCCGATTTTGAAGTCGAAGTGTTCCGAGGTGTGGTCGATGAATTGACGATGTCTTGGCCTCGGCTTGCCGAGCAGAAGTGGCAGATCGACCCGACAGATTTACCTGGCGAAGTCGAACAGTTCCAAGTGGATGCCGAGAACGATCGAGTGATCCTCAAACTCGCAAAGACGTTGGTGGCAGGGAACCGTTTGAATTTGCCGATCTCGGCAGTTCGTTCCCTGACAGACGAGCAAACGAGTGGCACACCGCTGACCTTGCCGAGATTTGCCGCCCGATACCAAGGGCGACCGCTGTTGATCTTGGCGGAACGTGACTTGGTCGAAGCAAGTTTGAAGCCAACCGCGGAGACGTCGCTACAGTCGGTGTCGATGTTGCCGGCTCAGTCGTCTCAATCCAAGAGACTCGAATTGATCTACGAGTCGATGCGACATCGGTTTTTTCATATTCGCTCAGACATTGCAGAGTTCAATCTTCAGGTCGTGCAGCATGCAGCCGTCACGACCGTTGAGCAAGATGTCATGATCAATGTCGACCGCGAAACGCTGCAGGTGACACAGCGGAGCGAATTCGACATACCGTATAAGCGCGTAAGTTCTTTGGAATTCCGATTGCCGCTCGAATACCCAATCGACTCATTTCGCTTCTCTGTCGGTGGTGCTGAGGTGACGGCTGATTGGGATGAAGACATTACACTTGGGGAGCGAATCGGACGGTTGCAGTTCCCGTTGCAGGTCGAAGAGTTCAACGTCACGATTCGGTATCGGCAGAACTTACTTTCAGATTCGGCCCGGTTGTCCACGCGAGAAGTCAGGGTGCCCCTGCCCCGGTTCGTCAACGTCGAAGTCATGGGCGTTTCCATCGAAACAAATTCACCATTGCCGTTGGATTTGAAGGTTGCCGAATCGATTAACGTCGAGCAACTGGCTGCGAATACGAATCGCATTTGGCAACTTTCGACACAGCCGAAAGAGATTCTGCTAGATTTCGCAACCGGCAATACTGTGCAAAGTCATGCATTGCGGATCGAACGGTTGTTAATGGAGTCGCAAGTATCCGCTGACGGCACAGTCCTTTCGAAGATGACGGCACTGTTGATCGAAGAACCCCAGATCGATTGGCAGTTGAAATTCTCCGGCGATGTCCGTGTGGGGCGAATCCTGTGGAATGGGAAAACCGTACCTAGCTATAACCAGAACTTCGATGTGGCCAAAGACGCGGGAATCCTCATCGATACGAGTGCATTGAGTGCCGCCGATCAAACTGGCGCCACCGGCGGGTATATGTTGACCGTGGAGTACGAATCGCGATCGAGCACGTTCCAGCGTTGGGGCGCCGATTCCGAATTGATTTCCCCGCTGTTTCCGGAATCGGTTTGGGTGGGACAGACGGCCTGGGTCGTCGATTTGCCACCGACGACATCGTTGCTCGGTCCGCCGGAACATTACAACGCCGGCTATTCGTGGACACGCCGCGGTTTTCTTTGGTCTCGGGAGAGCCGACCAGAGTGGGAATCACCTCAGAGTTGGATTACCGGGCAGGCGGCGAATTCCGAACCGGCTCCGAAGAACCGTTTCGTGCTGACACGAATTGGAGTTGTCGAACCTTTGCAAATCACCATTTTGAGCCAATCACTGGTTGTGCTTATCGGCGCGGGTGTGGCGTTGGTGATTGGTTTCCTTTTCATGCAGGTTCGAGCGATTCGCAATATGCTGACCATGCTTGTAGTTCTCGTGCTTGTCGCTGTTGCATCCGTTTGGTATCCGGGACCGGTGGCATTATTTCTGCAACCTGCGATTCTCGGATTGCTACTCGCGGGGCTGGCTGGAATTATTGATTTTTGGTCGCGTCAACGTCGGCAACCTGCCGTGTTGACGTTGCAGTCCCCGAGCGGATATTCACCTGTGAGCGGTGTCTCGCCGAACCGGCCGATACCCGCATTGGGTTCCGAAGACCCGACGGCAATCCGTGTGGGTCCGGTCCCGCAGCAAGGTCCGTTGGAAGACGCACCTCAAAAGGCGTCTCCGCCTCAACGCATTGCCCCGGCACCGAAGCCCGAAAGTGGCATCGTTGCGTCTGCCGAATCTTCCGGATCACATTGAGTGCTGAAATGGACTTTTTTGTAGATCACGGCCAGAATCTTCGCCACCGTTTTGCTCGGCTGATGTTGGCCTGTCTTGTTGTCGCATGGTGCCCGGCACTGCAGGCAGCGGATGCGGTTCCCATGGCCGGCTTGCGAACCTTGATCGTCCCAGCCGATCAACCGCAGAGTTGGCCGCAAGCTGAGTGGGAAATCGTTGAACGAGACGAATTCGATCGCGTACTTCGAGCGAATACGGCCGAAAAAACGCAAGACGATTCCGCACGAATTACCGCGGCCCAGTACGAAGCGAGTTTTGTCGATAACATGCTTCAAGGCGGACGGTTTCACGCGGAAGTGATCACCAGTTCGGCTTCTGATTCACTGTTGCCGATGGATTCATTTGGCTTGGCGACGACGAATCTGTTTTGGCAGAACAGCGTCCTGGTTTCGCCGGAAACCTCGGTCAAATCGCCGAAAGAACAAGAGGCAATCCTCGGGCGAATCCGGACCGGCGGGCTGCGTTTGATCGTTCCCCGGGCAGAAGAAGGAGTTCAAAGCCGGACATTGGTAGGATCGTGGTCACTCGCCGGTCACGTGAGTGAGGATTCGGTAAGTTTCGAGGTCCGATTGCTGCCGGCGATCACGAATTCTTTGACATTGACGTTGCCGAGCGATCACAAGCCGATCGCTTCGACAGGAGTCGTTACCAGAATCAGTCAGCCGAACGCGGACGCTGGGACATCACGTTGGCGGATCGATTTGAGTCACGCGAATCGGTTGGAGCTTCGGATTCAACGAATATCGCAGGAGGTTGCTCGATCGTATATCGTCGCCGAACGTGAAATGAGTTGGGTTTTACAGCCGACGGAAGCTCAAATTCAGGCCCGCTTCGACGTGTCGGTTAGTGATCGCTCTGTGACGTCGCTCGAATTTCTCGTTCCGGATTCCGTGCAACTCTACGCCGTGACTTACGGTGGCGAATCTGTCTTGTCATGGCGGGTTGCGTCGATGGCGAATCAGAGGGGCCAACGTGTTTCTGTCGAATTACCCGAACCGTTGATTGGAACTGGCCGTCCCTTGCGATTGTCCGGTCTGACCACGCTCTCTGCGATGACCGATCGACCGATGCCGACAATCGAACTGGAGAATTCCGCGTTGCTGGCATCGCGAACCAATTTGGCGATTTCGAATCAATTGGAAATCGAACGACTGGAAGCCGACGGATTCCGGCAAACCAAGACCGCTAACACCCCGAGTGGCCAGTCGACGTTCGCGTTCGAGCAAATGCAACAGAACGCCGAAATTCGCGTGCAACTTTCCAGTCCGGAACCCAAGCCATCCGTGCGTGTGGTGAGTTGGTTGGATACGCGGTCGAGTCATTGGCGGCTGAAATCGCAGGCTACGATTTCGACTCACGCGGGACAAACATTTGCGGTTGTTTGTCGATTGTCGAACGAGTGGGAACCGACAGACATTCGTAGCTTGTCCGGAGCGAAAGTCGCGCACTGGGAACTCGGCGACATGACCGGCGGGGAACGACGAATCCACATTGAATTTCGGGAAGCAGTGACGCCGGATAGCCCGATGGAGTTGCTGATCCAAGCCCGTCGCTTGCCGACTTCAATCACAAGGCAAATTCGCCTGCCATTGTTGCGTGCGGAAGATGCCGCCGCGTGGAGCAGCGTTGTGGGCGTGACCTCCGAAATGGATCAGGAACCGCGATTGGTCAGTTCCGAACCTGCGAACGTGCGGATCACGAAACCGCAACTTCCGACCTACGCAAACACACCGTTGTTCGAAGATGCGTACAAGTCCGCGGCGGATATCCAACTGTTCCACTTTCGAACCCCAACCGACCATGCCGACCTGTTGTGGGAACATACGGATGCAGCCTTTACAGCCACTGCGAAAGTTCAGGCCGATATCCACGGACGAGAACTCCGCGAGCAAATGTTGATCGCGGTTGATCCAGCGCAAAGTCTGATGACAGGAATCGACCTTGCGTTGAGGTCCCCTGCTAGTGATTGGTCTTGGCAGTTGCTGCAAAACGACCAAGTCATCCGAACCCTCGATCCAACACGCCACGCCCACATTCCAAGTGCCCACGGCCGAGACCGCTATCATTTCCGTTTTGATCCGCCAGTTTCTGGTGAGTTCCAAATTATCGGTACTGGCTCATCAACGTTTGCGGAAGATGCGACGGTCGAACTACCGCTCCTCCCCAACGCTCGCGAATTTTCGGGCAATGTCGAACTGCAATGGCCAAGCAAAGGGGGCCGAGTTGTTGCAGAGCAGGTGCGAGAAATCCCCGCGATCGACACACAAGATGAAACTCAAGACCATGTTGTCCGAAGGTTATGGGCGTACGACGAGAGTGCGTCTCGTCTTACGATTCATTTTCCGCCGAAGTCCGCTGCGGGAAATCGTTCGTCGCTGGCGGAATTGAATGTCGCTTCGGTCTGCAGTTTGGGAGCGACCGGTTGGGATCGACATCGCGCGGTTTATCAATTCTACAATCCCCGTGGAGGCGAGCCACAACGATTCCGACTGCCAGATGACGCACGTCTCGAGACAGTCCTGGTCGACGATACGAACCAAGCGGTCACGAAGATCGGGCAGGACTACGAGTTGCCATTTTCGAATATTCAGGGAATGCGATCGCTTGAGATTCGTTATCTCATCCCGTCCCACGCCTCGCGATTTCGTGCAAAGGTGATGGCGACATTGCCGACGATCGACGTAAAAGTAATGCGGTCGACATGGGACGTAACCACGCCCTCCGATTGGGAACTCAGCGGAGGGGGCACGCCGAGTAAGTTCGAGACGAGAAACCTTCCGACGATCAGCCAACAATTCTTCGGACCATTAGGACTGCGACAAAACGAGACGATCTTTAATCCGTTCTCTTGGACGGATTGGCAATCGCTCCGTGATGGACAGGGGGAAAACGACGGAGACGCACGGCGGTCGCGTTCGCTGGACCCTGCCTCACCACCAGACTGGATCACGCGACAGTTTACTTCCATTCACACGGAGTCTCCCGAACCGTTGGAATTTGTCCAGCGACCGGCGTTGGTTTTATTGCAATGGTGGTTGCTCATTTTCTTCTGTCTCACTGGGCTGACAATACGGGCCTTTCGGCGGTCGGGAATGTCGTGGCTGTTCGTGATCTGTTTCTCCTTCGGCATTTCGGGAAGTTGGATTCTGCCCGCAGTTTATGCGCCGTGTTGTGGAGCAATCACGTCGGGATTAATCCTGGCAACATTGCTACCCATTGGCTGGCTGCTTCGAAGTTCACGGCGTACCGATTCATCGGAGTTTGACGTCGAGGTCGGAAGCACGGCGACGATACAGCGATCCTCACTGATCCTGCGGTTGATTCTCGTCGCAACCGCTTACGGTCTTGTGCAGGCATTCGAAGCTACCACGATCACCGCTGCCGAACCCCAGAAACCAGGACCCCAAGACGTTCAGATTCTTCCGCAAGAATGGGATGTGTTGTTCCCCCAAAGTGAACAGGGCGACCCGTTAGACTATGTGTATGTCCGCAAATCGCTTTGGGCCGATTGGGTCAAACCCCGTCCGATTGACGAACCGCCACGTTATCTTCTCACACGATCCGACTTCGCAATCGAGAGCACGAATGAAGCGGTGTTGAACATCGTGGCGAAACTCACGGTGGTTCCGTTTGATAACGACGGCTGTCTCGTAACGATCCCTTTGCCCCGAACGCGACTCGCGGCACGTGCCGATTGCTTGCTTGATGGAGAGCCATGTTTTCCAACCACGAACCCCAAAACTGGTGCCTTGGAAGTTGAAATCCCCCGGCGAATTTCGTCTGGACCGGCGATTGCAGAATCGAGCCGGTTCAATGCGTCGACTCGGTTAGGGACTGCCCCTCACGAAATCCGACTTCGGCTGCGAGCTCCGAACCTTATCGATGCAACGCAAGGAAGTCTCGAACTTAAGCTGTTGCGAATCCCGGAAACGAACGTTTCGATCGCGTTCACGAAGCCTGTTGCTTCAATTGCAATGGATACCGCCGGCGGCACATGGATGAGCCAGTCTTCAACCGACACCGTGAACTGGAATCTCGGACCGGCAGAATCGGTCGAGCTGAGTTGGAATTCCTCCTCAGCGATTACGGGAATTCAAAACCGTCGGAAACTGACCGCCCGTGGAATCGTGACTGCTCATCCGTTGCGGACTCAGCATGATTGGAACCTCGCGATTCAATGGGAAAACGAGGCCGAATCCTCATGTGTGGTCTGGTTGCCTCAGCAGGCCAAGGTCGAAAGTATCACGGAAGCAGGTTTGGCGAGTGTGTCGGATGAAGTTATCAAGCAGCGACGGCGAATTCGATTGGAATTCACTTCACCGCCGAAAACGAAAGCGTCGATCGGTCTGAAGTACTCGTTGCCCGCGAAAGTTGACGAGAAATACCGGACAATCTTGCGGGATGATTTTCCGTTGCTGCGACCGGATTCGCCGGACACTTCGGAGACCGATTATGCCATTGGTGTTGCTCCGGTAACGGGGTATGATTTTGTGCCCCGGCCGATGGAATCCGCGCCTCCGACGAAACTTCTGCCGGAACGTTTTCTCTCGGAGTTCAATGCAGAGTCTGCGCCGACGGGTAAGCGGGTTCCACCCGAAGCGATTTATCACATGGACCCGAACTCGCGAGTGGAGTTTCAACTCGTACCGAAACAGCCCCGCCGACAGGTCCGCCTTGAACAAGCCGGTCGGCTTCGAGATCGCGAATTGTTATGGGACGTCAGCGGTGAGATTTCCCTGACGAATGCAGCGGCCTATCGTCACATGCTTCACGTGCCCCGTGAATTGCGAATCGATAGCATCTCGGTTCTTGAAGACGAGACCGAACGTTTGGCCCGGTGGTCGCGTTCGGGCGAATCCATCACATTATATCTCAGTAACGGATCGACCGGAAAACAACGGTTGCAGATTCGCGGCCATCAAACGATCTACCCAGACACCGAACACGCGTTTCCGGTGGTGTCCGTATTAAACGCTCGGCACGAGGATACGACAATCCGATTGTTCAGTGACCCAAGTCTCGATGTGCGAATCAACGATTCCGCTCATTCCGGAGAGACGAAAACGCTGACCGGCGGCGAATCGGAAAACGGCTTGAGATTTCTCGCCGAGCTGACATGGACCCATCAGCCGATTGAACCGAACATGGGAGACGAGGGGCCGTCAGTGCCGAAGTTTCGTTACTCGGATCGGCCGTTGGAGGTCCAAGTGGATTTGGCGACATCGGCAGCCGTCGCAGATAGTACCGACCGTTTGGCCGTGCAATGGCTCATGCGACTCGTCAACAATGACTGTGCCGCTCGTCCATTTGCGTTTACTCTCCCACCAGATGTGATGTTGGAGAACGCATTCTCATCCGATGGTGAAATGGTAGCCGAGTTGGAACAAGAAGATCACGAGGTTGGGAGCAAAACTTTTCACTTGGCTGACTCGTTGTCCCCCGGTGAAATGGCCTACGTGCTCCTCGAAGGCACGATACCGAAGCCGTCGCAAACCACCGTAGAACTTCCTCAGCCGCAACTTGTCGGAGGTGAGTTTTTCTCACGGGTTGTCGCCATTGCCTCTCCATTGTTGATGGCAGAGACGGAGATTGACCGTCTCACGTCGCCAAACTGGCTCGAAACATTGCCCGACTTGGAGTTTCCCGCCGATCGTGAGCTTCTTGAATTGTCCGGCGGGCAAAAGCCGACGGTCGCTGTTGCATCGGTCGATCTTCGTCGAGGCATCCCACCCATTGTTGAAACCGAAATCCATTGGCTGGGCAACCGCACCATTTCGGCAAAAACACTTGTCGTTGTGCCAAGTGGGCCTTCGACGACTCTCGATTTCAGTTGGCCCGAACACGCGGAACCTGTCGGGGTGCTGTTCGACGACCTCATCGCGTTACCGGCGGAAATCCAAGAGAACCAGCTTTCAATCGACTTGCCATCAAGTTCCACGACACGCATCCTTGAAATCGTGTGGCATCAGACGATTCCACAACGAGTGGGTTCCATTTCGGACTCACTGGGAGAAGCCAACTGGTCGATTCCACGACTCGTTTCGTCATCCGCGGAGTCTCAAGGAGTTACCTTGTTTGCAGGAGACGCGGTCCGGCTCATTCCCGCACGACCGACATCACTCGACGAAGCCGAGATGAGCGAATTATCGGAGTCGTTCGGCGAACTGCTAAGCGATGCTCCGCAAGCCGATGGCAAAACGGTTCGGAGAATCCACCAGCTTCTGATGTTCCGCGAGGACATGCAAACCGAATCGTCATCTGCAGAGCGGGGCCTAGTCGCTAGCTGGGTGATTGCTCCTGAACGACCACTGCCGCGTGTTTGGGTCCTTCAGAAAACCACAGAGCGGCTTGTTCTTGGAAGCCTGCTGTTTCTCGTGTTGGCAGCGGCGTGTGGATTGGGTTTGATGGCTCGGCGACAATGGATTTTACCGTCAAAACTCATGTTGGTTTTGCTCGGGTTAGTTTGGTGGGCATGTTTTCGGTGGAGTTACATCGGCCTGGTCATTCTGGTGATCGCGGGCGTTCTGGTGTTCTGGAAAGACAAGTCCGATGAGAGCACGTTGGAAGTCCCCTCGGTCAGGTATTAGACTGACGACATACCGCAACTTGCCAGACCCGTAGGGTTCGTGATTTGATGTGGCCCGATTCCGAAGAAACTCAACATCTCCTCCAGCGTGCCAGTGCCGGTGATCCGCAGGCCGTCAACCACTTGATGGAGCGACACCGGCAATCCTTGCGACGCATGGTTCAGCTTCGCCTTGATCGAGCACTCGCCGGACGTGTCGATGCGAGTGATGTCGTCCAAGACGTGTTACTCGAAGCGAACACGCGGCTCAACGATTTCATCAACGATGGTGGAATGCCCTTTCACCTATGGTTGCGACAGCTGGCGAAAGACCGCATTATCGATATGCATCGTCGTCATCGTGGTGCACAACGCCGTTCGGTGGATCGCGAGGAAGCGATGGTTGCCGGTGGTAACGCAGATCGCTCGGAATTCGACCGTGTAGCCGGTCTGGAAGATCGCGAACTCACGCCGGCCGCAGCATCCATTCGCCGAGAATTAGAAAGCCGATTCTTGCGGGCACTCGGCGAGCTGAACGAGGACGACCGAGAGATCGTCATGATGCGACATTACGAGCATTTGTCGAACAGCGATGTCGCCACCGCGTTGGGTCTCAGTCCCGCCGCCGCCGGTATGCGGTATTTACGCGCGCTGCGGAAACTCCGATTGGTGCTCGGAGAACAGGCATCGGGATCGTAAGCGAACCGCAAGAAAGACATCGCATGACTGGGCCAGTGTTCCACGCATCTCTTTTGGCATTTGTTCAATCCCTGGCATTCGGGATCATTGGCTATGCGAACGAGGTACGTGCGAGCGAACGACCTGCGTTTGCGGAGAGACCAGACGATGTGTTCATCGCTCGTTTGCGATCGGCGGGAATCACTCCCACCGCGTCCGGTTTGCGGAACTTTTTGTCCAACGTCACCGCCACACCCGAGCAACGTCGTGTTGCGAAGAATTGGATTCGCCAACTCGGTAGCCCGTCTTACAACGTCCGTATGCTCGCGATGCAAGAGCTGAAACAACGGCGGATCGCGCTCGCACCGGAACTGATGGCCGGTCAGACAGACCCGAACTCGGAAATTGCTCTGCGATGTTCGCGATTGTTGCACGACCATTATCCCGATCTCCAAGACACGCTATTCATCGCGGCGTTGGAAACAATTGTTCGGCGGCGCTATACCGGGTTACTCGAGCCCATCGAACGCGTTCTCGATCATTCGCAGTCCACAGATTTGTTCCGTGCCGCTATCGATGCCGCAGTCGCAACGACGACGACATCGGACATTGACATTCTACGGGACTGGTTAAAGTCTCCCCAACGGACCAAGCAGATTCTCGCGATTCATGCCCTCGGTCGGCATTCGCCTGATGCATCCCGCGATGTGTCCGAGTTCCTGAACCACGACGATCCCGCTATTCAACTTTCCGCCGCCATTGCAATTGCACGGCAAACGCCACAGGACAGTCTCGCGACCGGGCTGCGGTTGTTGGCTGCGGATGACGCGTGGATTCGTAGCGATGCCGCGAGATTATTGCGAGACCTGACTGGCCAGAAGTTTGGCTATTGGGCCTATGCTACGCCCGATCGACGTGCAGAGGGCGTCAGGAAATGGTCGGATTGGTTGGCGAATTCTACTTCGGAACAACCTTTGAAACCGTTACCAGTATCTTGGCGATCACGCAATTGGCTTGGTCAACGTCTGGTTTGTCGTTGGCGGGCGGATACACTCGAAGAGTTCGATCGTCATCAGCGTTCGGATTTTTCCATTCCGGGATTCAAATATGTCTGGGGATGTTGGGGGACGCCACAGGGGCATCGCCTGGTTTGTGATTACGATTCCAAATTCGACACGACGTGGAAGGCCGTCCTCGAATATGATTCCGCCGGCAACATGATTTGGAAACGCGACAACTTGCCGGGCGATCCCACCTGTGTTCAGCGACTACCGAATGGGAATACGCTAGTCGCGATGACTGACCCGCATCTTGTGGCCGAATACGATCCCCACGGAAGATTAGTCTGGGAATTCCCGATCAATGGCCGACCCACAACGGCCCAACGACTCCCCGATGGAAACACATTGGTCAATCTGCAGAAAGCTCAACAAGTCGTCATGATCGACCCGGCGGGGGCTGTTCATGTCTTGCTCAAAGATCTCCACGGCCCCTACACCGCTGAAATGCTCGACAATGGGAACATTCTCGTGACCGAGACGGCACGCAATCGGATCAGTGAGTTCGATGCTTCCGGGAAAAGGGTTTGGCTATTGGAAGATCTGCAAAGCCCGGCTCAATCCCAACGACTCCCCGACGGTAACACCTTGGTAAGTGACAATCGCGGCTTGCTCGAATTTTCGCCGAGTGGCGATCTCGTCCGTCACTGGGCTTTGCCGGTTTCAGGGTATGCATCGGATCGGGTTCGGTTTCACTTTTATTGATCGCCGGGTTTCACGAGCAATCGTTGGTTCGCGGCGACGTTTCTCAGCATTCGTGTCTTCAGTGGCTTGGAACCTGCGTCACGACTGGGGTATGTGACCAGGACATCGCATTGTTCTCGTGATCCAAGGCCAAAATGGGCGAACGCTTCCTGCCCGGATGCGTATCCAAAACCGACTTGAATCTGTCGCGAACCAATTAGGGACTCCTCATCACCGACTTGGCCGCTCTCATAGAGGTCAATCCGCGAACCGATCCCCATGCGATTCACTCCGATGGGGCCGGTCACTCCCACATCTAACCAGTTGCCGCCGTCCGTTTCGTTGCGAAGCAACATTGACGAGGCCTCCGGCCACCAACTTGCCAGGAACAAGTCCAACCGGCCATCGCGGTCGTAGTCGCCACTTGGCCCAGGAGCGGTATAGATGATTTTCTTCTCTGCGATCATCTTCTCAAAGAATCTGCCCGAGCCCTTGGTGTTCCGATCAGATTCGGTCGGGAAATCGTTGCTCGCTAAAGCGGACTCCTCGAACCGAGGGACACCGTCGGAATTCCCGACATTGCGAAAGATCAGCGGATGTGGTTTTTGATCCGCGAACTTGACGAGACTTGTATAGATATCCGGTCGACCGTCATTGTCGAAGTCCTGAATTTCCACATGCGGTGCTTTTAACGGCAACGGCTTCAATCCTGCTGCTTCGGTGACGTCCTCGAATTGCGGATGCTTGTTTGCGTCGAGGCCTCGATTCAGATACAGGCGATTCGCAACTGGCGATTTCCACGGCGAATCAAAATGTTGACCGATTACGATGTCTGGCAAGCGATCGTTGTTGACGTCGCCGATCGCAACGCCACACACCATGTTATCACCCTTCGCCTGGGGCCATGCAAACTGTTTTCGCAAGGCTGGCGGTTCATGGAAGCGGCCACGACCGTCGTTGATCAGCAGCACATTCGCCAGGGTCGATGCCAAGAAAATATCCGGCCAACCATCGTGATTGAGATCCGCCGACGCCACACCCAAACCCGCGGTCCCTGGGGGCAATCCGGCTTCTGCGGAAACATCCGTGAATTGCAGATCGCCGTCATTTCGGAACAGTCGAGAACTATGAGTTGGCGATCCGTTGTACCCTTTCAAAGGATCTTCGCCGACGAGCAAATCGAGCAGACCGTCGCCGTTATAGTCCAATACGCACGCACTCCGGCCACCGAACGCGAGCGGACAGGCACCGTTGTTTTGGGAAATGTTCTCAAAGTTGCCTTCGCCAGAGTTCTGGAATAACGAGCAACCGGCGATCGGATGACCGACTCGTTCTGCCAGCCGGCTTCCTTTCGGTCCCGGCATGCTGGCGACGTACAAATCGAGATCGCCATCATTGTCGAAATCCGCGAACAGAACGCCTGTCGCTCGGGTCGAAATTCGTAGTGCGGAGTTCTCGTCGACGACAAACTGACCATTCCGATTACGAAGCAGCAAGTTCGGTGGCGTATCCGCGTAATGAAACGTTCCGATGTAAAGCTCGGGCCGACCGTCGGCATCGACATCGCCCCACGCTGCACCGTGTCCTTGAATGCCTTTGATGTAGGAACCCAAACCCGATTCTTGGGTGACATCCCGAAAGTTCAACGAGTGAGATTGGGCGGCAACGCGATCGGAATCCGTCAGTTGCAACCAACCATAGACAGCGAAGAATAATAAGACGACTCGTAATCGGGTCAGCGGGAACGTCATGATTCAGGTTCCTATGCGAGGCTCATTCGGACTTCGCCCAGCATAACATTCCCGACTGTCATCGTCGCACGACTGGAAGGAGTTCACTGATTCGATTTCATGGCGTTCAACTGCATTTGAATTCGGCGTTCCACGAACTCAATGTGCAAACGCAGATTGTAGAACTCTTGCATATAAGAAAGGGGAACCGACCGGGCAGACTCCAATTCCTTTTCCATTTCATTCAGTGTCACCAAGTGCGACTTAAGCGTATTCGGATCGGCATTGGGCTCGGCATACTGATCGATCTTTCGCAGGACCTCGTACCAACCATAGATTCGCGACCGAATCCGCCAGCGGTAGATCGGGGGCGTGAGCTTGAGCAACGGCAAAAACAACGCGACGAACGGTAGCAGAAACAACTTTCCACGTTCGACAGCGGATGCGACCCAGAACGGCAAAAAACGCTGGAGAAACGGTGGGCCCGTGTCTAAGAATTGCCTGGCGGAATCGTTGAGTTCGTGTTCGAGATACAATCGCGATGGGAACTCCTCACGCGAGACGGTCACACCGGCTGACGCATTCACCTTGCGAGCGGCTTGCAACAGTAATGGCACGAACGCATCGTGAAATTCCTCGGTACACACCAGCATGGCCGCCGGTGCGACGAGGTGTGCGTCTCGGTCGGGGATATCATGTGCCAAGTCGATCACGCCCCGCGAAATCTTCACGTTCGCCAGAAACGGATATCGAAAGGCATACGCCTCATGTCGCGCCAGACTCAATAAGCGGACCTCCGGGTCCGCCAACAAATCGCTGATCACCGCGGACTGAGGCGATCCCACGAAAATCGCGGCATCGATCTGCCCATTTCGCAGTTCTTCCGCAGCTTCGCTACCGCCAATCGGAACGAACTCGGTGGGCTTTTCCTCAGAGATCCCATTCTCACGAAGCATCAACCGTGCAAGTGGTGCCGTGCCACTACCTTCCGGGCCAATCGCGATTCGTTTCCCTGCAAGACTTCGCAAATCGGTCTGAACCTCATTGCCCAACGTAAAGACCCAAAACGGTTCCAGATAGATACTCGCCAAACCTTCCAATCGCCGTTGGTCCGGCTCGGCAGGAGGACTGGTGCCGCCTTGAGCAAAGGCAAGATTGACGTCATTTTCCGCCAGCAATAGCTCGTAGTTCTCGATCGAACCGGCCGTCTCGCGGACGGTCAACTCGATTCCACTCTGAGCGAAGATCGCTGCATACTTCTGAGCCACTTGATAGTAGGCACCGTCCTTGGGACCGGCTGCGATTACAAATTGCGACGGGGGTGCCGGCTCGACAAAATGCCAAGCCACCGCGAACCCTGCGATCGTGAGCAACGCCACGAAGGCCCACATTCTCCACTCGAGATTGCGGAACTCGTCGGCAGAGTCCGTGACGCTTTCGAGGAACCGTCGCTTTGCGTTGCGTGGCATCCGTACAGAATCCTTTCGTGAGGAGCAGTGACTGCGGTATTCTGCCGGATCGCATGCACTGAGTAAAGAACGCGTAACGGTCGAGACTCGCGGATTCGGCCGCGGAAATTGCGTTCTCCTCGGTGGATTCGCGAACCTTTTCGGGTGGGAATTGTCCGTCCCGGGCGAACTGCGAGGCCGCTTCGCCTTGGCGATTGATGGCTGATGGGCAGAACTGGGGTTATTCCACGTTCAAAAAAGCCCGTCGAATCGAGAAAAAGTTCGTATGGTGACGTCCGTGGAGGAATTTACGCAAAATTTTGAAGCGTTTTGCCATCCCTGCTCGCCAACGAAGGGGGTGGTTGACTAAGATATGAGCCTGGAAAAACTGTCGAAATTGGGTCCCACAAACCCGGAACACATGAGGAAACCAGCCGTGGCATCTGCCGAAGACACTCGCACAGCGACCGCTACCACCGAAACCGATCTTCCTATTACCACGCCCGTAGTCGGTGCGGAAATTCTTGTGGAAGCACTGATTCGGCAAGGTGTAGAGCACGTGTTCGCCTACCCGGGTGGAGCGAGCATGCCACTGCACCAGGCATTGCGGAAGCACCGCGATCGAATTCGCACGATTCTTCCTCGTCATGAACAAGGTGGGGCGTTTGCAGCTCAAGGGGTTGCCCGCACGACTGGGAAAGTCGGTGTGTGTATGGCCACCAGCGGTCCTGGTGCCACGAATCTCGTCACGGCTATTGCGGATGCCAAACTTGATAGCGTGCCGATGGTGTGCATTACCGGCCAAGTTCCGCAAGCCGTCATTGGTAGCGATGCCTTCCAAGAAACTCCGATGGTCGAAGTTTGTCGGGCCATTACCAAGCATCACTACATGATCACCGACATCAACGATGTTGCCCGCGTGGTCAAAGAAGCGTTCCATGTTGCCAGTACGGGACGACCGGGACCGGTTTTGATCGACTTCCCGAAAGACGTGCAGTTGGCATCGCTCGACGAAGTCGATTACGACCCGCCAATGCACTTGCCAGGTTATCGGCCGGTCCAAAATGCCGCCCGTCCGGAGCAAATTAAGCAAATCATCGCTGCCGTGAAACGCTCGAAACGCCCGGTTCTGTATGTCGGTGGTGGAGCGATCACATCGGGAGCCGCCGAGGAGTTGAAGGAATTCGCTCTCAAGACGGGAATCCCGGTCACCATGACCGTGATGGGGCTTGGGGCATTTCCCGGCACTCACGAGCAAAGCCTGCACATGCTTGGGATGCATGGCACGGTTTATTCCAATTATGCCGTCAACGAAGCGGATCTGTTGCTGGCGTTCGGTGTGCGTTTCGATGACCGCGTGACCGGGAAACTCGATGAATTCGCCCGACACGGAAAGATTATTCACGTCGACATCGACGCCTCGGAAATCCATAAGAACAAAGAAGCCCATATTCCGATCGTTGCCGATCTGAAGTTGGTGCTTCAAGACTTGAACAAGCACCTGACCGACGACGATCTTCCGGAAATCGAAGAGTGGAAGACGAAAATTGCTCGTTGGAAAAAAGAGCATCCGCTGTCCTACAACGATCCGGGTGAAGGACTCATTCAGCAATACGCGATCGAAGAGTTCTGGCGAATTGCTCACGAGCGAAACCCGTATATCGCTGTGGGTGTCGGCCAACACCAAATGTGGGCGGCTCAATTCTATAAGTTCGATGAGCCACGACATTGGCTGAGTAGTTCCGGTTTGGGAACAATGGGCTTCGGTTTGCCGGCTGCGATGGGCGTTCAAGCCGCCTATCCGAATGATTTAGTGGTCGACATCGATGGCGACGGTTCATTCCAAATGAACATTCAAGAACTGGCGACGCTGTATTGTGAAAAACTTCCTGTCAAGATTTTGCTGTTGAACAACCAGCACTTGGGTATGGTTGTGCAGTGGGAAGATCGGTTCATGGAAGGTCGGCGGGCACATACGTATCTCGGACCGATCGATCACCCCGAGTGGCTTGGTGACGGCGACGGTTCGGCATATGCGAATGCTACCTACCCGAACTTTGTGCAAATTGCTGAAGGATATGGAGTTAAGGCGAAGCAAGTCCGGCGTCGCGCGGATTACGAAGCCGCCGTCCGTGAGATGATCGATCACGATGGTCCTTATCTGCTCGATGTTCTTTGTAGCTATCAAGAACACGTTCTGCCGATGATTCCGAGCAATCACACCGTGCAAGACATCATCACGAAATAACCGGAATCGAGGCGAGAATCGCAAGGTTCTCGCCTCTTCTGCTACAGTGATGTACACAAGGTTTTGACTTCCTACGTACGTAAGCTACGCTTGCCGGCCGGAATGAGCTGGCAATTCAATTCTCCGATGTGACGACCTGTTCTCTCCACGGTCGTTGGTCGTTTCATGCGATAGCAATACGTTCAGAAAAGCGTAGGGATTCCGTGCAAAACCTTGTGATGCCCGACGTTACCGATCCGTCCTATTACTTTGCGACGACGATTTCGGTATTGCCCCAATCTTCTCATTTGTGTTGGCAGCCGCACGGGCAGACGCTTCCGCAAAGACGTTGGCAACGGGTGCAGTATCCTCATTCGGTCCTACTGACGCCATTCGACGAAGCATTCACCACGCAAACTGGCTCCTCGATTGTTGTCGATGGCCGCGACATCTCTGTCGGCGGGTTCTCGTTTCGGCATCTTGAGCCGATTATTGAGCGGTATGTCGTAATTTCCTTCCCGATGGAGACGACGACCAAGATCCATCGAGCGTTGAAATTGACTTGGTGTCGATTTTTACAGCGTGGGATTTACGAGAGTGGTGGCAAGTTTCTGCACAGTGTGGACGTCGACGACCTTGTGGCCAAGAACGTTTTTTCGGCAATGCGAAACGAATTGACCCAAGATTCCACCGCAGCGGCCGTTCTGTGAACTAAGGTTTTTGATATTGATACTGCGACCGCAGGTCACCTTTCGCCGAAGCATTCGCTATCGTGCGGAATCTTGTTCATCACGGGGTGAACGCTACGGCCGCCAAGCAGAACACCGCGATCCGGTTTCTTCCGTCGCTGGAGACTGACATGTTGGATTTCGAGTATTTCAACCGTCGTAAGGAAGTTCAAACCGCGTTGACCAACCGCGTCAATACGGTATGCATGGATGGGATTCGTCACGCGGACCGGAAAAACCAACGGTCGCCATTCTCGGAAGTCGTTTGGCTGGTGCCGACGGAACTCAACAAACGCGGTGACTACTCAAAAGCGTTGCCGGCTGTCAGCAAGGACATTTCCGTCGGTGGTTTGTCGCTGGTGCACAACCGGCCGCTCACTTCGGATCATGTGATTGCTATCCTGCCAGGTACCAACGGGCCGACGTTCCTGCGATGCGAAGTTGAACACTGCACCCGACTAGGCTACGGCTTCTTTCAAATCGGGCTACGACCCGAACGTGTTCTGCATGCGAAGCATCAAGAACAAATCGATTGGGAAAAACGCTGTGAGGAGTTCGACGACACACCGGCAGCCGCACCCCCCAATTGATCACTGGCTAAGCTAAACTGTTCGCCTACCGCTGACGCATCGCGAGTGCTGCCGACCAGCACTGTGATCGCTGCGATTTCCGACTGAAACAGTTCGCAACAAGCGGAAAACTACACGCCGGATGCGATTGGTAACGGAACAAGGATGTCGCTGGCTTGCGGCGGCAAGTCGGATGTGTCCTCGTCCGCCAATACGGTATCGGTCAGGAAGTAAAGCAACTGACGAAACTCGTCAGGCTCTACTGCATCCGCGAGTGCCTCGGCTCGGGCCCGTGATTTCTCCACAAGCGATTCCGCTTTCGTGAAGACATCGTAGCGTTCAAAGATGCGACGCAGACGTCCCATCCGCATCGCCGGCGGTTCTTCACTTCGCAGGAGTCGGCGAATCTCGGCTTGCTCGTCTTCACTCGCGGACTGCAATGCCAACGCGAGCAGCACCGTCGGTCTGAGTGCCAACGCATCCTGACCAGCTACGAGTTTATTATCGACGTCGCCTCGCCAATCTTTCAAGTCGTTGAGAATCTGGAAACCAATCCCCACCTGCCGAGCAAACTGCGTGATTGTCTCCTCATACGCTTCGACCGAGCCTGCCATTCGCACACCCGCATACAAAGCAGCTTCGAACGCCGGCGATGTCTTCAGGGCGTAGATCTGGAGTGCGTCGAGAGGCGTGAGTGACAGATCGGAATTCTGCCAAGCCATTTCGGCCCCCTGCCCGTCACACAACTTGATGTGAGCAGCCGCCATGCGGTCGAGAATATCCGCCGCTGCCTCGGGCCCGATGTCTGCACACGCCGAAGTCACTAGACGATATCCAACGCCAATCAAATAGTCTCCGACATTAATCGCGGTACCGGTGTCGAATTGCCGGTGCAGCGTTTGTTGGCCGTAACGGTATTGGTCGTCGTCTTCGATGTCGTCATGGACGAGCGATGCCTTATGGAATGCTTCAATAGCCATCGCAACCCGACCGACGCCATCCGAGAAGTCGATCGGTTCCTCACCCATTGTCTTAAGTGTTTTCGCGCCGGTGAGGGCGTCGTAAGCCGCAAGCGTCATGAACGGCCGGAACCGTTTTCCGCCATTCGCCAACCAGTCGTAAGCAATGCGTTCGGTCTGGCCGATTGGACTATTTGCTGCCTCGGTGGTTTTGGTTCGCACCCGTGGAAGAAGCGTTTCAAACCGTTCAGTGTCGAACAGTCGATTCGCGGAACGCAGTAGCGGAACGTAACTATTCGTCTGCGGTTCTGGCAGCGGTTGGTATTCTTCGAGCACGTCCCACACCCAGCTTTCGTCAAGCGTGGTGTTCTTGCAGTCGCCCGAATGCAGCGGAATCGCGTAACTTGGCACGCCTGCAATCAGGACCTTGTCGATCGCCTTTTCCAGCACATTGAGACAGGCAACGCCCAGGATGCCGTCGATATGCCCGGACACGATGATCTTCAAAACGACCGGCGAACCTTCAGCGACGAGCACCTTGTAACCGAGTTTCTCGGCTTTCACTTTGTAGTCGGCGATCGAGCAGGCACCGCATTTCTCACAGTCGAGACCGAACTCGTCGTAATCAGCCGGGCAACCTTCCGCGTGTTTCAGACAGTGTGGCAACAACAGCATCCGTCGTTCGAACGGAATCGCCAGGAATTGTCGCTTCCAGAAGAAGTTGCCAATGAGCACCATCGCGAAGCCCAGGAATTTTTCGGGCTTGCCCGTTTCTTCGAGTAGTTCCCGTCCCCATTGTTCCAAGGTCTTTTTGGCGAAGGGGTTGGACGCGTCCAGCCGTTTGGCGAACTGCTCCGCGGCGGATTTAATCTCCTCGCGTTCCGTCAGCGTTTCCGGGACGGCTTTGAGATGGCTGGTGCTTTTGCGGCGTTGGCGTTTGACGGGTTTCGGATCGTCGTCCATCCGAGGTGTTGAGGAAGTGGTAGCCGTGCCGGTGGGTCCGTCGGCGTCGTAGTACGGCGTCGCATCGATCGACACGGGACATCTCCTTGCAATGTATAGTCGGTGCCAACGGACTTCTAAGCGGAAGTTTCGCTGGCCTCGGTTTTGGGTAGGAACACTTGGCAGGCTCTCCGCAGGGCGGCGACCGTGAAGATCTGCGGGTACAACTCTTCAAAATACCATAACTTGGCGAAATAGAAACCGATCGGCGTCGGTTCGGTCCAACTTCCGTCCTCGATTTTTTCCAACAACCATTCTACGCCCCGTGCCGCCGATTCGCGAGCGTTCGGCACCGAAAGCAGAATTTCCGTTGCCAGGGCCGTCTCTTCGGTACTCGAAACAATTCCCTTCGCCGCCCCCCAACCGCCATCGTCGTTCTGATTGTCGACCAACCATTGAACACCGCGTACCGCCGGTTCGGACTGCAGTTTTTCCGCATCCCGATAAGCCGCCAACACCCGAGCGGTGCCGTAAGTCGGGTTTTCCTCGTTCGGATGGTGTTGATTGCCGAACCAGAGGGGGAACCAAGAACCGTCGGAGTTTTGAACGCGTTTTAAGAATCGTTCCGCCTGTTTGACTGCATGTTGTATCATTCGAGGAATGATTACATGACGTTCAACACCGTCTCCAGGTGGCATCGTCATGTTCTCTACAGAATCAGCGAGATTGATGTCCGAAAAAGACTCTAATTCAACTTTGATCGAATACCGATGCAAGGCCCGCCAAGCATGAGCCGTAATGTCCGCGGAACTGCGATCGAATGGCAACGTCCCCCAACCTCGGCAGAACGTCGGAAAACCACCATCACGATTCTGCAAACCAAGCAACCAATTCACGCCGCGTTCGATTGCATCCCCTGACTCTCCACTCTCAACCCTCAACTCTCCACTCAACGCGAACATCGCTCCCGGTGTGTCATCCGCATCCGGCACGCCGCCGGGCAAATCGGTCCACGCCCAACCGCCGGGGGCGGCGTTGGTGTAGGGGTGGACGGTTTTGTATTGCTGATCGAGCAGAAATTGCCGAATCGGTTCGCGGGCGGCTTCCGGAAGATCGTCACCGAGCGCGTTGACCGACAGCGTCGTCACCCAAGTCGCGAGATTGGTATCGATCGGCCAACTGCCATCTTCACGGACCGAATCGAGAATGAATTGCACACCCTTTTCGACCACCGGATGATCGACCAACCCCATGCCGGCGAGACTCATCGTGACGAAACTCGTCAGCGGCGTCGCTTCGAGGAATCCGCCGTTGGTTGGTTGGATGCGTTCGAGGACTTTGAGACTGCGTTTGCGGGCGGCGTTGCGAACCGTCCACAAATAGGGATTCCACGACTTCACGAAGTGATGCCGCACCTGCCCGATGGCGATGAGCGCTGGCAACGCATAACTCACGACCGGCAATCGCACCGTCTTGTAAAACCGAGCCGGCAGGCACGCCAACTCGAACGGCAACGCGGGAATCGTGGACCATTCGACCATCCCCGCAAGGGCGCAATGCGTGAGAATCGGCACAGAGAACGTTTTGTCCTTCCCATACCGAGCTATCACCGCTGGCACACCGCCCACGCGATCAATGTATGACTGAGCGTTTTCGACAACATCGGAATATTGTTCCTCCGTGTTCGTCGCTCGAAACACCGCTCGCGCGAGCATGGATGTGGAGATGTTGCTGAGGCTTTTCGTTGTGTCGCCCCAGCCGCCGTCTTCGTTTTGATAGCTTGCCAACCATGCGAGACCGCGCGTGATAAACGAGCGTAAGCGATCTTGCTCCCATTCACCGCTGCGATGCCGTGAGACCATTTCGAGTGCCATCACCGCCGTCGCGGTCGACAATGCCGACGTTGACAACTCCCCCACCCAATGCCCGGACGAATTGCGTTGGGCAAGCAAATGATCGCGAGCGACTTCGTAATTGAGATGAAGACGGTCGGTATTCA
The DNA here is from genome assembly GCF_984380535.1 of Thalassoroseus sp. Taxonomy (NCBI): domain Bacteria; kingdom Pseudomonadati; phylum Planctomycetota; class Planctomycetia; order Planctomycetales; family Planctomycetaceae; genus Thalassoroseus; species Thalassoroseus sp. The sequence continues at coordinate 379,962 of NZ_CFHRBF010000006.1, forward strand.
AGACGATGCTTCCGAGTATGGTCGTGTTACAAATCGAGGTCGTCCAAGCCGTCCATGAGGTCGTCAAGTTCGTCGCGGGGGGCGGTTGCGTTGGCGGGTTGACGTTTGGGGATGCCGACGTTCATGCCGACCGCGTCGCGTCCGTCGGCGACTAGTTCTTGATCGCGTTCCAAGACGGCCATTTCAAGTGGCGTTTTCCCGGTGTCGTCGCCACCAAAGAGTTTCGAGAGATCGATTTTTAGCCCGGCCACTTCACCTTCGGCCCCAGCGATCGCGGGCGTTTTGTGTTGCGGGAAGATGATCGCATTTTCAGGACAGACCCGACTACACGCGGGACAGCCTTTTTTGCAGTTATCTTGTTCTTCGACCAGAATGCGGTCGAGTTGATCCACGCCGTACACACCGAATAGGCAGAAGTCGATGCACTCCATACAGTTGGTGCACAGGCTGTAATCGATCACCGGATACCACCGGCGTTTCGTCGGTTCTTGATCCGCGGACGTGGGTAACGGTGTGGGTTTCGCCGGTGTGCTTCCGTTGGTCGGGGCGGTTCCGTTAGTGGCCGGTGATGCGAGATACCGCTGCATCTGATCGGCCTTGGGCTGCCCGCCAATCCAGCCGAGCAAATCGACGGTTTGCATCGTGCAGTCCTTGGCGATCCGGCGAATCTCCTCGAGATAGACTTCCGGATCGTCGTAGGCTCGTAAGTCCAAGCACCAAAGTTTCCGTTTGGGGACATCAAGTGAGCCGATGCCGTTGCGATCTTCATCCTCAGCGTCGGGAAGATCGTCTTCGTCTTCACCCTCTGCCTTGAGTAGCGTCATGCCCTCTTGGCCACGAACGCCTTGTCGATCGAGAATCCAGCGACACGCTCGCGGGTACATCCACGACAACACCACGACAGGACCGGGAATGCCTCGCAGGAACAGCATCCCCGTATGGTCGGCAGACATGTCGTAGACGTGGGGCACCAGCGACACGTCAATGTCGGAATCCATAATCAAGGCCGCCGCGATTTCCTCCTCCATGTTTCGCTTAACGGGGTGTTTGCCTTGATGCTGCGAAATGACGACGGTCAGTTTCTTCGCGGCCATAGTGGTTTCTTTCGATTCAAAGTCGAAGAACGTCTTGGAGAGCGGTCAACTGGTTTAGTTGACCTGCCCCTTAATCAATCGTTGGTCCTTCTCCCAGCCCTGCTCCAGATGCTCAAGATACTCCTGTGCTGAGAGCAAATCGGCATCGGTTTGCATTGTGTAAAGCCAACCGGCTCCGTAAGTGTCCGCGTTGATATGCGATGGATCGTTTAGCAAATCCTCGTTGAACTCGAGGATTCTTCCATCGCAGGGTGTGTGTAACGAGGACACGGCCTTGGAACTTTCGATTTCACCGATTTCCTGACGATTCGTCACCGTCGAATCGGGATCAATCGACCACTCCAAAAAGTACACATCTTGCAACAATCGCACGGAATAAGCGGTCAGCCCCACTCGCGTGTCGCCTGTGGACGATTTCTGCACCCACATATGATTTTTCGAGTAGTGTCGATCGGTGGGAATACGGGCTTCGTATTTCCCCATCGCGAAGATGAGGTCATCCGACATGGCGGGAGGTTGCTCACGGTTGGAAGTCACAACGGTGATGAGCGATTTCCGGCGGCGAACCTCAATCACTCAACGTGCTCTTAGTAGAAACAGTTGGGCGGACGGATGCAAGCAGACGCAATTCAATCGTTGGCCGACTTCACGAAATGCGCTAGGATAAACCGTGAACCCAATCCCATCACAACGAGTATCACCGTCCGAGAAATCGGTTTCTGTTATGAAAATTACCGAACCGACGACTTGCCCGATTTGCGAACACCAATACGATCGCGGGCAGATGAACAAACATCACATTGTTCCCAAAAGCCGTAAGGGCCGGGAGACGGTGCTATTGTGCACGACCTGTCATCGGCAAATCCATGCTGTGTTCACGGAAAAGGAACTGGAACGACAATTCGGCACGATGGAACAACTGCTGGCCGCCGAGCAATTTCAGAGTTGGATTCGCTGGATCCGCCGTCGGAAACCCACCGCCCGCATACGCACCAAAACGGCGAAGAGGAAACGTCGGTAAGTCCGTTGTGGCTAGCGGGGTTCGCGAACGGGGATCAGCCACAGCATCGACGCGTAGCGAGCAAATAGCGAGACCACAATGACCACATGGGCGGCTCCCAACGAACGCCCGAGAAGACTCCATTCCACGCCCGCTTGAAACATCTGACCCAACCACCAACCGCCAAGCAGACCGGAAAGCCCCGCAATCAATCCGCTGACTTGCCGAAACAACGCGAAGTGCGCAGCCCGATCCTCGTCGGGTGCCAAACCGAGTGCGAGGTTTCGTCCCGCGATATTGGCCATCGCATAAAACCCCCAGCAAATATAAGACGGAACCACCCACCACCACTGCTCTTTCGTGGCGAACAACCAAAAGACGAGTCCGCTGGTCGCAATCAGCAGACCGACAACAAGTGGGCGAAGGTTTCCGGACCGGTCACAGTGATGCCCTGTGTACCAGCTCACAGGAAGTTTGGCGACGTTCATCAAGCTTTTGAGCGCATAGAACATGCCCAACTGAAGTCCCAAGTAACTGTAGACCAGTGAAAACAGGGCTTGTTGAGTCAAACCGTTCGCAAACGCCAGAGACCACGCATAGAGAAGAAGATACCGCGTCGACGGGTCTTTCCATGCTTCGCGAATCCTTCGTCGGTTTGGGATGGCATCCGCGATCGGCGGCAGTTTCACATCGGGCAACTTGAGCATCGGCCAAAGTGAGAGGATCAACAAAAAGATCCCCAACGAGAACGCCACCTCATACGCCAGCAACGCCTCTTCCGGCGGACCGGCTCGCCGCCACCAGTCCCGCAGAAATCCCGCAGGCACAGCAATGATGAGCAACGGCAACAGTTTCGCAACGTTCCGCCATGCGAAGAATCGGCCCCAGTTATTCTTGGGTGCGAGTTCGCTAATCCACGAGATATAAACCACGAACGCAATTTCCTGCAGAATGTAGGAAATCGCCAGAACCGCAATCATCGAGGCGAACGTGACATCGGCCTCGCCACGGAATAGTCGAAACCCGTAGAGCGGTACCGCCAGCATAGTGACACGGGCAAGCAGCGAGAACGTCATAAACAACCGTTTGGAACTGCCGAAATGCTGCAACAGCTTGCGACTCAACAGTCCCGATAGCCCTAGTAATTCAGGCATTACAATAAGAATTCGAATCGACCAATCATCCGCCCCCAACCCTTTGGCGAAATAGAGGAGAAATCCGCCGGAAGTCAGCGAGTAGCCGGCACTCCACAAGAGTTGATTGATCACAACCAGTCGGGTCAGTTGCGAGAGTTCAATTCGCGACTGTTCGTCGGTATTCTCCGTTTCCACGGATTTGTTTGAGAATGACTGGTCATTGGGCGTTGACATGAGTATTCTACATGTGGGTTATTATCGAGTGAGTGACAGTGTGAGTCCAACACACAGGGAATGGTGCCCCTGTCCCAACGTTGCGGAGAGCTTGACCTAATGCACTGTCCATTTTGTCGGCAAGGCGAAACGCGAGTCATCGATTCGCGGTCGAGTCACGATTTCGTCATCCGTCGTCGTCGTGAGTGTTTACACGCGGACTGTCGACGTCGGTTTACCACGTACGAAAAGATTGAGCAATCGACAATCAAAGTCGTCAAGAAAAATGGCAATCGTGTTCCATTCTGCCGCGAACGGTTGCGAGCTGGGATCGAGAAAGCGTGTTGGAAACGCCCGGTTTCAGAAGATCAGGTCGATGCAATCATCGCTAGCGTAGAGTCAGAAATTCACGAAAGCTTTGAACGGGAAGTGAATTCCCGCTTCATTGGCGAACGTGTGATTGAGTCGCTACGCGAACTGGATCAAGTCGCATTTGTGCGGTTTGCCTCGGTGTATCGCGACTATGAAGACGTCAACGACTTCGTCGAGGAGCTAGAACCCATCCTGCGAACCGGGCCCGTTCCGCCTCGTTAGAAGTCGGTCTTCGGGTTTCGTGTCATTGTAGATAGAATGGTCGGTGGACGAACCGTGAACGTTCCCGCACATGGGGAGACTCCATGCCATCGACCGCTCCTTCACCACCCCAGCAACCAACGCACTCGGCGGCAGGTCCGGGGTGGATCATTTCCGCGCTGATTCACGGAATCGTATTAGGTGTTTTGATCACATCCGGGCTGCCAAGTTGCGGCGATAGCTCACCCGGCATCGGTCCCGCGCAAGACGACGGTCTCCGCGAAGTCGGCATCTATCTCAAGCCAGAAAAACCAATCGAGCAACCTGTTGCCGAAGAGGTTCCACAGCCGGAAACGATCGTGGAACCGACCGTCGATCCGCTCGAAACGACCACGGATGCCGAGAAAATCGATGAACAAGTTCTCAACAATTTGACGAAACTGCCCGAGCCGAAACCAACGCCTTTGATCGGCATGGGAACGAAGACCGCCCCCTCCGGCGGAGTACCCGAAACGGAGGTCAAACCGTCGCAACTCACGCCCAACGAACAAGCTCCCCCACCTTCGGGTGGCGCAGGCGTGGGGCAAGTCAGTTTCATGGGGCAAACCTCGACGGCGGAGCGTATTGTCTACATCATCGACACCTCTGCCAGCATGAATACGCATGACGCAATCGAGTACGCGAAAGCCAAGCTCATTGAAAGCGTCAATCGTTTGGATCGCACGCAGCAGTTTCAAATCGTCGCTTACAATGACGTCGTGTTCCCGATGAAGTTCCACAACGACATCCGAGCAAAACTTTATCGAGCGAGCGAGCACAACCAAGTTTTGGCAAATCGGTTCATTCGCACGATTCTGGCCGAGGGCGGAACCAAGCATATGCCGGCCATGGAACGAGCATTTTCGCTTGATCCAGACGTGGTATTCTTCCTCACCGATGCCGACGATCCGAAACTCGAGCCGGCGGAACTCTATACCATTCGGACCAAACTCAATCGGGGCCGTCGGGCTGCCATTCATTGCATCAAGTTCGGGCAAGGTCCTGATCTACAACCCGAAGAATCCAACTTTCTCCGCATACTCGCCAGCCAAAATCGTGGAACGTACACCTACCGGAACACCGAACAACTCCGCTAATCAGCTCAAAGAGCGGACGCGATCCATTCAGCGTCCGGTCGGTCTTCGCGCGATGGGGATTTGCGGACTGCTCGTTGCCGGTATCGCACAGCAACTTTTCGCCGCCGAACCGACCGATCGGTTTCGCTTGCGACAAGACAGCGGTGGCGAGATTGTCGTGAGCTGCTTCATTTCCGATTACAATGCTTCCGTCATCCGCTACCGATTGAAAGACGACGGGCCAACCCTGACGCAGTCCGCCGACCAAGTCTCAGAGGTCGAAACACCGCTTTCCGAATCGCATATCAAGGGTTTACGGCTGTTCGCAGAACAGAAGATCCAAGAAGCGAACGAGCAATTTCGAGCGGCTCTTACGTCCGAACCACGCGCATGGGTTCGGCGAGACCTGTTGGCAATGCTCGTGCGTTGTGCGTTTCATCGGGGTGATTATGCAGCTGCCGGGAACAACTTTTTGGCGATCTTGCGGAGTGATTCGAATTCCCGTCACTTGGCACTCGCTCCACTATTATGGACACAGTCAACGCCAACGAAGGAACACCGCAACGAAGCCCTCGCTTGGAAACTTCGCAACGAAGAAGTCGCTGGGTTGTTGTCGGCAAGTGCGTTGCTGATGGACGCCGAACACGGGGCCGCCGCACGAAATCAAATGCTCCGTCTGGCCGATTTCGCGGAACAACCCTGGCGACAACTGGCGAAGATGCAACTTTGGAGAACGGAGATTCAACGGAATCAAGTGAGTTCCGCCGATTTGGATCTATGGGCGGCGGATATTCGCTTTTTGCCGGACGAACTTCGTGGCGGACCGTGGTACACACTGGGAGACGCCTACCGATTGAAACAGCAACACGGGCAAGCGGCGGCCGCATATTTGTGGGTGCCGTTGGTCTACGGCGAGAATGTCCATTTAGCGGCAATCGCGATGACCCATGCAGCGGATTCGTTGCGGGCGACCGGACGAGTCGCCGACGCCGACACGCTTGAACGGGAGATCATTTCACGGTATCCCAACAGTGAAAGGGCGATCAAACTTCGAGCGTCTATCAAACAGGAGCCACCATCAGCGTCGGCTCCCTGAGGATGTCCGATTCCGCCCGCTTGTTCTCCGCGTTCAACCGAGGCCGCTTCCATGACGAGCCGAACTGTTCTGTCGATTTGCGTTGTTCTGACACTCTCGTTGAGCGAAGCCAAGCTTGCTTCCGCTCAAGCCAAGAAGTCGGCCAAACCCAAAGTGATACGCGACGAGGATCTGCCTTATCCGCCGACGCTCCCGGACGGGAAGGAAGTCGTGACAGATCGCTCAGCGGACTTTCTCAAACCGCCCGCAAGTCTGAATGATGATGTGGTGATTGCGAGCGAAGTACCGACAATCGATTTCTTGTTTTATCCCAACCAAAACTACCCCGGCAAACCATGGTCGAACTGGGGCAACGGATCGGTCGCGAATGGCAAATACTATTCGGCGATTGGCGATCACTACGCCATTGGTCGTGGAATTATGAAGCACGGCACCGGGACGGCTCATGTCTACGAGTACAACCCGGAAACGAAGTCATTACGTTCGTTGGTTGATGTCGCGCAACTCTTGAATCTCCCCGACGGGCATTATACGCCTGGGAAAATTCATAGCCGCGTGGATCTTGGGAAAGACGGTTGGTTGTACTACGCAACTCATCGTGGGTCGCCACGGGCTGCTAACGATGCCAATCATTACCAAGGCGATTGGATTTTCCGCACCAATCCGAAAACCAAGCAAAGCGAAATCATCGCGATTCCCGTACCGAAACACAGCATTCCGAATAGTGTGCTCGATCCAGAGCGGATGATTTTCTACGGCGGAACCGCTGCCGGTCCCGATGCGAAAGATCAAGATATCCGCTTCTTTGCGTACGATTTGCTAGGCAAGAAGCTGTTATATTCCGGCCCGGACGGACCCGCACGGTCGATGATGCTCTCGAAATCGACCGGGAAACTTTTCTACGTACCTGGCAATCAAGACGGCGAGTTGATGTGCTTCGATCCCGCAACCGGCAAACCACCCCGCAAGGTCGGGGTCACAATGGGGAACCGTGCCGCCACTTCGGAAACTGCGGACGGGTTGATTTACACCGTTTCGACCGGACAGCGCAATGGAGACGCAACGGTTTGGGAGTTCAATGTCAAAACGGAATCAACTCGGGAGATTGGTACGGCTCGCGTCGGTGAGAATGCGTACGTGGCTTCGATCGACGTCGATCCCACAGGTCGATTTCTCTATTACTCACCCGGTGCACACGGTGGCGGTTACCGCGATGGCACCCCCATCGTGCAGTTCGACATTAAAACCGGGCGAAAAAAAGTCATCGCGTTTTTGCACCCGTTTTACGAGAAGAAGTACGGCTTCATTCCGAAGGGAACCTATAGCACCGCGTTGTCGGAGGATGGCAGTCTCGTATTTGTGACCTGGAATGTGAGCCGCGGAACTCGTGCTTGGGATGTTTGCGGGCTTTCGGCCGTGTATATCCCGGAATCTGAACGCTAAAGTGACCTCGACTTGCGATCAGCCCCAGTTGCGGTATCGTGGGATTCTTCGAACGCATCCAAATCCACTTCTGAGAACGGGCGTCTCATGCAACTTCCTCCGCGAGTCTTCGCGTATTCTCTCATCGTCGTGACTTTCGGGTTGTGCAGTGTTTCGCCCATCGAGGCCGCTGACACGCCAAACTTCGTGTTGTTGATGGGGGACGATCACGGCTGGAGTGAAACCGGCTACAACGGGCACCCGCATGTCAAAACCCCCGTGCTTGATGAGATGGCTCGCACCGGTTTGCGGTTTGACCGGTTTTACGCTGGCCATCCGACGTGTTCACCGACGCGAGGAAGTTTTTTGACCGGTCGGCATCCCAATCGGTACGGCACATTCGAGCCGGGGTATTCCATCCGTCCTGAAGAAATCACGATCGCCCATCTGCTTTCATCGGCCGGCTACACCTGTGCTCATTTCGGCAAATGGCATCTTGGCCCTGTGAAAGCGGACTCACCCACGAACCCACGCAAAATGGGGTTGGACGAATATCTGTCGCACGACAACTTCTACGAAATGAATCCGATTTTTTCCCGGAACGGAAATGCCCCCGAAGAGTTTCCCGGCGAGGGATCGGAAGTCACGATTGAAGAAACAATCAAATTCATCGACGCGGCCGAGGCGAACGACAAACCATTCATGGCGGTCGTTTGGTTCGGATCGCCACACGAACCGTATAGCGGTCTCGACAAAGATTTGGAGCTGTATGCCGACTTACCAGAAGCGTACTCACAGCGGATGGTAACACTCACATCGATGAAAACCGGTCGGCCGACCACACGCCCGTTGCGTGAGGTCCTGCAGGAACGGTATGCCGAGATTACCGCAATGGACCGATCCATCGGCACCCTGCGCGAGCACTTGAAGAAGTCCGGCTTACAAAAAAACACGTTGGTGTTCTATTGCGGCGACAATGGGAGTCCACCGAGCACCGACCGCGTGACGACGCCATTTCGGGAAGACAAAGCGTCTGTCTACGAAGGCGGCATTCGCGTTCCCGGAATCATCGAGTGGCCAAGCCGGATCAAACAACCTCGCACGACCGATGTCCCCGCCGTCACGAGTGATCTGCTGCCGACACTTTGTGAGTTGCTTGACATCGATCTGCCGGATCGTCCACTTGATGGGACTTCCCTGGTGCCGGTTCTGGATGGGCAACTGAGCGAGCGTCCGCACCCAATCGGGTTCTGGCAATACGACACGACCAACCTAACCGGCCGCAAACCGCTGCCCGAGCCGTATATCGAAGCGGCACTCCAAGAGGGAACCACTCCGCTGGTCAAATACCTCGAAGGCAAGCTGACACGCAGTTTTCGCAACTTCCGCCAACCACCGATCGAACCAAAAGACTTCACCGGACCACGCTCGTTCGTGCACAACCGATACAAACTCGTCGTCGATGGTGATGCCACGGGCAATGAAACACCCGAACTTTACGACCTGGTGAAAGATCCCGCCGAGACCGAAAACATCGCAGACCAGCAGCCAGAACTCACGCAGAGGTTGTCTAAGGAACTTCGCAACTGGCAAGAATCCGTTCTGAATAGTGTGACGGGTGCAGACTACGAAAAATAACGGTCTTTCGTCGACAACGTTCGCATCTGAAAGCGGTTGTGTCACACAGGGTTAAGACACTCGGGGCCCTCGTTTCGTGCGTTAGAGACGTAGCGACTCACGGGTTCCATCGTCATTTCGTCGGCAGGATATGGGATCAATAAGCCTCGAAGTTCTTCTGAGTCATCACTCGCCAACCACGCAAGATAGTCTTCCGAGTGCAGGATGACCGGCATTCGATCGTGGACCTCGGCGGTCAACTCGTTCGGTTCCGTCGTAATAATTGTGCACGACTCGATCGGTCCATCAGGGCCTTTCCAAGTCTCCCATAAGCCGGCGAAACCGAAGACGGAATCGGTCATCATGTGAATGTGAACCGGTTGCTTTGGCGATTTCTTGCCCTTCCATTCGTAGAAACCGGAGGCCGGGATGATGCAGCGTCGGCGTTTGAACGCAGCTCGAAACGCAGGCTTTTCGGCCACAGTTTCGCATCGGGCGTTAATCATCCGATTGCCGATCGACATGTCCTTCGCCCAGGACGGGATCAAACCCCAGCGGGGCTCAAAAAGCTCACGCTCGTCCTCATCCTGGCGAATGGCCACCAGCGTCTGCGTCGGGGCAATGTTGTAACGGAACGGCAACTCCACCTGTCGCGGCGCAACATCGAAGACGTCTGCGACCGTAGAAAGGTTCGTCCGAAGGTTGAATCGTCCACACATGTCACCATCGTGGCGAATCGTACGGATGAAATCCAGCCTACGTGAGATCGGCGAATGCACGATACCAAAAAGAAAAACGGGTCACGTCAAAATGACGCAACCCGTTCTTCAATATAAGTGAAGGCGCAGGGACTTGAACCCTGGACCTACGGATTAAAAGTCGGCGTGTCATCTGGAACGCCGCCCCCGACAGACGTAGACTGTGAAAGCACTTACGGCAAAACACCTGATCAATCGCTATACGATACGGGTGAACCGTTGCAGCAAAAAGCGCAGCAAACGCCCGGGGATCTGCTCAAACTAATCGCCGACGCGTTGCCGTCGCTGCCCGATGACGTTCTTCGGGAAATCGTCTCTCTGATCATCGATTCGGGATACCGTCCATGAACCTGGACGGTTCATGGTCACGTGTGATTACTTTTGGGATTGGGTCATG